>BOCC01000035.1 GCA_026002715.1 Synergistales bacterium
ATGGGCGGCTTGACTATACGCTGCATAGGAATAGATAGAGCAAAATGCCAAATCGCTATGCGCGATTTTGCTTACAACCTCATGCGCTATATGACATTGGTTAAGATAGGGAAGGCATCTGCTATGGCAGCATAAACCTATTTTATGTGGTTTTTCTGCTCAAAATAGCAGAAAAACCAATTCAAGCTGCGAAACACCACAAAATCCATATCGACAGAATATCGACAGAGGTAAGAATAACAACTTTTACCTCGCAAGTTCCGTAAAAACGTCATTGCCGGCAATATAGAGACGATTTGATGGGTTTTTAGAGGTGACCTAGTATAAATGTCGGACATCTGCATCACCTGACGAGATTATAGCATAGCAGGGGCGCGCCTGCGGCGCGCCCGTTCCTATCTCCATACCCCTCTTCATGCTATTTTCAAGGACTTTCTTTATCCCCATGTTTAGCCATATTTATTGTGGCGAGGATTTGCATATGACCAAATGAGCCTCGTCGGCATTGCTCGCAAATCCGTGAAGAGCCATTATTCTTGTTTGCGTAAAGCCTCAATTTCATCAACGGGCATTCCCAAAATGTCCGATATAGATTCAAGAGACATAGAACGCGCTAACATGGAGCGCACAATGTCTTTGAGCGCTTCTTCTCTACCTTCTTCTCTGCCCTTCTCCATCCCGCTGTGGTAATTTGCGCCCATGGCGATATTGAAACCTACCATAGCGTCTCTTCTGCTGCGCGCTCTCTGATCGCAGCGGCTATCAACAAACCCCCAGACAGGCGCAAAAAGATAGCGCCGACTGGGGGTTTTATCATAACGAAAAAGGACGGGTCAAGCCGACGGTTAGAAAGTAGCCGAAGCGGCGTTGTCGCCTGAGGTGAAGGTAAGCTTCTTGATGTTGAGCTTGTCCTTCAACAGGGAGTAAAACAGCTCTATAAGGTTCTCGCAGGTAGCGACCTTCTTCACGACGACCAAACGACACTCGGGGTACGCCTTAGCGAGGTCGGTGTCGATAGCGGTTCCGACGGCTTTGTTGCTCGGCGCGCCGTCCTTGATACCCTGCTTTTTGTAGGCTTCCAGAATCCCCGGAAGGAGAGGGTCTTCCTGCTGCAAAATGAGCGCGTGGTCAAAGTTCACCAAATAGTTCCAGGCTACGCGTTTAATACTGTTACAAGGATATACGAAGCCACTCTTGGCGTCCACGCCGCCCTCTACCTCAATCGTCAGTGTGCCGGTATGCCCGTGGAGATACTGGGCCTCGCCTTCATATCCCAAAAAACGGTGCGCGTATTGAATGTTGAGTTTCGTAAGCGATAACATCACAGTTCCTCCTCTAATTATTTTATTGTTTGGAGGCGCATTCGGAACAAATCCCCAAAAACATGAGCTCAATGCCTGTTATATAACATCCCGAAATGTCATTTTGCGGCAAAGGAATCTCCTCGAGCCGCGGCGCGGCTAAATCTACCACGCGCTTGCAGACATTGCACAACAGATGATAGTGCGGCGATATAACGTCGTCATAGCGGTCTCCCGATTCGGGGATATGCAACTGTAAAATATCGCCATGCTCGGCAAAGCCGTTCAAAACACGATAAACCGTTGCGCGGCTTAAGGATGGAATAGTTTGAGATACCCGCTCGTAAACCATTTCCGCCGTCGGATGCTGCCCCCGCAATGAAGTCAAGGCATTTAATATGCTTTGTTTTTGGTGCGTGTTGCGTCCCATCCTCATCCTGTGCCTCCAAAACAATAATTATTCTCTAATGATAATATATATTAATAATATTGTCAATGAGTCCTTTGCTGTAAATTTACCGTAAATTTACAGCAAATCGATCCGTTCGGGCGAGAAACGCGCGCTTCCTCAGGCTATTTTTTGACGTAACCGCCGCCGCTCATAACCTGGATGATTTCCTTGGCTGTCTTGCATGCGCGAATGTCGGCCTGCTTCTTTTTCTCGTGCTCGCTGAGTTTATCGAGCATTTCGACCACTATTTCCAACTTGTCAGCCGGAAACTTGACGGCTCCGTTCTCATCCATATGGATAATTTCGCCGACCGTCACATCCATGCCTCCAACGCTAACCGGAACGTTGACCGCGGCGACGCCGAAAGAGCCATGCCCCGCGGTTACGCCTGTCAGCATGTATTGGAATTTCATAGGGCGTATCTCGTCTATGTCGCGCGACGGGCCGTCAGAAATGCACCCCACGCAGCCGAGCGTCTGAAACGCGGTCGTCATATTTCCGCCGGAAAGCCCGTTTTTCCTCTTGATCTCGTCAGGTATGTTCTGCTTCATAACCAAAACACAAGGCTTGGGCGACGCTTCGATGGCGCACAAAACATCACCCAAGCTCAAACGCTGAAAATTAGGGTCGGGCAGCTCATATACAACAGTTACGGCATAGCCTACAGTGCGTCCCAGTTCGGGATACATGCATTTTATACTCTGGTCTGTGTACCAGTTGCAGGTCCAGGGATTGTAAAGTCCCAAACAGAGCTCCTTATCTCCGGGATAAGTGGCGATGACATTCGTGACGGACGGCGTATCGTATTCTTTCAATTTTTCCATCAAAAGCATGTTTTTATCCATATCGACATACCTCCTGAGTGTTGAATATTTGTTATGATGCGAAACGCTCCGCGTCAAGCGCGTAGCTGCAATCTCCCGTCCATGTCGGGCATATCCCTGTGAGATATGACGACAATCGCGCGGATGCCCAATTCCGCAAGCGCTTTTCTCAATATGCCGCGGACTTCCGTAAAATTGCCTTTATCCAACGTGTCCAATTTCTCATCGATGAACAGTATGTCCGACTCGAGATACGAATGCGCGAGCGCCACGGCGATGTTGACTATGGTCTGTTCTCCTCCGCTGAACGAGTTGATTTTTACCCCGTTATATGTGTATCCGATTGACTGGTTTTTTGAAATCTCAACGGATAAGTTCAGGCGCAGTCTCTTGGATACTTCCTCTATTCTTGGCTTGAGCGCGTCAAAATACAGCTTTGTTATTCTTGCGATAACCACTGATTTTTGCCTGCTTATTTCCTTACATAAACTCATTTCCGACAGCACCGCGCTCATTGTGCTCAGGCCCTCCGGTTGTTTGGGGGCGACCGGCGCGACGATTGACGACAGCTCTATTTTCTTTGGCTTTTCAGGCTCCGCCGCGGGAGTGGGTTGCTGCGGGTAGCGCATTTTTACAGGCTCCGCGGGAGCGGAAAGCGTCGCGTTTTTAGCGATATACGCGTCTTCGCCCATAACGTCGCCCTTTAACTGCTTAATGCTCGCCTTCAGCGCTTTGATCTCTCCCGCGTTTTTTGTGCGGAGTGACTTTATTGTAAATATTTGCCCGTATAGGCCGTAGAGGGTGCGTAACACATCGATTTTAATGTCCGCGCCGCCCTTTTTTCTGTAATCCGCGTCTTTCAATTCCAAGGCCTCTGTGTAAGCGGCAATATTTTCCCTTACGGCGGTTAATTCACCGTCTCTTTCCCACACATACTTGGCTCTTTCGCGCGCGTCCTTTGACTTGAGCCTCGCCTGCTCCTTGCTCATAGACTCCATTTCGGCGACGCTGTTCTCATACTTTGAAATGAGGTCTTGCTTCATTTCCTCGGTTATGTCGGTCAGGCAAGTGGGGCACTCGCCTATACTCAGCTTTTTGGCGTTTTTGAGTTTTGTCTCTAAACGCTTCTTCCCGTTTACATAATCAGCTTCGATTATCTCTTTGTCTTTTTCGCTGAAAACAGAAGAGGCCAAATGGAGCTCCAGAGCTTCTAATCTTTGCGCTTCTAAGGCTTCCGCTTTCTCCTCCTCCGCTGACAACAGCTCTGTTATGGAGGCTTTGACCTTTTTTACGGATTCATTTAGCCCCTTTTCGCTTCCGCCCTCCGTCCCCTCCAACTTCGCGAGTTCGTCTTCTTTTTCCAGAATAAGAGCGTTTTGGTCATTAGCATACTTTGCGTATTGATCTCTAAGCGCGTCAAACTGAGTGTTGAACTTTGCGAGAGCGAGCTGATAGCCGGCTTCCGCTTCCGCGTTGTTTTTATCGATAACAGCGCAAGCCGCCTCATGTTCTTTCAATTGAGCCGCGTTGCTTTCTTTTATTCTGTCTGCTTCCGTCTGCCAATCCTTCACCCTGACGCCGTAAGTGGCTTCCTCTTCCTTAGCCATTGCGATATTTCGGTTGTATCTGTCCGTCTCCTCCCGATATACTGTACATCGCTTGTCATATTCGTTGAGCTCTCTTGTTATGGCTTCGCTTTTCGCCTCAAGTTCCCCTAACCGGGCGTCAGTCAAATCAAAATAACTGTTCAGTGACGCCAAATCGAGAACCTTGGTATTGTACTCAGTCGTGGCTTTTGTGGCTTTCGACGTCAAGTCGGCAAGCGCCAAGTTTAATTGGACGCTTTCGATTATTTTCGGCTCGACCGCTTTCCCGTCCCGTGTCTTTTTATCCGGCGTGCATACAACTGTGTGCTCAACTTGGTTGTCCCTATAAACCAGCGTCAGTTTATGGTGTTTGGCGCGCGTGTTTTTATTGAACTTTTTCGGCTCGTCGCACAGGCATTGCTCGATGGCTTGAAAAAGCGAGGTTTTGCCGCAGCCGTTGTCACCTTGGAGCGCGACAAGTCCTCTGAGGCCTGAAAAGTCAACGAACACCTTATCTTCAAACCCGGCGTATCCGCATATTTCAATGGATACAATGGATATTTTGCGCGACGCGACTGACTGACTGCCCTCGATCATCGTGAACCCTTTAGGCGTATATTTCTTCAGCAACTCCGCTAACTCTTGCTTCTCATAGATTTTTGTGTCCACGGTCCGCGCTCCTTATAAATTATTTACAAATGTTATTATTCTGTTTCCCATTTTTATGCTTTCCAAACGGTAACCGTCTTTGCCTTCGATACTTTTCAATAACAGTATAAAGCTGTCTCTATGGGTTTCTCTGTCCAATGAGTACTTGGCATAATCCAAGTCTTGTATTTTGTCGCACCAGGTCAACTTGGTATTGGGGATGCTGAGCGCGCCGTCCAAGACGGATACAAGCCCGCATTTTTCCATGTCCGCTACGTGCGGGAATAACTTATAAAGACTGGGGTGCAGGTTTTCAAGAGGTCCGCGGACGACAATACGAAGATGGTCCAACGGTCTTGTAATAGCGGTGTACAGTATATTTTCTTCGCTCAGATAATCGTCGTTGGAAAGCGAGTAGCAAATCGAATTGGTTTCGTATTCAGGGCAAAAGACGACGGCGTTGTTTTCCAAACCCTTATACCTGTGCACCGTGGACACGCATATCCCGTTCTTTTTGCTCTTGATGTCAATATCTGCGGATTCAACCCCGGAAAGGACGTCCGAGAAATAATCCCTTATCAACAAGTCGGCGACAATCGTGTATGATAGGTTATCGCCGTTCAGCTCCTCTTTTGTGGTTGCGATGAACTCGGCCGTGTCAATGTCTTTATTGGCGTAATGCAAAAAAGTGTTTCGCAGCGGCTTGAATGATTGCACCGCCGCGATAAAGTCCTTGCCGTCTTGTATATCGTCTATCACCTTATCTAATTGGTTTTGCAGGGCTTCAAACAGCGATTCGTCCCGCGCGGTAAGCTCGCCTGTTTTGATTCTGCTTTTAATCCCTATATCAAACCCGAGTCCGTTCAACCTGCAAAGCCCAATGAGTTTAACAAAGTCGTCAAACTCACCGCTTTTGATGTATGCGCCAAGACTCAGAGACAACTTTGCCAATATGCAGTCGATCAAGGAGAATTTCGCGTTTATCGGCAATTTGAGTTCTTCTTGTATATACAAAGCAAGGTTGTAGCAGCTCCTATTTGTCCGGCTGATAACGGTTATTTCTTTATGCAAAAGCCCAAGGGATAATAAATCATTGACGGCGTCCGCAATCGACGTCGAAAACGACACGCTGCCGTCGTTTGCCTTTGCGGACTCAGGTATCTCGTATGCCGTTCTGCCGCACCGCTGTTTGGCGAAAGTGTCTATATATGAAAGGAGCTCTTTTGTGTGCCTGTAATCGGTTTTAAGCGTCAGTTCCTCGACTTCGCCGAAATCTATACGAACCTGTTTCGACAGCTCAAAGTCGCCTATGGCGAACTGAAAAATCCGCTGATTCGCGTCCCCCAAGAAAACTAAAGTCTCAATTGAATCTTCTCTGACCAATTCTTTGACTATTTCATACTGCAATCTGCTCACATCTTGATATTCGTCCACAATCAAGTTCTTAATGTGCGGCCGCAATGGGTTGGCTGCCTGTTTTCGCAAGGCGTACAACCCGTAAATCAAAATCATCTCGTAGTTGTAAACAAAGTTTTTGTCGTCTTTATGCGCGTGCAAATAATCTACCGTTTGAGGGTGAACCACCTCGTTTGAGTATCCCCATATTTCGTGCAGCAAATCATCTGAGTACGGAGCGTCTTTGATTAGAGTAGGAATCAGTTTGCAGTAACTCTTAAACGCTCTGTTATCCCTCAGAGAACCGGAAACCAATACGTTTTTGGCGTATGGCGCTATATAGGAATGGATTGTTCTGAACGAATCGTCGCTGACACCCGCTTTATCCGCGAATGCCTGCGCGGCGTTGCGCGTAAACGCGAGGAAGACCGACTCCCCGCTATCGTATGTGCTTGTCGCAAGCGTGGTCTTTCCCGTGCCGGCAAGTCCGTTGATAATCGTAACCTTCATTATTGCGCTTCCTCAGTATTCTTGAATTTCACTATTGCCATTTGCCTTGCCCATTTTGCGGAAAAGTCTGACCGTTAAAAGGCAACATTCACATTCACATTCACATTAACGTAACATTAGAATAAATGTCTGAAAAAGTCAAGCGCTCGCGTCGCCGGACTGCAAGTTCCGAGTAAAAGCGGCATACATAAAGACTCGCTCGGCATAACGGCCGAGCGAGTCTTTATGTTATTAAATAAATTAGCGTTTAGAAAAACAACCCGCTCTTCAGAAGCTCTTCGTAGTACTTAGTGGTCATTTCCTTGTTGCCCTGCATGTCGAATACTTTGAAGGGCACGTTTACCGTCGTGTCGTAGGGCTTGCCGGTGAGAATCTTCTCCACCAAGTCCAACGTCGCCTCCCCGAAATAGGGCGGAACCTGCGGCGAGACCAACACGTTGCCGTCGATGACCTCTTTGATGCCGTCGCGCATGCCGTCCTTGGAGACTATGTGGCCGAGAAGCTCAAGACGGCCCGCGTCCCTCATGGCCTGCAGCGCGCCGATGGTCATATCGTCCTGGAACGAGAACAAAAAGTCGACGGACCCGGCCGGGTATTTGTTCAGGAAGTCGTCCATAACCGCGCGGGCGGGCGCTCTCATGTCGCCGCCGGACTGAGAGTCGATTATCTTGATGTTGGGATACTGGGCCAGAATCTCACGAACTCCGGCGGCTTCGTCTATAGTCGGGGAAGAGCCGATCGTCCCCTGAATTTCCAGCACGCGCCCCTTTGGTTCGCCGAACTGCTTAGTCAAAGACTCGACCATATAGCGGGCGCATATTCTGCCGACCTCGGTGAAATCCTGTATGATACAGGCCTTGTAGGTGCCCTCGCCGACCGTGGCGTTGATTTTGCGGTCTATGGTGACAAGGGGAATACCGGCCTTGTTGGCCAATTCCGCCGCGGGAGTGACGGCCTCGGCCTGCACGGGGGCGACTATCAGAATCGAAGGTTTGCGCGACAGAAGGTCCTGTATGTCGGAAAGCTGCTTGGAAGGGTCGCCTTTGCCGTCGGCCCAAATATAGTCATAACCCTTCTTTTTGGCCCAAACTTCCATGTCGTTGGTGTTTGTAGCCCTCCAGGAGTTGCCGTTGTCACCCTGAGAGAACGCGACCAAAACGGCCGCGCCGCTCGGCGCCACAGTCGCGCAGATCAAAAGCAGAACTACCGCTAAACAAAACATTTTTCTCATAATTTTCTCCTCCTCAAACTTGAAAAAAACTCACACAATACCGGCCCACGCCAACTAGCGCGAAAATTCATATTTCCCCTCGCTCACTCCCCTTATTTACGAGTCTTTCTTGAGTAGCGTCGCGTTGTTCAGCAACACCATGACAACAAGGATAAAACCCTTGATGCCGACGTGCATGGTGCTCGAGATCCCGATGATATTCATGAAATTGTTCAGCATTCCCAAAACGAGGACACCGATTATTGTGTTGAAAAGTTTCCCCTGTCCGCCCGCTAAGCTCGCGCCGCCTATCACCACCGCCGTGATGGAGTCCATGTTCATCGCGCCGCCTATCGTCGGGTCGGCCAAAGCCAAGCGCGAAGTGTAGAGGATGCCGCCCACGCCGCAGAGCGCCCCTGAGAGGGCGTAAGCCGAGAGAATCACCCTATCCGTCTTGATGCCCGATAGGCGGGAGGCGTCGCGCGAGCCGCCGGTGCAGTAGAGCGCGACGCCCCATCTTGACTTGTTCAAAATGACCATACCGACTATCACCAAGGCGAGCCAGATGTACACCTGCGCCGAAACCTGAAAATATTTAGTAGACCCAAGCGTCAGGAACTCAGGCCTGATGTTGAAGATAGGCTGCCCGTTCACGGAGATGAAGCCTATGCCGCGCGCTATCTGCATTGACGCCAAGGTCGTGATGAACGCGTTTATTTTGAACTTCGTGACGCTCAGGCCGTTCAGCACCCCGAAAAACGCCCCGGTGAAAACGGCGAACGCCATAGAGCCGGCGACGCCAAGCTGTTGAAAGTAGACGTAAGCTATGGACGATACCATCAGCATCGAGCCCACGGAAAGGTCGATGCCGCCCGTAAGAATGACCAAAAATTGCCCTATGGCCAAAACTCCTATAAGCGCGTTCTGCGACAGGAGGTTGAGCAGGTTGTTCTTCTGCAAAAACACGCCCTTGGTGACGACGGCCAATATGACAAACATCGCCGCGAAGACGATCAGCATACTCCAGTCTCTCAAAAAAGCCTTGACAGTCCTCATCATCACAGCCCCCGAGCGCCCCATTTGCGGGAATTGAAATAGACCGTAACCAAAACAATGAGCCCCTTGGCGACGTCCTGCCAGTAGGCCGAGACGCCCATGATGTTCAAAAGGTTCGTTATCATGCCGTAGATAAGCACTCCGACGAGTGTTTTGGGGACGCTCCCCACGCCTCCGAACAAACTGGTTCCGCCGATGACCGACCCGGCGATTGAGTCCATCTCGTAACCCACGGCCATGTTCGGCAGCGCCACGCCCAACTTCGCCACGTAGATAAGCCCCGCCGCCACCGACAATAGCGCGCTCACCACGAACACGAAATAGATGACCGCCTTCGTGTTGACGCCGCTGAGCCGCGCCGACTCTGGGTTTCCGCCGTAGGCGTAAACGTGGCGTCCGATCTTCGTGTCACGCAGCGCCAGCGTGCTGACGACGACCAAGAAAAGCCAAAGTGCTACGCACACCGGCACGCCGTAGACATCCCCGTAAGCGAGGAATTTGATTGACTGATCGGTCAGGTTCACGGCGTTTCCCTTAGCCAAAAACAAAGCCAGAGAACGGGCGACGCCCATCGCTCCCAGAGTCACGATAAAGGAGCTTACGCCCTTATTTACGAAAAATCCGTTGACGGCTCCTAATACTAAGAACGACGCCGCGACCAACACAATGGCCGCGGTCATCCCCATAGGCAAAAAACAAGCGAAAAGCACCGATACCAAGGAGACATAAGAGCCGTGCCCCAAGTCGAACCCGCCGGTCAGCATCACCATCATCTGACCTATGGCCAAAATCCCCACCACCGAAATCTGGCTGAGCAGGTTGCTGATGTTCTGAGACGTGCGAAAGTCCCGCGACATCGCGCAGGCCACGGCGATAAGCGCCGCCAAGACGACGTAAGTGCTGTAAGCCTGCAAAAACTCGCGCCACTGCAAGCCGCCTTCACCTTTGGCGTTCAAGCTCTTCATATCTAAGCTCTTCATATCTAAGCTCTTCATATCTAAGCTCTTCATATCTAAGCTCTTCATGTCTGGGCTCTTCATGCCGCGCCCCCTTCCTCCATGAAGCTGCGGGGCATAGCGTAGGTCAGAATTTCCTCCTGCGAGACGTTGTTGTCATCGAAGCTCTTGGTGATCTTCCCCTCCGACAGTACGATAATCCTATCGCTCAGAGCGAGCAATTCGGGCATTTCGGACGAGATAAGCAATACGGAGTGCCCGCTTTTCGCGAAGTCCTCAATTATTTTGTGAATTTCGGCCTTGGCGCTGACGTCGATGCCGCGCGTCGGCTCGTCCAATATGAGTATCTCGACCCCGGTCGCCAACCATTTCGACAAAACGATTTTCTGCTGGTTGCCGCCGCTCAGGTTTTTGACCATCTGATTATGTCCCGAAATTTTAGTATCGAAGTCACGGACGTAGCGATCCACCGTCTCGGCGACTCTTTTGACGCTCATCAGACCGAAGCGGCTCACCCGTTTGAGTATGGACAGAACGGTGTTGTTGGCCACAGACTGAATGAGCACAAGTCCGTCCTTCTTGCGCTCCTCAGGCACAAGGCCTATCCCCGCCTCCGCCGCCTCCGAGGGGCCTTTGATTTTGAGCTTCTTTCCCTTTATAAAAAGCTCTCCCGAGTCTATTGGGTCGGCTCCGACGATAGCCCGCGCGAGTTCTGAGCGCCCGGCTCCCACGAGGCCTGAAAGCCCGAGGATCTCGCCCTCTCTCAGATAAAAAGAAATATCCCGCAAAACATTTCCTCTGCGGATATTTTTCGCTTCGAGGACGATTAGTTTCGTCCTGTCCTCGCGCTTTCGTTTCGTATCGCTGCTGACATATCGCCCGACCATCAGCGAGATGAGTTTGGGTTTGTCTATCTCGGAGACCGGTTTCACCGCTACGAGTTTGCCGTCCCGGAGGACTGTGACGAGGTCCCCTATCTCGAAAATCTCCTCTAACCGGTGCGAGATGTAGACTATGGCGACACCCTTGTCACGAATTAACCGTATCGTCTCGAACAGGCTTTCCAACTCCCTGCCCGTCAGCACGTCAGACGGCTCGTCCAATATAAACACCCGACTTTCAACCGAGAGCGCCTTCGCTATGGCTACCATCTGCTTGTGGGCGACGCTGAGGTTCCCCACCTTCCGCCTGACGTCGAAGTCCATGTTCAAACCGCGCAGCAGTTCATCCGCGCGGCGGCTCATTTCGGCGTGGTCGATCTGAAAGCGGTTTTTCATGGGTTCGTTGCACAAAAAGATATTTTCCGCAATGGAAAGGCAGTCTATGAGGTCTAATTCCTGATAGATAGGCACAATGCCGAGTTTACGGGCGGTGATGGGATTTTGAATTTCGACCGGCTTTCCGTCAAGGCTAATAGTCCCCTCGTCGGCCTTATGCGCGCCGCTCAAAATCTTTATCAGAGTGGACTTGCCGGCTCCGTTTTCACCCAACAGACAGTTGACCTCTCCGGCCCTGAGGAAAAAATCGACACCGCTCAACGCCGCGATTCCCGAGAAGCGCTTTGTTATGCCCTTCATTTCGATTGTGTATTTTTCGCGTGTCTCTTCGTTCACTTTGTCACCCTCCCACTCGGGCAAAAGCTCAAATTTTACACAGGGATCGGAGGACCGATGTTGAATACATGTATATACTACATATGTTTTAATTTATTTGCATAAATATACTATAATCCCCTTAGTTTGGCAACGGGTTAGAATCAAAAAAAGCTGAATTGACATCTAATCGCTTTTAGAATAGTATAAGTAAAGTACATGTATCTTTTAAGACCTGTTGACAGGATGATAAACGGGGAGTGGGTGATGCGAAGATGGAGCCTTGTGCCAATGAAAAATACCTGTACGCCAAACTGTACGAATCACTGAAAGCCGAAATCGGGGCCGGGAAGTATCCTATCGATTGCTTTTTGCCCTCAGAGCAGCAGATTGGCAAGATTTACGGCGTAGACAGAGCCACGGTCCGGCGCGCGCTGAAGCTGCTGGTGAACGACGGCATCGTCGAAAAAAAAGCCGGCGTCGGAACGAAGGTCAAGCCGTATCCGGCACCGCCCGGCAATGGCCCCATAGCTTTTTTCCTGCCCAAAAGCCGGATGCGCGAAAACCGTATCACGCAGCCTTTTTATTCAACCCTGTTCTACAACATCGAAAAGAGCTGCAGACAACAGGGCTATCAGGTCGCCTACTCCACGCTGGACGAGACCGACGACGTCGGGGAGATACTGAAAAACGGCGGTTTTTCGGGAATTATCTTTGTCAGCAACATCCTTCGCTCCCACATGGACTACGCCTTGTCGCAAAAGTTTCCCTGCGTGCTGATCAACGGATATTACGACAAGCTCCCATGCGTGCTTCAGGACAACGTCGAGGGAACATATTTAGCTTGCCGTCACCTGATCTCGCTGGGACACCGGAAGATAGCTTTCCTCAAGGGGATAGCGGACTATATTTCCACCATCGAGCGCATGAGGGGCTGCCTCACCGCCATGCACGAGCAGGGCGTCCCCATCAGCGAAAAATATATGACGGAATACGACTGGGATACGGCCAGCGCAACCCGCGCGACGGAAGAACTCCTGCGCCGCCTTGGGGCGGGGCAATACCCCACCGCGATAGTGGGCTTCAACGACGCCTCCGCCCTTGGGGCTATCCAGGCCGTAGCGCGCATAGGGCTTCGCGTGCCGGAAGACGTCAGCGTTACGGGTTTTGACAACGTCGAGCAGGCCGAGTTTTCTCTCCCCTCTTTGACCACGGTGGACACAAACATCCCCCTCATGGCGGCGACGGCAGTGCAGACTCTCCTGTGGCAGCTCAAAAATAGCCGGATGGACGCCATCAAGCTCGTCGTTCCCGTAAAATTAATCGTCCGCAATTCGACGGCCCCACTCGCTATTCGTTAAACAAAATAAAGATAAAATGAAACGGTACGCTGAAGTTCGAGACCGGCGCCGGCTGCGGCATGATGGGGTATCATCCCGACTTGTATAATCGGCGCAAAAAACAGAGGAGGAAAATTATGTTTGAGACAAGCTGGCCCCATAAGATCGTCTGCGGGGAGAACGCGATACGGTATCTCGAGGGGTATAGCGCAAAACGCGCGGCAATTGTGATCTCGGGTTCTTTTCGCAAAAACAACGCGGAAGTGTGGGCGACGCTCGATGGAATAATGAAAAAGAACGGCACTGCCTTTCGGGAAATAGAGGGGCCGGGCCGGGAGCCTACGCTGACTTATTGCAAAGAAGCGGCTAAGGACATGATAGATTTTCAGCCCGACCTGATTCTTGCCGTTGGCGGCGGCTCTACGCTCGACGCCGCCAAAGTCATGGAGATTTACTACGAGCATCCCGACATCACGGACGAACAGATCAAGGCGCGTTTCGCCCTGCCAAAAATCCGCGCCAAGGCCCGACATATCGCGGTCCCCACCACCAGCGGGACGGGGTCTGAGGTCTCGCCATTCAACGTGGTCTATATGGACTCAGGCAACGCGGCTATGCCGCAGGTCAAGGTGGGCATCGCCGACTACCAGACCATCCCGGACGTGGTGCTGCTCGACCCCTCTTTCACCTTCTCCGCGCCGCCCGCTGTCACGGCCAGCACTGGGATGGACGCCTTTGTCCACGCTATAGAGTCGTACACGTCCGCGAAGCCCGCGAACTTCTTCACGGACCTTCACGCGCTTGAGGCCATGAAGCTGACTTTGAAATGGCTGCCCGTAACCTACAAAGAACCCCGCAACGCGGAGGCGCGGTCAAATATGCAGATAGCCGCGACAATGGCGGGGCTCTCCATCGCTTCCCGCGGCACGGGCCTCGCCCACGGCGTTGGGCAGCAATTAGGCCCGCTGTTCGGCGTGCCGCACGGCCTTTCGGTTTCCATCGTCTTAGAGGCCGTGATGCGCTTCAACGCGCCCTTGGCACTGAAGCGTTACGCCGAAGTCGCTCGCTACGTAGGGTTGGGCGGGGACAGCGACGAAAAATCTTTAGAGAATCTGATGACGAAGATAATAGCGTTGTCGGAAGAGCTAAAGTTTCCCAAAAAGCTCGGCGACCTCGATATAGACAAAAACTTCTATCTTTCAAAAATGAGCGTCCTAGTCCAGAACGCGTTGGAAAACGGCGGGACGAAGTTCAACCCCCGCGTCCCAAACGCCGCCGAGGTCGAAGGTATATTTATGTCTCTTGTGTAGGGCGAAATAACATAGAAAAGTTGTTGGACTGAACCGTTTTAATCGTAAGCTCGTCCATGCTGGCGTTGGGGAAAACCGCAAGTACGGTTCTGTGAGGGGCAATAGGCAATCCCTTTTTCGCTCAGGCATTGAGATTGCCTGCTGTCTACTCGACATTGATGAGGTTCTGGGGTTATAATGTTCTTCAATACTTCTTTATCAATTTAGGAGGTTTTAGTAATGAAGGTTATTGATTTGTCTCAGACCCTCGAAAATGGCATGGCGGTTTATCCCGGCGCGCCGCTTCCAAAATTTGAACGCCTCGGCAGCGTCAAAGACGGTGACGCCTATCAGTTGATCAAGTTCGAGATGACCACCCACGTCGGCACTCATCTGGACTGTCAGACTCACGTCAAGACGGCCGGCTTTAGCACCGACTCTCAAGATTTGGGCTTCTTCATCGGAAAGGGCATTGTCATCGACTGCTCCAAATACGGCCCGGGGTCGGTCATGGGCATGGAAATCTTCGACCGCGTCAACCTCTCCGGCAAAGAGTTCGTTCTACTTTATTGCGACTGGGCAAAACGCTGGTACGAGCCAAGTTTTTGGGGCGAATACCCCGTGCTATCCAAAGAGGCTATCGAGTTTCTGGCCGACAGCAAAGAGATACGGGGGCTCGGCGTGGAATACGCCGCCATCGATCCCTTGGCGGACACCGCCCTCACATTGCACAATATATTTCTCGCGCGTGAAAAGACGATCATCGAAAACCTGACGAACCTCGACCAACTGATTGGCAAAGACTTTCAGTTCATAGCCCTGCCCCTGAAGTTCAAGGACGGTGACGGATCCCCTGTCAGGCCGGTGGCCATTATCGAATGATTAAATAAACAGGCTTTTCATTAATATCCCCGCGGGCTCGAATGTGATATGGAAAGCGACGCTGACGGCAAGCAGGTCAGCTTTCGCGGCCACGGACAAACATTGGACGGCAACAAGCTGACCAACAACGCACGATTGTAATAACAAACAAAGACGCGATTGACGGCGAAGTGATCGGCAGGAATAGCCGCAAAAAAGACGAGGGATCGTCCCCCCTCGTCTTTTTTGCTAAAACCATCTCTATAATCTAATCGGAGGCGCGAATCGCTGATTTCTAAACCACCTTATACACGCTGTCAAGCAGCGTCCCGTCACGGTTCTCCACCACCGCGACCACGCGGCTCTCGTCAACCTCGGGGTCGTCGGGGACACCGGTAAGCGCCTCGACCTCCGCTTTGAGTTCTCTTATATCCTTTACGGGAAGCCCGGCGTCGCGCGCTCGCCTTCTGAGGTCCTCGCGCCTCGGGTTTATGCAGATTCCGCGCTCGGTGACAAAAGCGTCGACCGTCTCGCCGGGCGTGCAGACCGTCATCACTCTCTCTTTGATCGTAGGCACTCCGCCTCTGAAAGACGGCGCGACTATGACCGCGAGTTTCGCGCCCGCCGCCGTGTCCGGATGTCCGCCTATCGCGCCGCGCAAAACACCGTCATGTCCGGTCTGTACGTTGACGTTGAAGTCCGTGTCTATATCAAGCGCGGCCAATATGACCATGTCGAGGTTGTGGGCCACGCAACCTTTGTTGAAGGGGTTGGCGTAGCATGACGCGTCTATTTCTATATGGTTTGGGTTGCGCGTCATGGAGTCCGTGACGGACTTGTCGAAGCTCTGCACGTCGAGCATCGCCTCAAAGTATCCCTCCTCCAGCATCTCTACCATATAACCCGACATACCGCCAAGCCCAAAGCTACCCTTGATTTTATTCTCTTTCATGTAGTCTTTCACGTAAGCCGCGACAGCGAGACTCGCCCCGCCCGCGCCGACCTGAAAAGAACATCCGTTCACCATAAGCCCCGAGGCATCGAGGAGGTCGAAGGCGTTGCGCGCGGTTTTGAGGTCTACCGGGTTGCGGCTTATCTTAACCGCGCCCGTCGCTATTTTCGCCGGATCGCCTATGCTGTCCGCCAAGAGGACTTGATCCACGAGATATTGCGGTATGGATATGCGCGGTCTGAGGGGATAGTCCATCAGGTTGTCCGTGACGGCTATGACGTGGCGGGCGTGCCTTGCGTCGAGCTGCGCGTAGCCCATAGAGCCGCAGGCCGAACGTCCCGCGCTGCCCGTCATGTTGCCCCATTTGTCGCAGGCCGGCGCGCCGAGAAACGCCACGTCTATAGAAATATCGCCCTGCTCTATGGCGCGCGCCCTACCGCCGTGGCTTCGCAGCACGACGGGAATTTCAATCTCGCCGTTAGATATGGCCCGTCCGACCTCGCCCCTCGCGCCGGATGAAAAAAGCCGCGTCACGAGGCCGCTTCTCATGTAGTCGGCCACGAAGTCATGGCTGTCGGGGAGGGAGCTTGGCGCAAGCGTCAGGCCCTTGAAACCCATATCGCTCAAGGCCCTCAAAATCAAAGGTATAACCGCGTCTCCGCCGCGCAGATGGTGGTGAAACGATATTGTCATGCCGTCCTCTAAGCCGCTTCGCTCGATAGCTTGTCTTATGTCGCTTGTCACCTTGTCCCGGCGCGGGGGTTGGGGGTGAATGGGATACGCGCTTTTGGCGGGTGACGTGAGTTTTCGGTCGAGGTAAGCGAAGGGAGATACGTAGGGCTCAAATTTCCCCACGCCGGGGATTTCGTCCGGCACCAAACGCCCGAGGGAATTTTTAATCATCTTCATGCCAAGTCGTCCTCCTTTTCGATGCCGTAAAGACGGGCGAGATTTATGAGGTTGAAGGCGCGCGTCACTATAGGGCCGTCCACCATGCGCCCGTCGACCGCTATAACGCCCTTACCCTCGCGCTCCGCCGCCTCCGCCGCGTAAACTATGCGAAAGGCGCGGCGCAGCTCTTTTCGGTCGGGGCGATAGGCTTCGTGGATGATGTCCACCTGAGATGGATGAATGGCGGCCTTGCCGGTGAACCCTATTTGAACGGCCAGCGTCGCCTCGTTTTTGAGCCCCTCCATATCGTTCAAGTCTGTCCAGACCGTGTCAAAAGCCGCAAGCCCGGCCGCCTTAGCCGCCATGACAATACGCCCTCGCGCGTAGAGAAACTCCACGCCGCCCCTCGTTTTTTGGACGCCTAAGTCCGCCGTCAGATCCTGCCCGCCGAGCGTCAAAGCCTCAAGCCTCGGAGACGACACGGCTATATCATACGCGTGTTCTATGCCGTGAGCGGTCTCGATCATCGCGTGTATCTTTACGCTGCCGAGCGGTATATCGTTAGCCCGTTCTATCTCCGAAATAAGCCTGTCCGCCAGCGTGACGTCCTCGGGTGAATGACACTTGGGCACTCTCACGGCCGCAGGGCGTGACGGGATTATCTCTTTTAAGTCACGCTCAAAATAAGGCGTGTCCGCGCCGTTTACGCGCACCGTGACTATGATTTTGCCGAAATCCACGTCCTTCACAAAGTGCCTCACGAGACAGCGGGCCGCGTCCTTTTCGCGCTCGCTCACGGCGTCCTCGAGGTCGAGCAGCACGCTGTCCGCGCCGAAGGCTACTACATGCTGAAGCATACTAGGGTTGTTGCCCGGCATATAGAGCATGGAGCGGCAAGCGGGGCGCGCACTTTTAGTGTCGCTCACGCCCTCACCCCCTCGTCACCGGCCGCCCGTTCGAGGGCGGTTTCTATCCGCGCGCGCAAGGTCACGTCGAGCGCCCCCTGGTCTTGTATGGAAATATGCGCGCATACCGAGAGACGCGTCGCTATCTCAAGCGCCAGACGCTCGGTACGGCGCTTGAATATCGCCTCGTTCTGTCCGCTGTAAGACATAGAGTAAGCGTCCGCCGGTTCGACAGTGACAAGACAATCCGAAGATTCGAGGCTCCCGGCCTGAGCCTTTTTGATAATCATTCGACCACCTCCGAAATTTTATATATTGACTTTCCGAATATAAAATAAAGTATTCTGTAAATTCTAATACATTAACAGAAAACACTAACATCGAGCGTCTCGTGTTCGCGAACCTCGCCTATCGCCCCACTGACAGGTCAAATTTCAAGGGTTCCGTCTCCGTCGGATTCATATACACGACGGGCAGGGCCGTGGGACGCATGGAGTCGGCCGGGTACGACTATATTTTCAAAAACAGTATGAAGTATTTGTCGTTTCTCAACGGCAAAACGGAGTATATGACCGCCAATTATATGTATCAGTTCGACGACTACTCGAAATACGAATGCCCTCTTTTCGACCCGGACGACAGAGCCAAATTTCGTGATAAACAATTTCCCGTCGACTGCAAGCACGCGTTCGAGATGGGGGCTCGACTAGTCCGGGGCAATAAATAAGCATGGACGGCAATGGTCGTTGTTTGAACAATATCCGATTGTATTATTTGCACGTTTCTTCGAGACACGCAGACAACACTGCTACTATATCGTTTTCAATAGGAGAAAGCTGTCTCTTGCCGGAAGTCATCAGAACAAGGTTCCAGTGCTTTCCTCGTTTACCTATGGATACATAATACATATCTTTATTGCATGATGTCAGACCTTTTGCCACAAAGGTTATTGCATTCAGGTTAAGACATATCTTTAAAACGGTAGATATGTTAGTGCTGGACTGCAGTATTTGAGGCATAATGTTATTGTCCTCAAAGAACTTATCGGTAAATTGCCTGATCATACGTCCTTGATTGGAGACAACAAATTTCTGAGAACACAGGGCTTTTAAGTCAATCCACTGTTGTTCCGTTGTGTCGTCAATATGAACATGGGATATAAGCTCATGTTGTTTCGGAATGGCTATCATAATTTCCTCTTGCAACAGAGTTCTATAACTAACATTATCCACCTTATAATTCCGGTTTTGTAGTGAAGCGGCTAAAGCTATATCCAGTTCGTTATCGCGCACCATATCCTTCAATTCGTTAAATTTCGCGTCAATGATATTCAAGTGAATGTTTGGATAACACAACGTGAATCTAGGAAGGAAAAGCGGTGTTACAACCATACCTCGCTGTTCCGGGATTCCTATCTTCACTACAGAACTCTCTCGGTCCTCTCGAAGCGTAAGTCGCTCCAACATCTTATCAAAATTATTGATAACATCTTTAGCTGTGGCAACGTATTCTCTCCCACGGGACGTTAAAGAAACACCTCGCGCCATCCTGATGAAAAGTGGAAACCCGAGAGCTTCTTCATATTCATTGAGAAACTGACTCAATGACGGCTGGGACAAGTACAATTTCTGTGCTGCGCTAGTTATACTGCCCTCGCTGGCAATGGCAAGAACATATCGAATCTCTTTTAAATGCATCAGATTCCCCCGTATAAGAGTGCCAAAAAATATCAAATGCCATCATAACACATTTAATTTTATATACATTCTAAAATCCCGTCATATTTTATAACTACATTAGATCACCTCTAAAAACTTATTTTCAAAAAATAACCCTGCTATTTTACTGGGTTTACGTTATGTCAAAAATCAAAAACAGGGGGTTTTTAGAGATGACTATTACAAAAGTATTGAAATTCTGCCATAGGCAAAACCTATTGAATTTTATTTGAAAATCGTATTTGTGGTATTAATACATTAGCGTACAATAAAATTTAAGATTCAACAATTCACAAAAAGACCTCACGTAAAAGTTCTTTAGACTTGTAATTGAAAAAGTTCTGTTTGGGTATTTTATGTATATTTTTGGTTCCTTCGCATTTGCTGTGGGAACGAAAATATACAGAAAAGCGTATACAAAAAGAGAGGGGGAGAATTTATACTGAAGCCCAGCTTTTAGAGATTGGGGAGAAAGAGAATGGGAAATCCTTACAAAACGAGCAGCCGAGAATATCGTATCTTTGAAGCCGCGTTAGACATCCATGAACCTTGGGAAATCAAAGAAGTTCGTCTTGATTATGGCAGACGTCGCTTAGATATTATCTTGGATTTTCAGCTCGGAGCAGAATTTTCCTGCAGTCAATGCAAAAAGAGCCTAACGGCGTACGATACTCGGGTAAGAGAATGGCGCCACCTTG
>BOCC01000036.1 GCA_026002715.1 Synergistales bacterium
GACGGAAGACGTTGTACAATAAATTCAGGCCCTCTGTTGATGGTAGCCTCCTTTAGTTTGAGTTGTGTCTAACCAAAGGATTATACCAAAATCAATTTGAGGGCTGTGTGTTTCTTACCTCCTGCGTTAAGAACTTTGAACTCTCAAGTTAAAATTAAAATTCAGTTAAAATTAATGTTAATGTTGTCAAAACACTCTCCACTTCTGCAGCAACAACAATAAATAAATTTTCATAACCCCTGAGACATAGGTATACTGGGCGGGGAAATAGGCTTATATGGAGTATAGTTTTAGCGAAAGATATATTTTTTCGGCACAAGAAAAGAAAAAAGAAAACGAACGGCGCGGCCAGTTCTTGTAAGGTTAAATTCCATCCTTCGCGCCCCAGGGGGTGGAATTTAGTTTTACGGTTGAGGACCTGCGGATTTGGGCCTGATCTGTCCCATTGCGTACTTGACGATTCTCGCCTGACCTTATATACTGCTATTCAGGTTGTCAGAGTAACTATTGATACCAGATACTAAATTTGCTTGGATGTCCGCATTAGATTTAGTTGCTCGGTTATTTATTTGTAGGGAGGCGCTTTGGCATAAAATCTGAAAAGAAGCTCCGTCAGGAACGTCTGGCTAAGCTACTTGAAAAGAATCCTATGGCTACCGACATGGAGCTTGCGTCGCTTCTTGGTGTGAGCGTCAGCACAGTGCGTCTCGACCGCGCCGTCATGGGTGTGCCGGAGTCTCGCGAACGTATTAAAAATATGGCGCAGGAGGCCGGACGCAAGTTGCGGTCTCTTTCCCGAGGCGATATCGTGGGCGACCTTTTAGAGCTTGATCCCAATCGCTGGGCTTTATCGGCGCTCCGAACGACGCGGGAGATGTCTTTTCGCACGACGGATTATCTTTGGGACAACTACATCTACGCTCAAGCCAGCTCTATCGCCGTTGCGGTGATAGAGGCTGAGTCCGTGATTATCGACTCCATGCGCGGAGACTACAAAGGGCACGCGAAAGTAGGCGACACGCTCATAGCGCGGGCGAAAGTCGGTACAAATAAAGAGAACCGTTACATAGTCAGCGTGCGTACCCGCGTGGGTGACAGGGAGATATTCGTCGGGCGTTTTATAGCGGCGGTTTTGGAGTGATTTCGTGCTGGTGATTTTGATATGACTAAAATGTTGACCATAGCGCTCGACGCGATGGGCGGGGACAACGCTCCCATTGAGATATGCAAGGGCGCCGTTCAGGCCTGCGGGCAATTCGACGACCTCGAAATCGTTCTGACCGGGGACGAGGAAAAGATCAAGCCTTGCTTGTCTAAAGCCTCATCCGACGTTCTGAAGCGTCTTTGCGTCGTTCATACGACGGAGTCGGTGTTGATGGACGAACTTCCCACTTCCGCCATTCGTAAAAAGCGAAACTCCAGCATGAGGGTGGCTATGGAGATGGTGAGGGCCGGCGAGGCTCAGGGGTGTCTCTCCGCTGGCAACACCGGCGCTATCGTCGCGGGCGGGGTTTTGGTGGTGGGACGTTTGCCGTCGATAGACAGGCCGGCGTTGGGCGTCCCTCTGCCGACCATAAACCGTTGGACTTTCCTGTTGGACGTCGGGGCTTCCGTGCGTTCAAAACCTCTGAATCTCTATCAATACGCCTTGATGGGGAACATCTATTCCAAAAAAATCATGGGCATCGCGTCGCCCGAGGTGGCGCTTCTCTCTAACGGCACCGAAGAGATAAAGGGTGACGACGTGGTTGTTGAGGCTAGAGAAATGCTGCTTCGAAGCTCTCTCAATTTCAAAGGATACGTCGAGGGGGACGATATCGTTCATGGAAAAGCCGATGTGGTTGTATGCGATGGCTTTATGGGCAACGTCATATTGAAGTTCGGGGAAGGGCTCATGCAAGGCGCGAGGTCTATCATCAAGGAGGAAATGGGGAGGCGCTTCATGCCCAAAATAGGGTTGCTTTTCATGATCCCTATGGTGAAGGCTCTCTGGGCGCGTTTTAACTACGAAAAATACGGCGGGACGCCGCTTTTGGGCGTCAAGGGGACCCTTATAAAAGCCCACGGACGATCTAAAGCTCCGGCGATCTTGGGGGCGCTTTCCGCCGCCCGTAACTTTATTCTGAAAAAAGGTGTCGAACATGTCAGCGAAGAGTTGGAGTCGCAAGAACGGAATGCCGATTGCGCGGGGTGAGTGACAATGAAAATGACCGATAATAGAATTTGCAAACTTCTTGGGACAAAATATCCGATAATACAGGGCGCTATGGCTTGGGTCGCGGACGCGCAGCTGGCCGCCGCCGTCAGCAACGGCGGGGGGCTTGGCATAATAGCTGGAGGAGCTATGCCGCGGGAGCTTTTAGAAAAAGAGATAATAAAGGCTTTCGAGCTGACCGACAAGCCCTTTGGCTTGAATATCATGCTGATGTCGCCCAATGTCCCTGACGCTTTGGATTTAGCCGTTCAATATAAAGTCCCCGTCGTGACTACGGGTGCCGGGGTGCCGGGCAAGGTGTTGGAGAGGCTCAAACCGCTCGGAACCGTCGTCATACCCGTCGTGGCGTCCGTGGCTCAGGCCCGTCGCGTAGAGAAACAGGGCGCCGACGCCGTTGTGGCCGAGGGCATGGAGGCCGGAGGCCATATCGGCGAGCTCACCACTATGGCCATTGTTCCGCAGGCGGCCTCAGCCCTTTCAATACCGGTGATAGCGGCGGGCGGCATAGCCGACGGACGGGGCGTAGCGGCGGCGTTCGCGCTGGGCGCGGAGGGTGTTCAGCTCGGTACGCGCTTCATATGCTGTAGCGAGTGCGCGGTCCATGAAAACTTCAAACAGGCCGTGCTTGACGCCCGCGACCGCAGCACTGTGGTGACAGGACGGAGCACCGGGCATCCGGTGAGGTGCCTGCGCAACAAACTGACCGCTGAGTTTGAAAAATTAGAGGCGGCGGGCGCGTCGCCTGAAGAAATCGAAAATCTGGGCGTGGGCAGGCTGCGCGACGGCGTTGTCGACGGAGACAAGGACTGGGGGTCCATAATGGCCGGGCAGTCGTCCGCTATGGTCAATGACGTTCGCCCGGCAAAGGATATTATTGAATCGCTGTTTGTCGAGGCGGCGGAAATCTCAGGGAAATTGGGGGCTTTATTATGAATTACGCTCTTTGCTTCCCGGGCCAAGGATCGCAGGAAATCGGAATGGGGCTTGAGTTGTACAACACGTTTCACTCGGCGAAAGATGTTTTTGACGAGGCGGACGACGCGTTGTCGTTTAAGATAACCGGAATAATATTCGACGGACAGGACGAAGAACTGAAACGCACGGCCGTCACGCAGCCGGCTCTTTTGACGATGGGCGTAGCGGCCGTGACGGTTTTAGAAAAGGAAATGGGCGTCACTCTGTCCCCTACGTGCGGAGCGGGGCACAGCTTAGGAGAATACACAGCCCTCGTGTCGTCTAAGGTTCTATCGTTCCGCGACGCGGTGGAGCTCGTCCATAAGCGCGGAGAATGGATGCAGGACGCCGCGCCGGAGGGCGTGGGGAGCATGGCGGCGATACTCGGCCTCGGAGTCAGTGAGATTATCAAAATATGCGAATCGGTGGCGCCTAACATGGAGTGTCAGGCCGCGAACTTCAACTCTCCGGGGCAGACCGTCATATCAGGCGTTAGGGAGTTTGTCGAGAAGGCCATGGCGGAGGCCCTCGCAAGCGGCGCAAAAAAGGCTATCCCGCTGAACGTCAGCGCGCCCTTTCACAGCCGTCTCATGATGCCGGCGGCTTTGCGGCTTCGTAAGCAGTTTGAGAATTACAGATGGAGCGACGCCGCCTGGCCTATAGTCTCAAACGTGTCATCCGCGCCCGTATCCCTCGCTCAAGATATACGTAAAGCCCTTTTTGAGCAAACTTACAGCCCGGTTTTCTGGGCGGATTCGGTCATCAGGATGGCCAAAGACGGCGTGGACGCCTTTTTGGAGTTTGGCCCCGGAGGAGTCCTCACCGGCCTCAATAAGCGGTGCCTCAAGGGGCTTACGCCGAAAGACGGCGCGGCGAAGTTCGTAACCATGTTTGCCTCCACCCCCAAAGAACTTGAGGCAATGGCCGAGTATATCACAGGTAACAAGAATGAGTAGCGCAAACGGCGAAAAAGGCGCTGCGCGCAGATTGGCCCTCGTCACCGGCGCGTCGCGCGGCATAGGGCGGGCTGTCGCTCTCGAACTTGGGCAAAAAGGCTTTGACGTAGCCGTAAATTATAACAACAGCGCGGAGGCCGCCGAGACGCTTTGCGAGGAAATAGCCGCATGCGGCGTAACGGCTCGCGCGTTCAGAGGCGATGTTTCGGACGTTGCCTCCGTACCGTCTCTCTTAAAGGCTATAGAAGAATCTATGGGAGTTGTGCAGGTGCTGGTCAACAACGCGGGTATAACGCGGGACAACTTGCTCATGCGCATGAAGGAAGACGAGTGGACGCGCGTCATCGAAACAAACCTCGCTTCCGTTTTCCGCTGTACAAAAGAGGTAATTCGCGGGATGGTAAAGGCTCGCTGGGGGCGTATCATATGTGTGTCTTCGGTGGTAGGGCTTGTCGGTAACGCGGGACAGGCAAACTACAGCGCGGCCAAGGCCGGCATAATCGGCTTTGCCAAGTCTGTCGCGCGGGAGTATGCCGCGCGCGGCATCACGGTCAACGTGGTCGCTCCCGGCTTTATAGAGACGGATATGACAAAGTCCCTAAACGACGCGAACAAAACAGCGGCCTTGGCTCAAATTCCGCTAAACCGTATGGGACGTCCGCTCGACGTGGCTCGAGCCGTGGCCTTTTTCGCCTCGGATGAAAGCGAATATATTACAGGACAAGTTTTGGCTATTGACGGCGGCATGACGATGTGCTAAGGATAATAGCGAAAGATATCTTGGGAGGGGGTGAATTTTAATGAAAAAGGAAGAAGTACTCTCCAGATTGAAGGAAATCATTGTGGATCGCCTTGATGTCGAAGAAGATCAGATTGTTCCGGAGGCGTCTTTTGTGGAAGACTTGGGCGCGGATTCGTTGGACATAGTTGAGCTTATCATGGGGATCGAAGAGGAATTCGACATCGAAATTCCTGACGAGGACGCCGAAAAACTGACCTCGGTAGGCGAAGCGACGAACTACACATTGGCCAAAATCGGAGTCGATGAATAAGTCGGGGCAAGATTGCCAACGTTTACGGATGTTCGGACGTTTAATCGGGGGGAGTGCGGACGCCTCCCCCTTTCTTTTCAGGATAACAATCAAATCTACAACACAAATTCTGCAATTTTACATACAACAAACGCTAAAACTATGACTTTTGTTTTTGCGTTGAGGAGTGACATATAGATGAGAAGAGTTGTTATTACGGGCTTAGGTCCCGTGAGCCCGATAGGACATGGGAAAGAGGATTACTGGAAGGCGCTCAGAGCCGGCAAGAACGGTATAGGGCCTCTCACGACTTTCGACCTTTATGATTGTCCGGTGACAATCGGGGCTGAAATCAAAGACTTCGACCCCACGAGGTGGATGGACGGCAAAGAGGCCAAGCGCTCCGACCGCGTCATTCAGTTCTCCGTGGCGGCGGCGGCTTTGGCCGTAGAGGACGCGAAGCTCGACACTACGACGTTGAACCCGCACAAGTTCGGAGCGTATATAGGAAGCGGACAGGGCGGCATCGAAACGTCGTTCAACAGTTTCAAGACGATGATGGAGAAGGGCTGCAAGCGCGTAAGCCCGTACTTTATTCCTATGATGATAAGCAACATGTCCACGGCGTATGTGGCTATAAGATTCGGGGCCAAGGGGCCAAACCTCTGCATAGTCACGGCCTGCGCCACGTCGCTTCACAGCATGGGCGAGGCCATGCACGCCATCAAGCGGGACGACGCCGACGTTATCCTGGCCGGAGGCTCGGAGGCCGCGCTCAGAGCCATAGGCATAGCGGGTTTCGCCTCCATGAAAGCGCTCTCCACCCGCATGGACTCGCCCGAGACGGCAAGCCGCCCGTTTGACAAGGACCGCGACGGATTTGTCATGGGCGAGGGCGCTGGCGTGCTGGTTTTAGAGGAACTCGAGCACGCCAAAGCACGGGGCGCGCATATTTACGCTGAGTTCACGGGATACGGCACGTCCTGCGACGCCGGACACATAACGGCGCCCGACGAGAACGCCGAGGGGGCTATATACGCCACTCGACGCGCCATAGAGATGTCCGGCTGGAAGCCCAGCGATGTAGACTATATCAACGCGCACGGCACATCCACGCAGCTCAACGACAAAATGGAGTCTTTGATGATTCACAAGGTGTTTGGGGGCCACGCCAAAGACATTTCGGTCACGTCCACAAAGTCTATGATAGGACATTGCCTTGGCGCGGCGGGCGCGCTCGAGACCATAGCGGCGCTGCAGGCCATCGACGAGGGCTACGTGCATCCCACGATCAACTACACCACTCCGGACCCGGAATGCGATATAAATATCGCCACAGGCAGCGGGGTACAAAAAGACTTCAAGCGGGCCTTGGTCAACAGTTTCGGTTTCGGCGGGCACAACGGGGTTTTGGCCTTTCAGAAATATGAGGGGTAGACCAAAGCGGTAGGCGGCTTTTTATGTTTAAGCCTGATAACTTTGCGCTTCATGATTTTCAAAGCAAACTAGGTTACTTCTTTCGTGACGGAGGGCTGTTGAATACGGCTCTCTGTCATGCGTCTTACGCCTATGAAAATGGCCTGCCCCACAACAACGAGCGGCTCGAGTTTCTCGGCGACGCGGTCTTGGGGCTCATAACGGCCCACGCGCTCTACGAGACTTACCCGGACGCGGACGAGGGAGAGCTTTCAAGTCTGCGCGTGAAGTTTGTCAGTGCCGAGGCCCTGTCTCGCTGGGCTGACAAAATGGAGCTTTGCCGCGTGCTTTTAAAGGGAAAATCCCTTAAGGGCAACACAAAGTCGTCCATATTCGCGGACGGCGTCGAGGCCGTCATAGGCGCGGTCTATCTCGACGGCGGGCTCGAAGCCGCGTCTATTGTCGTGCGGCGCTATCTTTTTGACGCGGAAGCGGCCGTGGAAAAGGCGGCTGACTCCAAAACCACCCTTCAGATTCTCGTCCAAGCCGGCAAAAAAACCCTGCCGCGGTACGAAACCGTTTCAATGACTGGCCCTTCTCACGCGCCGTGTTTCAAGGTTCGGGTTCATCTTGACGGCCGTTTTTGGGAGGGGGAAGGCGCAAGCCGCAAGGGCGCGGAAATAGACGCCGCCGCGAGGGCGCTGTCCGACTTGAGGAGCGCGCAATGAAAAACCGGTTTTGCGGAATAATTTTCAAAACTATTTTCAAAACAATTTTCAAAGCAATTTTCAAAACAATTCTTTGCGCCGTGATTTGCCTAAATTTGGCGATGCCGTCCGACGGCGCTCAGACGCCGGCTCGCGCCACTTCCGCCGTTATGGAGATAATAGTGACGTCGCCGTGGCTAAATCTCTTGGCGAGCTTTATAGGCGGGGTGAACGTCCATGTGACCTCTATACAGGAATGGAACGAGGAGGGTGAGCTTATCAGACGCATAAGAGCGCGGAATTTGCAGAGCCTGCCGCCGGAGACGCTCTTGATGGCGTTTGATTACAGAGACGCCAAAGGGCTGGGGCTGCCTATAGACATCTACCCAAACTACCGCCCTCTATACGACCGGCTGCCGCTTGACGAGAGCAAAATAGACACATTTTTGTCAGACCCTTCCGTAATGCCCCTTATCGCCCAGCGCGTTTTGATGGTTTTAGCGGACTGGGATCCGGAAAATTACCCGTATTATCAGAGGCGCTTGGCCGAGTTTCCGGCTCGGATATCCAGCACTACCCTTGCCGGAAGACAGATTTTGAAAGGACAAAAAATTTACGACCTCACAGGGCACAGCAACGCGATCCTGCAGGCTGCCGGCTGCGTGATGACCCGCCCGTCCGATGAGGAATGGGCGTCTTGGAGCGTTTGGCGCGGTATGGGAACCCTGACGGCGAACGTGGCGCGTCTCGCCGAAGAGAAGTACGTCGTCGTCTTAGACTGCTCGACGCCCAAAGCCATCAGAGCTTACCTCGGATCCAACCAAAACGTCTTTTTAATAGTCCGCCCAAAGCCCAATCAAGACTACCCCGCGTATCTGCACGACCAGTATATTTCCCTCTGGACAAAAATAACGTCGCGCCCCCTGCCTACGCCGGCAAGAAGAAGAAATACGAACCCGTAAATCGTTAAAAGATATTAAACAGGTTCTTAAATTCCTATACACAGCATTTAGGGACCGTTAAAAAATAATATGATGTCGCCGATTGTTTTTCAATCCGGTTCATATTCGCTTTTGGCCCGCTGAACCAATGCGTCGCATCGGTTGTTCAGCGGGTCGGCGGCGTGTCCCTTTGTCCATATCCACTCTATGTCGTGGACGGAGGACATAGAAAGAAGCTCCGTCCATAAATCCTGATTCAGGACCGGCTCCTTTGAGCTGGTCTTCCAGCCGTTCTTTTGCCATTTTTCAAGCCAGCCTTTGGTGTAGGCGTTTTTGAGATATGTGGAGTCGGTGTGCAGCTCGACGCGGCAGGGGTATTTCAGCGCCCGAAAGGCCATGATAGCCGCGGTCAGCTCCATGCGATTGTTAGTGGTGCCTGGTTCCGCGCCGTACATCTCGCGTTCGCGGTTATCGTGAGCGGGCGAGATGAGAATGGCGGCCCACCCTCCGAGCCCCGGATTCGGCGTCGCTCCTCCGTCCGTGTATATGATTACGTTTGGCTTTAAATCATGATGGTTTCTATTCGAGTTCAATTTTAGTCTTGACCGGCCCTTCCGTGTAGATATCGTCAAGCGCTATTGCGTTGATGATTACTGGCGCATGGATACCGTGTAATTTTTCGACCACCTCAAAAAACTCCTCGCCCTCCAAAGAGCCCACGCTGTTCGTGGCAGGGTCGGGTTTTACCCCGTTTTTAATCGCTGTGTTTTTCAGATCGCGCAAAAATACATGCAAAGACCCCTCGGCGCTGAAGCCCGGCGCTTCCGGTTCGACGAGTTTACGGTATATAATGTCGCCTTCGTTATACAAAAGATAGCTCCTCCCAGCCTCAAGGCGTACCTTAATGCTTTCCCCGACGGCGACGTTCTCAGCCGCCAGCGCGCGTACATAATACCGCATAGAGGACCCGGCGACCAGCTCGACAATGTCCGCCGCCTCCCGCTCGTCAAACGTAAACGTCACGTCAGATGGGGTGTATAGCTGGCGTTCCTCAAGTCTATTTACGACAAAAGTTCGCGTATCGTCCGCCAAAGACGTCAAAATTTTACGTATATCCTCGCTCTCGCTCCCCGGCGGGATAATTTTCTGCGCCAAAAGCGCGTTAGCCTGGACGCCTATAGACTCCATACGCATCACATCGAGCTCGCGCCTGAGCTCCTCCGACTCTCCGCGCAGGGAAACCACCGCGTCCTCAAGCCGGTTTTTCTCGCTGTTAAGCACGTCGCGGTCGTTTTGCAGCGTCTCTAAGTCAATCCGCGCCATATCTAAGCTCAACGCCGCGTTTTGCAAAAGAATCTGCTGTTTGCTGAGATTTTCCAAGCTCGACGCAAGCTCTAAACGGCTCAATACAAGCTCGCTCTGCGTTTCCTCTGACTCGGCGCGGCTCTTCTGAAGCTGAACATACAGGCTTTGCAGCTCCGTCTGAAGCGCTTTCATGCTAAAAAGCGCGGTGCGCACGTTTTGAGAAAAAAATGACAATACAACCAAAACCGTTACGGATATGAAAATTCCCGTGAGCGCGGTGATAAGGCTGCCCGTTTGCTTTGGACGGAGACCGAAGATCGAGATTCTCTGCTTTCCGTATTTTGACCCTAAAATATCCCCAAGATAGGCAAGGAGGGCGCTGCCGGCGACGATCGATATGATGAGCGTCCAGTTTGTATCTGCCCATATCTGTAATTGCAAGGAACAACTCCCCCTCATATTGATAAATAAACATTAAATTCCCACTTAAATCTTTAGGGTGCCGCGCCGTAAAACCTCGTGTACTCTCGCTTGAAGACAAGCCTCACATCGCTGGTGGGGCCGTTACGGTTTTTGGCCAAGATTAAAAACGCCTCGCTGTCGAGGTTTGGGTCCGGCATTTCGTTTTGGTCGGGGCGGTAGAGAAACATAACGGTGTCCGCGTCCTGCTCTATCGCGCCGCTATCCCGAAGGTCGGACAGCATCGGCCTCTTTTCCGTTCTCTGCTCAACGGCGCGTGAAAGCTGGGAGAGGGCGACAACAGGGCACTCCAGCTCTCTTGCCACGCCCTTCAACATACGCGATATTTCAGCCACTTCCTGCTGCTTGTTGTCCATCCTGCGCCCGCCCAGAGTCATAAGCTGAAGATAATCGACTATGACAAGCCCCAAGTTTTCATATCTCGCTTTGAAACGGCGGCAGCGGGCGCGAAAATCCATAGTGGTGAGCATGGAGTTGTCGTCTATATATATAGGAGCCCGCGACAGGCGTCCCGCCGCCTCCAAGAGGCTGTTCCATTCGGATTTACCCATAGCGCCCGTCTTCATGGCGTGGATGTTGACCTGAGCCTCAGAGCCGAGCATTCTCTGTACAAGCTGGTCGCCCGACATTTCGAGGCTGAAAATCAAAACGGAGTCTCCCGTCTTGCCGCCTCCAAACTGCGCCATATTAAGGGCCAAGGCCGTTTTCCCGACCGACGGGCGAGCCGCTATGATGTTCAGGCTGCCCGGCTGAAACCCGCCGGTGAGGTGGTCGAGGCCGCGGAAGCCCGATTCGAAACCCAAGACGTCTGAGCCGCTTCTCTGGTACTGCTCCTGAATCTTGTCGAAAGTTCCCTTCATTATCTCGCCAAGCGAGCGAAACGTCACGTTGTTGTGCTGCCGCGCTATCTCAAACACCGCCCGCTCGGCGTCGTCGAGGGCCATATCGTTTTCGATTTCAAGCGAGTAGCCGAGCCTGACGATGTGGTTTCCGGCCTCTATCAGGCGGCGGCGGATGGATTTTTCTTTGACTATGTTAGCGTGGTATTCGGTATTCGCGGTCGTCGGCACGTCTGAGACGAGAGACGCCAAAAACGACTGCCCCCCGACGCGTTCGTAAATGCCGCGCTTGGAAAGTTCTTCTCCGACCGTGACAAGCTCGACCGGACGGTTGGCTCCGTACATAGCGGCAAAAACCTCAAACGCCGCCCTGTTGTTCAGGTCATAAAAATCGTCCGGTCCAAGTGTCTCGGCAGCCACTCCCAGAGCCTCCTGCGACAAGAGACAGGCGCCGAGTACGGCGCGTTCCGCCTCCAAGTTCTGAGGGGCTACGCGATCATACATAGCAGGCGCAACCGGCATGGCTTATTTTTGGATTTCTACAATAAGAGGAACTTCGGCCTGCACTCCGGCGTGAAGGCGAATGGAGATCTTATAGCTGCCTGCCTGCTTTATCGCGTCCGGCAGCTTTATGCTGCGCTTGTCGGCCTTCACGCTTAGCTGTGTCTCGAGGGCTTCCGCCACCTGAGCCGCGGTGACGCTTCCAAATAGTTTGCCGTTCTCGCCGGCGCTCACGGACAAGGTGATTTGCTTGCCCTCGAGATGTTTTTTGTTTTCAAGCGCAATGGCTTTTTCTTTGTCTTCTTTGGCCCGGAGGCGTTCTTGCTGTGTTTTCAGCTCAGTGATATTTCCGTCCGTCGCCTCGTCGGCCAAGGCTCTCGGAAACAGGAAGTTGCGCGCGTATCCGTCGCTAACGTCTAAAAGCTCTCCGGCTTTGCCTATTTTATCGACATCTTTTTTTAATATTACCTTCATATCTATATCGCCCCTTCATGATTATTTATTTTTGTTCATAACGCGGGCCCGTATATCGAAGCACATATCACCCACGCCGAGCCCGATGACCCAAAGACCGAGAACCGGAACGCACAGCAAAACCATCAGCATAACGCGAAGGAAGCGCGGCCATTTTTTCCGCAAAAGAGCCCACCATACCAAGGAAAGCCCCTGAAAAAAATAAAAAGCGCAGACCGAAAATTTGAGGTTGACCTCCATCATACCGCCAAGCGCGTCATCCTCCTCCATAAACAAAGGCAGCATAAAGGCAAAGACGAACGCCCAAAGCAAACTTCGGGGAAAGCGCCATGAGTCAAACGGCGTTATAGGCGGAAATTTTCTGCGAAGGTGAAACCTGCGCTGCAAGACCTCGCAGAGTTTGTAGTTGAAAAACGAGTCGAAAACGGAGGAAAAAAGTATCAGCGACGGCAGCATCCACGAGGCCAGCTTCGCCATATGGCTCGCTACTTGTATAGCCTCTTCCGCGTTTCCGCCAAAGCTGAGCGTCATCTGAGATAGCAAGACCTTCATGGACTCCGGATCCATCATAAACGGGTTTTGACCTCTGAGCGACATCATCAATGCCAAAAGGAGCAGCTTTGAGAGTATGGATACGACAACGCACAGGAAAAGACATTCGACGCCGTTTTTTACGCGCCCCAACGGAACAGTCAGGCCAAGGCATAGTACGCCCTCTCCCAAAAAGAAATAAAGCGAGACCCACACGCCAAATATGGGCAGCAGGATAAGAGACGCCATCGCCAGGCCGGCCGTCGCCAAAAAATCGTTTTCGCGCGCGCCCAAAATGGCTAATGGCACAGGACAGAACAAAAGAGCCGCCACGCCTATAAAAGGGACGACAGCCCCGGCGCAAAAAAGCACAGCCGACGTAAACGCGCCGCAAAAACACAAAAAAATGGGTGATTTGAGCATAATACCCCCCGCAACGCAAATAAAATAAAACAAGAAGGAGACGCCTTGATTTAAATACGGCATCTCCCCTCTAAACAATGCTATTCCGCAAACAAGCCTCAGTTCAGAGAATAAGGGAGCAAAGCCATATATCTGGCTCTCTTGATAGCCTCCGTCAGAAGCCTCTGGTGCTTGGCGCAGTTTCCCGTGACGCGGCGCGGGATTATCTTGCCGCGCTCACTGGTGTACTTTCGGAGCTTCTCCGGCTCTTTATAGTCGATTTTCTCCTGCTTCTCTACGCAGTAAAAACAAAATTTCGGTCTTCTTCTGGGGCCGCCCCTGTGCATTCCGCGCGGTCCGCCGGGACCCGGTCTGCTGTCTCTGTCCCCTCTATTGTCACTGCGTTCTCCTCTGGCATCCATATGCAAAACCTCCCCTACAAATACAATAAACTACAAATACAGTAAACTACAAATACAATAAAACGAAGAAATCAAAACGGAATATCGGGCTCGGGGTCATCGCCGCCGCTACCACTGCCGCCGCCGAAATCAAAATCCCCGTCGTCAATACCTTTACCGCCAAAGCCCTCTTCCCGTATGCTTTTTCCGAAATTAGCGTCGCCCGGAAAACCTGGAAAACCCTCGTCCCCGCCTCGTTCGCCGCCGCCGAAACTGCCGGAACCCGATTCGGAGTCACGTTTGGAACCGGCGAACAACACATCAAACGCGACGACGTCCGTAGAGTATTTTTTGCCGCTGCCGTCTTTAGCTTCATAACTGCGGACGCTGATTTTTCCCTCGACCAAGACAGAACTTCCCTTTTTGAGATAACGCGCGCAAAACTCCGCGCGCGACCCCCAAACAGTCACGGGTATAAAATCCGCGTCGTTCTGATACTCACCGTTCTTGTTCTTGTAACTATAGCCGCAAGCAACAGTAAAACGCACCCACGCCCGCTTATCGACCGTGTAGCGAATCTCAGGGTCGCGCGCCAAGTTTCCCATAAGGACTACTTTGTTAAATCCTCTGGTAGCCATTTAAACCCCTGCCCTTACTCGTCCGGAGCGATGATCATCTGGCGATAGATATTCTGCCTAAGCCCAAGAACACGCTTTAGCTCAAATGTCTGGGCCGGGTCGAGCTCGAAATTGTAAAGGACGTAAAGCCCCTCGGCTTTTTTGCGTATGGGATAAGCCAAGCGTTTTTTCCCCCCATACATGATCTCGGTCTTGATGATTGTTCCACCAAGGCCGCGCACGACCTCTTCGATCTTTTCGATCTCAGTTTTGGGCTCCTCGATCTCAGCGCTCAAAAGAGCCATCATTTCATAATGTCGCACGTTTACACCTCCTCCCTATGGTCTACTGGCCTCTTGTCTATACGCAAGAGGCAGGGCAAACAAAAAACTTCATTATTATAGACGAGATATTGATTTTGAACAAGGAGAAATCGGCGCACTTGAAGCAATACGCGAAAGGGGTTATGATTATCGGCGAAGCCTCACACTTACGCAAGGAGGACGCAACAATGAAACTCGCTATGTCGCAGATGAAAATGAGCGATTCTATGGAAGAAAATTTTCAAAAATCCATTTCGGCTCTCAGGACGGCGGCGCGCAATAACGCCGACCTCATATTTTTCCCCGAGGTGCAGTTGTCCCCGTTCTTTCCGCAGCACAGCCAGCAGCAGCGCGACGCCAAGCGATTCGCGCTGTCGGTGAAGCACGAATATATAACTCAGATGGCCGCTCTTTGCAAAGAATTTAATATCATGGCCTCTCCTAACGTCTATCTCGAAGAGGGCGGCGCGTATTATGACGCTTCGCTCTTTATCGGCGCGGACGGGCGCGTTCAGGGCGTTTCAAAGATGGTTCACATCATGCAGTGTCCCTGTTTTTACGAGCAGGACTACTACTCGCCGTCAAACGACGGTTTCAAAGTGTACGACACGCCCTTTGGCAAAGTCGGCATAGTCATATGTTTCGACCGTCACCTTCCGGAAAGCGTCCGTACATGCGCGGCGCTTGGCGCGGACCTGATTCTCGTGCCGACGGCCAACGCCGAGGGAGAGCCTATGGAGCTTTTCGAGTGGGAGATTCGCGTGCAGGCGATGCACAGCAGCGTCTACATAGCGATGTGCAACCGCGTGGGGCGAGAGGACGCGATGAACTTCATCGGACAGTCGTTGATAGCGGATTTCAAGGGCGGCCTATCGCTCAAGGCCGGCGAAACGGAGGAGCTTTTGTACGCGGATGTCGATTTGGGGAAAAGCCGGGCCGCGCGGGAAGAGAGTCCTTATTTCAGGCTCAGGCGGACGGAGCTTTACGCGTAAAGTAAAAGTAACCAAACGGAACGAGAGGAGTGTCGGACGCGGAGCGCGCAGGACGCTGACTACTGCCATGGCATATTTCCCTGCCTGTACATGATAGACTCGGCCAAGTGCGGCGTCTGAAGCTCGTCCTCACCGGACAGGTCCGCTATGGTGCGCGCCACCTTCAGCACGCGGCTGATTCCGCGCCCTGAGAGACGCATTTTACCGGCCATGCTCGTGAGGTAGTTTCGAGACTCCGGCGAAAGCGTCAGGCATTTACGGACGATTTTTTCCGGCAGCTCGGCGTTGCAGGAAAAACCGTATTGCGACCACCGCTCTTGCTGCGCCGCGCGGGCGCGGCAGACGCGCTCCCTTATGGCGGCGCTGCTCTCGGCCTCCCGTGAAAACGACAAAAGCTCCTCCGGCAAGAGGCGCGGCACGGATATTTGAAGGTCTATACGGTCGAGAATGGGGCCTGAGAGCTTGCGTTTGTATCGCTCTACTTCGATGCGTGAGCATACGCATTTTTCGACCGCGTCGCCCAAGTGTCCGCAGGCGCAAGGGTTAGCGGCCAAGACAAGCAGCACGCGCGAGGGGTAGACGACTGTGCCTGATGCCCGGCTGACCACTACCTGCCCGTCTTCCAAGGGCGCGCGGAGGCTCTCCGTGAGGTCCCGCTTGAACTCCGTAAACTCGTCCAAAAACAGCACTCCGCGATGGGCAAGGCTGACTTCCCCCGGCCTCAGAGAGCTTCCGCCTCCGCATATAGAGACGGAGCTCGCCGTAAAATGGACGGTGCGAAAGGGGCGCCTTCGGCCTGGTTCGGGCGGAATGCCGAGAGTGCTTCGCACGAGCATTGTCTCTATCAGCTCTTCGTCTGTGAGCGGAGGGAGAATACCGTTTATCGCGCGGGCTATAAGTGTTTTTCCGCTGCCGGGGGACCCCAGCAGCAGGATGTTGTGGTGTCCGGCCGCCGCTATCTCCGCCGCCCGCCGCGCCGCCGCCTGTCCTTTTATGTCGCTGAAGTCAGGGTCTGCCGTGAACGAGTCGTCACCGTAGACGCCGGCCGTTATCGGCTCGGGCTCCTTGTCGCCCCTCAAAATGGAGATAAGCTCGGCCAAGTCGTCTACCGCGTATGCCCTCACGCCCCTTACAAGCCCGACTTCTCCCGCGTTTTCGCGCGGAACGTAAAGGGGCGCGTCTAATTTTCGGGCCAAAAACGCGGCCGGCACCGCTCCCCTGACGCGCCTCAGCCGCCCGTCGAGCGCCAATTCTCCCATATAAAACGCGCGTTCCCGCGGTTTCAGCAGCCCGGCGCTTGTCATCATGGCAAGCGATATGGGTAAATCCAGCAACGCGCCCTCTTTAGGCAGGTCCGCCGGGGCCAAATTCACGGCTACATGTCCCTTCAGCGCGAAACCCACGGAGCGGAGAGCGGCGCGAACGCGTTCTTTCGATTCTTTCACCGCGACGTCGGGAAGCCCCACTATCGAAATATTGAAAAGCCCGCCCGTTATCTCCACCTCGACCTCCACCGGGACGGCCTCCATCCCGCGCAGAGTGAGAGCGCTTATGCTGCCTATGTTGTTTGGTATATTGTTCATAGCGTCCTCGGTTCTTTTAAGGTTGGTTCTCTAAGAGTTGGTTCCCTAAGATATGAAACGCGCATCGCCATAGGCGATATCGCCTCTGTGCGTTTACGCCACGCTATTATCCCGGCGGCTGCCGCGTCCGGCGGCGAGAGGCGAATGGCGGAGGAGAACTTCGGGTTCTCCAAAGTGTCCGTAACCTTTTGCGGGTCGTCTGAGACGATAGTGAGGGCCTGAGATACGCCGTCAAGCCATAGCTCAAGAGATTCTCTGCCATAGTCGCCCGGCGGCAGGTTGTCCCCCATACCAAAAGACGCGGCGTAAACCCGCCCCCTTCCGGCATAGGCAAGAGAGAGGACGGACGGGCGCAAAATATCTTTCATGTACGGACAAGCTATCATCTCGAGGGTCGAGACGGGAATTATCGGTATGCCAAGCGCGTAAGCAAGCCCGGCGGCGTATGCCGCGCCTATGCGCACACCCGTGAAATATCCAGGACCATTTGTCACGGCCATGACAGAGACGTCTTCAAATGTCAGCCCCTCAGTTCGCAAAACACGCTCCGCGGCAAGCGGCAGCTCCTCCGCCTGCTTACGCCCGACGTCAAGGCGCAAAGAGGACAGCACCTCGCACTCGCCATTTCGCGCCGCTCCGAGAAGCGCCGCGTTTGTCATGCGCAAGGCGCAGTCGACGGACAGCAAAAATGTTTTGGGCTCGCTCATAACAGGTCTTTCTTTAGATATTTTAGCGTGTTCAAAGCCCTCTCGCCTAACGCCGAAAAATGTATAATTCTTTTATCCGGCTCGTCTTCTATTGTTTCAAAACTTATTTTTATTGTGTCGTCCATAGGTTGATTTCTCCAGCGTTCCGGCCATTCGACAAGCAGGGCGGCGTCGTCGTCGAGATATTCTTCAAGACCAAGGTCGTCGGCGTCGTCCAAGCGATAGAGGTCGGCGTGGACGAGCCTGAATTTTTCGCCTTTATATTCATTGATCAGTGTAAAAGACGGGCTGTGAACGCGCGCAACCCCAAGCGCGTCGCCTATGCCCCTCGCAAACACGGTCTTTCCGGCCCCGAGGTCTCCGAAAAGCAGCGCCGTGACCCCTGGCGTCAAGCCCGCGCCGAATTTACGCCCGAGGCAAAGAGTTTCTTCTTCGGAGTTTGAGCGAACCGAGCAAGTCGACGCGCGGCTTATTTCTTCTCCCATTCAGAATTTATCCTCAACTCTTTCAGCTTTTTCAGCGCTTCAAGGGTTTCTCTGTCCTCTTGTTCTTTTTTCATGCGCTCCCTGCGCTTCCACGTAACGCGAAAAATAAAAAAAGCCGCGCATAAACAGGCCGCCACGATTATTTTGCGGCTTATCTGAATGCCGCCGTCGCCCATGCTGCGCGCGCCCGCGATCAAAGCCATAGCGAAAGCAAACGACATCGCCGAGATGAAAAACCCCTTGTGGCGTATTCTTTCTGTCTTGCGTATTTCTTCGTCCCAATCGACGCGACGCCTTCTCATACCACCGCCCCCTTAGAATTTCTATTCTACTCTTTTTTAGCGCTTTTTTTCGTAAAAAGTCTCCCCGCGACAAGCGTGGCCTCAAACAGCAAATAAAGCGGAACGCCCAGCGCGACCTGAGATATTACGTCAGGCGGTGTAAGAATGGCGGAAAGCGTGAATATACCCAGGATTATATAAGACCTGCGACGCGCGACGCCTTGCGGCGTAACGACACCGGTCAGCATAAGGGCCAAAAGAATAATCGGCGCCTGCAGCAAAAGCCCGGCGGCAAGCATTATGTCAAACAAAAGTGACAGATATTCCCGAAACCCCCAGAGCTGCGCTATGTCGTCCGCGCCGAAAAACAGAAAAAAACCAAACACTAACGGCGCAAGCAGGCGATAGCACAAACATGCGCCAAAAATAAAAAGCGCGGGCGCCGCAAAAAGCGCGGCGGCCGCAAACGCGTGCTCTCCGCCTCTGAGCCCGGGCCACAAAAAAAGCGCGGCCTCGAGGCACAGAACCGGCAGGGTAAAAAGAACCCCTGTCCATACCGACAAGTGAAGATAGGCCATGAACTTCTCCGCCGGCGCGAAAGTGTAGAGCCTAACGCCGAACGCGGCCAACGGCTCGGTCAAAAAGTCCGCTATCTCCGAGGAGAAAATAAACGCGCCGACGGTAGCGGCCGAAAAGACAAGCAAAACCACTATGATACGCCGTCTGAGCTCCTCGATATGCGGAAGCCAGACGTTGTCCTCGTCGTCAGCGCCTACCTTATTTGTCGGAATCGCCGGGGGCTTTTGGATCGGTGTCATTTGTGTTGAGAGCCGACTTGAATTCTCTGATGGCGTTTCCCGCCGCTCGCCCCACCTCGGGCAAACGCTTCGCCCCAAACAGCACCAAAGCCAAAACAATTAAAAGGGCAATTTCTCCCATACCAAGATTCATGACGCCACCTCTTTCCGGTAAATTATCTTTTTATTATACAACCCAAACTTCGCACAAACAAATCCCCGCGTTGATTCATCAGGGCCGTTTCATAAACTTTCACTTTCCAAACGGCACTCGTCTTTTCAAAAACACTACATCAAGAACGCATCGTTAAAAATGTCTTGTTGAGGTGTTTTGCTTTTTGCTATAAAATAGCGGCATGACTAAGTGAAGCGGTTTGGTGAAGCGGGAGGATGTCGTACAGTGACGAAAGAGTTAGGCAAAAAACAAGAGCGCGATACGGCGCAGATCTTTGACTTGATCTTGAAGCAGTTGATACGCTTGTCTGGCGCAGCGGTCATTCAATTCATCAACGGTCTGTTTGGCACAAATCACCCGTTAGACAGCACTGTTGATTATCCCAACACTGAAACCGTATCGAAAAAGTTACGTCGCCTCCAATCAGACACCATCATTATCATAGGCGGTGTATACGCTTATCATATCGAAGCTGAGATAGGGGACGACGAAAGTATCGTTGTCCGCGTCTTTGAGTACGGCTTGGCTGAGGCCCTGCGTACAAAAACGCTATCGGAGGACGGGAGTAAAATATCGATAAAATTCCCGAACGCAAGGATTATCTATTGGGAAACGACAAAGAAAACGCCGGACGAGGTAACGCTTTCTTTAGAGTTTTCTGAAGGCGAACGTTATGACTACAAAGTAAAGTCGTTCAAATTTCTTGAGCATGGTATAAAAGAGCTTGAGGAGCGTAAACTCGCTATTCTATTGCCGTTCTATGTGTTAAAATTACGCAAACAAACAGTGTCGGCCCAAACATCCAAGCGCCGCGCGGAATTAGCCGTAGAGATGAAAGAA
>BOCC01000037.1 GCA_026002715.1 Synergistales bacterium
GGGGTGAGCGGGTTATAGACATAGACATCCTGCTTATCGACAGCCTTGTGTACGAGTCTGAAATTTTGAAAATTCCGCACCCGTATATGCGCGAACGGCTTTTTGTGCTGACGCCGTTGTCGCAGATATTGCCGGATTATATTGACGCCGCAAAAAGGCTGAACGAAAAAGAAAAAGGCGGCCAGAGGCCGCCTCTACGGATATGTAACCTATAAAACGCAGCTAATCTCTGCTGATGTTTTGATCCTTGAAGAGATCGCCCATTGTGTAGTTCGCTTCTTCTTCCTGCACAACGCGGGCACGCTGCTTTTCCTCTCCGCCGCGCTGTCCGCCCCTCGGCTTCTTGCTGCGCTGCTCGTCGCTGCGCGGCTGTCTTGGAGCGTCTGCCGCGCCCGCAACAGGCTCTTCGAGTGCGCTTATAGAAAGGCGCATTCTGCGCGATTCCGGGCTGACCTCTATGACGCGAGCCATGACTTCTTGCTTTTCGTGCAAAACGTCGCTCGGTTTTTCGACGCGCTTCGTGCTGAGCTGAGAAATATGGATAAGCCCCTCCACACCCTCCTCGACTTCCACAAAAGCCCCGAAATCGGCCAAGCGCACGACTTTCACCGTGATATCCTGCCCCTTTTGGTATTTCTTGTCCAAGTCTCTCCACGGGTCGTTGAGCTGTTTATAGCCCAAGCTGATGCGGCGCTTGTCGCGGTCGATGTCAAGCACCTGCACCTTCACTTCCTGTCCCTTGCGGAAAGCCTCTTTGGGGTGACGGATGCGCGTCCAGCTGATGTCGCCTATATGGATGAGCCCCTCAACGCCGGGCTCTATCTCCACAAACGCCCCAAAGTCCGTGACGTTGGTGACAGGGCCTACCAAGACCGCGCCTTTTTGGATATTTTCGAGGGCGGAATCCCACGGGTCGCCGAGCGCCTGACGAATGCTCAGGGAGATTCGGTTGTTTTCGCGGTCTATCCCGATAACCTTTACCGTTACCTTGTCGCCTTTCTTGAACGCGTCCTTTATGCGCACGCTGCGCTTCCATGAGATTTCACTCATATGGACAAGGCCGTCGACGGCTCCGATGTTGACAAAGACACCGAAGTCGGTGAGGCTGCTGACCTCTCCCTCGACAATGGCCCCCTCCTGCACGTCCTCGTAGAATTTAGCGCGCTGCTCAGCCGCTTCTTTTTCTACCAAAGACTTGCGGGAAAACACTATTCTGTGCTTCTTGCGGTCCTTCTCGAGCAATTTAACGTCAAAAACCTCGTCCGTGAACTTGTTGAGATTTACACCGCGGCCGTCGGCGGCAAGGTGAGAAATAGGGATGAACCCCTCAAGCCCACAGCAATCAACCATCAGGCCGCCTTTGACCTTGCGTATGGTCTTGACCTGAATAATATCGTTCCGGGCGAGTTTGTCTTCAAATTCACTCCATCGGCGGTCGAACTCGTGACGCCAGCGGCTCAAAAGAAGCTGCGCTTCCTCGCCCTCGCGAATGCTGACGACCTGAACATCAATGCTGTCGCCCACATGGGGCTTTTCCGCGTCACCGACCAAAATCCGATGAGTCCACTCTTTAGCGGGGAGATAACCCTCGCACTTATAGCTGACGTCAACAAGCCAACCGTTGTCCGTTTCTCCAATGACGGTGCCGGTTCGCACTTCCCCCTTGTGAAGGTCGGAAAGCGCTATCTGCTCCATCATACTCTCCATTGTTTCCTGTGTGCCCGTGTCCTGCGCGGCGGTTTCCGCGCCGTTTTCCAAAATCTGCTCCTGTTCCATCAACATGTCCCCCTTGGCTGCCTACATTCTCGCAATTTTAGTGCATACTTCCGTGATGAGCCACAGCGGCGTACTCGCCCCAGCGGCCGCTCCGATTTTACCCTTACCCAGAAGCCACCCCCCGTTAAGTTCGTTTATATTCTCTATCCATATGACGTCCATACCGCAGGCAAGGCCTATATCCCGCAGTTTGGCGGTGTTGGCGCTTTCATGGCCGCCTATCACAACAAGTCCGTCGACTTTTCCGGCCAACGCGCGCACCGCGCCCTGACGTTCGACGGTGGCGCGGCAAACGGTGTTGCAAACATGAAGTTCCTCAGTCCTGAAAACCAAGGCTGAGGCCACCGAGGCGAGAAGCTCTTCTCGCTGTGTAGTCTGAGATATAAGAGCGGCAAGACGCGTTTTAGGCAATCTTGCGGCATCCGTCTCATCGGCTACGACATCTATCGAACCATCGACATGTCCCTGAATAGAGCGTATCTCAGGATGACGAATATCTCCAAGCAACACGATATGATACCCCCGCGCGGAAAGCTCACCGGCTCGCGCCTGAGCTCGTTGCACAAAAGGGCAGGTCATATCCATAATGTGTGCGTTTTTATCTTGAAGCTCTTTAAACACGGACAAAGCCTCGCCGTGCGCTCGAATAAAAACCCTTGCCCCGTCAGGAATATCCCGGACATCAGAGACTATCATCAAGCCAAGCGCGCAAAGGCGGGCGACTTCTTGCGGATTATGAATAGGCATTCCGATGGACCAAGCGGCGCCCTTTTCCGCCAAAGCCCGAACGATTCCGTCCACAGCCCGTTTCACGCCAAAACAAAAACCGGCGTGGTCGGCCAAAATTATCTCTCTCATACGCACCACCGACTCAACGTTATCCTAACTATAAATAAAACGGAGCTATCATACCACAACCTATTTGAAACCCCTTCAAATTTATTATCGGACGATGGTGTTTTTTATTTACTTAAATTTTTTTACAACCGCGCCATTGTAATAATGCTCCAATATACGCTCCGCCGTCCAGCCCTGCTCGGACAACGTCTTAGCCCCCCATTGGGAGAGACCGACCCCGTGTCCCCAACCTTTACCGTGAAACGTAAAATTTCCGGCGCTGTCCGGAACAAGTACGGCTTCACCCACTCGCCCCTTGAAATCGTCACCCTTCGAAACATTGGGCATTTCAACCTTCGGACGCTTTGTCTCGGCGGATACGCGTCCGCTTCTTTGCAAACCAAGGTAAAAATAACCCTTCAGTTTTTTGGGGTTTTTGAGCATGTCCATCAACTCAGCGGCTGAGAAAACACCGTCTCTCGTCATTTGAGACAACCTGTCTTCCTCTTTCTCCGACAGCGGTACGTCTGACGTAGGCACCGGCGGCGCGGGTGTGTTCACGGGTGGCCGGGCAGGCGGCGCGCCCTTGCGGCTGAGCGCGGGTATATTTGGGACCGCCGGCTTGTCTATAGTGGGCGCTTGGGATGGATTCGGCGATACCGCGCCCGTCGTCAACATCGTGCTTTTAAGCGTGTCTGGCCCAACGGCCATCCTGAAATCGCCGGCTTTGACGGAGGCGCTTCCTCCGCTGCCCACAAAAGTCAACATAGCGGCGCGTCCGCCTCTGTCGGTCTCGGAAACGCGAATTTCCCTGACCGCGCCTACTGTTGCCTTCAGCTTGGAGAGAGCGGTTTGAACTTGGGCGGAAGATATTTTGGCCGTCCAGTTTGAGTTTGGGGAGTTGTACGAGACGGGCTCTTTAACGCCTCTCAGGTATGGTATGTCCTGTCCCCAGACTTGGGCGACGCTGGCCGTATGCCCGCCGCTGTCGGAGTGGAAAAACGTGGAAGCGAGGTCGCCTTCATAAGTCAACACCTCGCCGGTTGTCGCCCTCACGGCTTTGTCGGTGGCGCCCGTCTCGACGCCCGCGCCCTTGTAGACCTGGTCCGCTGTGCCGTCCGTGACGTCGTAGCCGCGCGTGCCGCGACCCAGACTTTTCTTTATGGCAAAGGTGCGCGATGAGATGGCGTGCGCTTTCAGATATTCTTCAGATTGACTCGACCCCGCCTCCGCCGGAAGCACTCCGCGCAGATAGTCCTCGACGTCAAGCGTGTCTATAAGGGTAAAATTTTTTGTAAGAAGAAAAACACCCCGATATTTTCTGCCGTTGAAAGACAGGAGGCCGCCGCTTGAAATACGTATAGGCAGAGAATATTTATTTTTGCCGTTCACGGCAAAAGCCCCGGAGCGGGTCAGCGTGACGGTCTTTCCCAAGGTATGATTTTTCTTTGCGGCGTCGGTAATGGTCATGTTCCCGGTCGACGATAGAGAAAACTTCCCGCTCGGCGCTGACAGCCTGACGTAAATATCACGCGCCTGCGCCTGATTTTGAGCAAAAAGCAAAAACAAAAATAAAAAAAATAATATCCGGAAAACAGGATATATGAGAAATATTTTATGCTTGTTTTTCATGCGTTTTCTCCTGCTTTGTCTTCGTCTAAGTCTAAGGGCAGCAAAAGCGTTTCGCCCTGGGTTTTTATTATGGGGGTCTTGCCGAGATAAGCGTAACCGTTGTTCGTGACTTTGCGTCCGCGCGGGGTTCGCTCAATCAAGCCTTTTTGAATCAGGAAGGGTTCGTTATACACCTCGATTGTCTGCGTGTCTTCGTTCATCGCGGCGGCGAGAGTCGAGAGTCCGACGGGACCTCCGTCGAAAAGATCGGTTATGGTCCGCACAATACGGCGGTCGCTCTCGTTCAATCCGTTTAGGTCTATATCAAGCATATCCATGGCCTTGTCTACCATATCACCCGTTATGACGCCCGATCCCTTCACGGCGGCCACGTCGCGCACGCGCTTCAGAAGCCCCAACGAGACGCGCGGCGTGCCGCGGGAGCGTCTGGCTATCTCTATGACCGCCTCGTCCAAAATCTCAACGCCGAAAGCCCTCGCCCCGCGGCGAACTATGAGAGACAACTCCTGATCTGTATAAAGCGAAAGCTGTTCGACTATACCAAAACGCGCGCGCAGAGGCGACGTGAGAAGCCCCATGCGCGTCGTGGCCCCGCAAAGCGTGAAACGCGGCAAAGACATACTTATGGTCTTAGCCAGCGGCCCCTTGCCCACGACTATATGAAGAGAAAAATCTTCCATGGCCGGATAGAGAATCTCCTCGACCTGAGCTGGGATGCGGTGAATTTCATCGATAAAGAGAACGTCGTTATTCTCGACGTTCGACACAATGGCCGCCAAGTCCCCGGCCCGCTCAAGCGTAGGCCCCGTGGTGGTACGCAGCTGTCCGCCCATTTCGTGGGCTATTATGCCGACCAAAGTGGTCTTGCCGAGACCCGGGGGGCCATAGAGAAGCACATGGTCGAGAGGCTCTCCGCGTCCCTTCGCGGCCTGAATATAAATCTGAAGTTTTTCTTTTACTTTTTCCTGCCCGATAAAGCTCGATAGGCTCGTGGGGCGTATGGCCAAGTCTTCCTGAGAGCGTGAGGGCGTGAAAAACCTGTTGTCAGGCGGGGTTTCGTTTTTGGCATTCTTGGGCTTGTTATTCATGGTTTTTTGACGCGCTTCCCATAAAACGCGGCATTGTCGCTTCGCCAGGCGCGGATATGCCCTCGCGTTTCAATATTTTCAAAACTGTCATAAAGATAATTTTTATATCTAACCAAAAACTCTGACGCTCAACGTACCAAACATCAAGGGCTAATTTATCGGGCCAGCTTATCGCGTTGCGCCCGTTTATCTGAGCCCAGCCCGTTATACCTGGCTTGACGCTCAGGCGGCGGCGCTGACTTTCGTCGTAAAGCGGCACATAATCAAGCAAGAGAGGACGCGGCCCCACAAGGCTCATATCGCCTTTCAACACGTTCCAAAGCTGAGGCAGCTCGTCAAGGCTGTATCGGCGGCAGGTTTGTCCAAAACCGGTGAGCCGCGCCGCGTCGGGCAAAAGTTCACCCCTCTCATCTCTTTTGTCATTCATAGAACGAAATTTATAAACCGTAAAAGCCGCCCCTTCAAGCCCGGCGCGCGCTTGGGTGAAAATCACCGGAGAGCCCATGCGCAGGCGTATCAAAATAGCCAAAACCAAAAAAACAGGAGCAAGGACAACCAAGCCAATCCCAGCCCCCAGAATATCGAGCAGCCGCTTCATGCTTTTTTGTTTTGGCGGTCGAGGTTTTCTTTGACGGCGTCGATTACGCGCGTCTGCTGCGACTCGGTGAGACTCGATCCGGAGGGCAGGCACAGCCCGCGCCGGAAAAGCTCCGCGCTGACGTCGCGTCCGTCTTCGTGAGTGAAATATCGGGCCTTCTCAAAAACGGGCTGAAGGTGCATAGGCTTCCAGACAGGGCGAGACTCGATGTTGAGGCCTGAGAGGTGTTCTAAAACGGACAAAGGTGAAAGCGGCTCGTCAAGCGTCAGCACCGTGAGCCATCGGTTTGAGCGGCTCCATTCGGGCTCAGGCATAAACGAAATACCGGGAATGTCCCCCAACTCCATGGCATAGCGGTCGAAGATGCGCCGACGCGCCGCTACTCGCTCGGCTATATGTAACATTTGCCCGCGCCCGACTCCGGCTAAGATATTGCTCAGGCGATAGTTCCAGCCAAGCGTCGTATGCTGATACCACGGCGCGGGGTCGCGCGCCTGCTGGGAGAGAAAGCGGGCGCGGGCCATGGCCCCCTCGTCGTCCGAAAGCAGCATCCCTCCGCCGGACGTCGTTATAATCTTATTGCCGTTATAAGAAAACACGGAAAATTTTCCGAAGCCGCCAGTCTGTTTACCTTTATAGAGCGCGCCGAGCGACTCCGCCGCGTCCTCTATAATAGGCGCGCCGCAGCGGTTGCACAGCGCCAAAATAGGCTCCATATCACAGCTTTGTCCGTACAGATTGACTATAATGACGGCTTTCGGCAGTTTGCCCCTTTTGTCGCAGTCGGCAAGCGCGGCTTCAAGGGCTTTTGGGCTGATATTCCAAGACTCGGGCTCCGCGTCCGCAAATACACACTCGACGCCCTTGTGATAAAGAGGCGCTATAGTTGCGGCAAATGTCAGAGACGAGCATATGACGACATCTCCCCGTTCGATACCTAAAAGCTCGGCGGACAAATGCAAAGCCGCTGTTCCGGAGGCTAAAGCGAGCGCGGATTTCACCCCCGCAAAAGCGGCGGTTTCGCGTTCAAAAGCCTCGACGTGAGGGCCCAAAGGCGCTATCCAGTTTGTGGCGAACGCTTCTTCTATCATTTTCATCTCGTCCCCGCTCATATGCGGAGGGGAGAGATATATTCTCTCGTTCTGACTCAGCTCAAACACGCCCCTTCATAAACTTCAAAATGCGCGAGCCCTACATGGCCTCCTCGATGTTGATAAACTGCGCCCAGTCTTCCTCAATGGCGGTCTCGTAGCTGTCCCAGACGGATATTTCCATAATATCCTCACCGAAAACGTGATCTTCCAGTACGGGAAGATCTTCCACGCCGGTTACGTAATTTGTTTTGAATATATTATTGCGTGAAAATATGCCGTTTATATTAAAAACCTCCTTGAAACCTCTCTTCGTTTATTTGCGCGCGGAAATTTCAAATTACAAAACCACCATATCATAATCATAACTTAATATAAATCATATCAGAATAAATCTCAATCAACAATAATTTCATGACAGAGCTGGGAATTCGTATTTTGCTGGTTCAGGGGGGGTGGACGGGAAGCGGCGGTTTTCGAGTTTTATGAATCCTCTCAAGTTATTTTGTGTATTTTTGGCAAAACATTTAGCATTTGGGTGTAGTTAAGAGCTTTGCAATACTTTTAGCGCGGCCTTGAGCAGCGTCTCTTCGTTTTGTTTATCGAAATCCTCACCCAAGGCCGCCCGCACCACGGCCAGCGCGGTGGTTACGTCGGCTTGCCCAAAGCCGAGCGAGCGCAGCGCGTCGCCCACCGTGTCGGACACCTTGCTTGGCAAGGACGCGCCTCCCGCTTTGAGGCCAAGCGCGAAATCCTTCGAAAGGCTGTTTTTAAGCTCAAAACATAGCCTCTCCGCCGTCTTGCGCCCTATGCCGGGAGAGCGCATAAACGTGTTTATATCGGCCAAAGACACGGCGCGGACGATGTCCTCTACGGACAAGACGCTTAAAATGGCCATGGCCGTTCTGCCGCCTATGCCTTTTATGCCGGTTATCTTCAAAAACATCTCTCTTTCAGCGTCGTCCGCGAAGCCAAACAAGAACACCCCCGCCTCCGATACTTGCAAAAACGTCGTGAGCCGCGCCGACTCTTTTGGCGCGCAAAGAGACAGAGCCGCCCGCGAGCAGAGCAACTCCAACCCAAAGCCGTTCACGTCCAGCACGACAGAGGTCTCCGTCATGGAAAGCACGACGCCTAAAAGAGAGCGAATCAAAGCTAAAACCCCCCTACGGCAGACATAACGGCGTCGGCGGCGTGATTTTTGATATAGTCGTCGATGCTGTCAATGATATATAAGTGTCCCGTAGTGTGCAGGGCTTCCCAGCACCGTATGATATAACCGGCTGCGCCCGTGCGGGACAGATAGTTATACGCGTCCCTTCCGCTCATATTTTTTTCGTGCTTGTATATCTCGACGCAGAACGCCAAAAACCATACCGCTCCCGATGGTTTCGTCATGATTGCTCCTCCGGCCATGTGATTTTTCCCGTCGACAGTTCTTCTTCCAAAAGATCATAGAGCAAAGGATAGCCGAGATGCCAGACGGCGGTGTTTTTATAGTCACTCTTATCAATTCAATGGCTTCCATTGATGTCATACGCCCTGTCCCATGAGACGACGTTAAAGCCTTCTCGCGTGTAGTTTTCATCGCCGCCGTAGAGCAGTGTGCCGCTTGCGTCGTTTTCATATGGGGCGGCCATATCTCTCCATCGGCGAAGGCTATTGAAGAAATCGGACGCTATGGTTTTTCCAGACTTAACCTCTACGGGAAACACCCGCATTCTGTCCTCGATAACCATGTCCACCTCATGACCGCTACTGTCTCTCCAGAAGAAGCACCCCGGAGACCTGGCGTTGTTGTGAAAGTTTTTCATAATCTCCGAGACGACAAAACTTTCAAATATTCCTCCTTTAAGCGGATGGAGCGCTAACTGCTCGGGATTGGTTATTCCCAATAGACGCGCAACGAGCCCGGTGTCGTAAAAGTACAGTTTCGGCGACTTGATTAGGCGTTTTTTGTAGTTTTTATGAAATGGCTGCAACAGGAACACGATAAAGCTCGCCTGCAAAACAGACAGCCACGCTTTTGCCGTGTTGTGTGACACTCCCGCTTCGGCTCCCATTGAAGAGAGATTTAAAATTTGTCCGCACCTGCCGGCCGCAAGCCTGATGAACGTTTGAAAAGCTGACAGGTTCTGCACCGCCGTCATAGAACGCACGTCACGCTCCAGATATGTCCCTATGTAGGCGTTGTACCATTGCTCGGGTTTCACATTGCGCGTATGAACAGCAGGGTAAAAACCCTCGTAGAGAATCTTGTCCATGTCACTTATGTTGCGCTCGGCTTCGCGTAACTCCGGCACACACAGAGGTAAGAGTTTAATTTCTCCGACTCTCCCGGCAAGACTCTGTGTTATACCCTCGACAAGCCCAAACTGCCGCGAGCCGGTCAAGATAAATTGCCCCATCCTGCCATTATCGTCAACGATTCCCTGAAGCCAAGAAAAAAGCTCCGGCACGCGCTGCGCCTCGTCAATGACCGCTCCGTCCGCGAAGCGAGCGAGAAATCCCTTGGGGTCAACGGCGGCAAACTCCCTATTGTCAGGGTCTTCCAACGACACGTATGGTCTGTCGCCAAACACATGGCGCGCCAATGTAGTTTTCCCGGACTGTCTGGGCCCGGTTATCGCGACTATAGGAAATCCCTTAGATAGATTAACAATTGTTTTTTCAGCCCTACGGGCGATATAAGTAGCGTCCATGCAAGTAGTTTAGAGCTATATATACAAATTGTCAATCTGATTTACAATTTGTATTCCATGTCAAGCCAAGCGCTAACGCGTTACCCTTCGTCATAGCGGGTAACGCGTTTATTTTTGTTAAAAATCTATGCCCATAAGCTGCACAAGCCAAGGATACGCGGTCTTTATCGGAGACATGTTTATCGAGAATACAATGTACGCGCCCATAGATATGGCGAAATGGAATGTGGACATGAAAAACCCGCGATAAGGAAGGGCTTTGGCCATGCTCCCCAGAGGGTATTCGCAGATAATAAACCCCGTGATGAAATAAAGCGCCCAATTCGAGTCGGGCGAGCGAGTATACAATACACAGCGCAACACGCTCCAAACCGGCCATATGGTCAGGATGTAGGACAAAAACACGGATATGATAATTTGAATCAGGCGAGACAAAAGGCTCCCCCAACGTCCCGCCCCAAAGCCTCCGGAAGAAAGCTCGTCCAGCGTGTCACAGAGAGAGCCAAAACGCGGCATAATGTATCGTTTTCCGGTGTCAGCCAAAATCCACGCCGCGAAAGCGAACCACCCGGCAAAACTAAAATAGCCCAAGACGCTGAATTAGAACTCTCTGCGCTCCTGAATACGGGCGGCCTTTCCGCTGAGTTTGCGCAGATAATAGAGTTTCGCGCGGCGCACCTTGCCCTGACGCTTAATCTCTATCTTGTCGATAGACGGGCAATGAAGCGGGAAAATACGCTCCACGCCTACACCGCTCGAGATTTTACGAACCGTGAAAGTCTCGTTCAGGCCGCCGTGCTGTCTGCCTATGACTATGCCCTCAAAGACCTGAACGCGCTCACGGGTACCCTCTTTAATTTTCACATGAACCCTGAGAGTGTCCCCGGGACGAAACTCGGGAAGACCGCCCCGCGTATATTTTTTTTCGACGAGATCCAGAATGTTCACTATAAAAGCTCCTCCTTTTTATTCAAAACCAAACACTTTTATTCAACAGCCCATAAAGCGGTCAAGAATGGCCGCGACATTACCAATTACAGAAAGCCGCCCGTTTTGCGGTTCGCGCATAAGGACATCTGGCTCAAAACCAATCTCGCCTTGCGCGTAAGGGTAAAAAATGACCGAAGTTTTTCGCTCCAGCAACACGCGCTTGAGTTCAACCCAATGATACGCTTCGTCCTTGCTTCCCGCGCCAGATAGCCCTACGCAAAGAGGCTCGGTTTTCTCTTTTTTTTTCACCCACTCAAGAGCGCGTCCCCACGAGAGAAAGACCTTTGCAAAATTTTCTTCGGGAACGCAGCCGAGCAGTTTATCTCTGTTGGCAGGAGACCAAGCGACAACCAAAAGGCGCGTGACTCCGTATCCTTCGCAAAGAACCGTCAACTCGTTCAGCTCTGCCTCAGTATACACGAAGTTCGAGCAAACGGAACTATCCAAGACAACATAAAACCCACCCTCTATGTATCCGCCGAGTCCCGATCGCGACAACAAATCAGGACGCCTTTTGAGGGTGCGCTCCACCGCGTTCTGTCTTCGCCACTTTTTTATATCGGCCGCGTTGCCGGACACCAACACAGCGGGCACATCCATACCCTCCCAAGAGGCAGGGCGCGTGTAGTGAGGGTGGTCCAGCATTCCGCGATAAAATGAATCGTTCTCTACGGCTTCGCTCTTACCCACCACGCCTGGAACTAAACGCGATACCGCGTCAACTATAGCCATGGCCGGTATCTCCCCGCCGGTAAGAACGCAGTCGCCGACGCTCACCTCGATATCAACATAACGCTCGACGAATCGCTCATCCAAACCCTCGTAGTGGCCGCAGATTATCACGACTTGATTATGATGAAAGAGGGTTTCTATGATTTCCTGCGTCAGGAGCGTACCCTGAGGAGACGGATAGACGACGAGCGGCTTGTCAGGGTACGCGCCCGATATAAAATCCAAGGCGTTTTTCAACACCGGAGCGGCTAAAACCATGCCGCCCGAGCCAAAGGAATAGTCGTCTATTTGTCGGTAATTTCCTTTTCCGAAGTCGCGCAAGTTTACCAAATCGACATGCAAGAGTCCGTTTTTTACGGCGCGCCCCACTATGCTGGTCGAAAGAAAATCGCCAAAAAACTCAGGGAAGGCCGTCAAGATCGAAAAACACGCCATCTACCGCAAGCCATCCATTTACTTACCATAAGCCGTCAATCAAGCTAACCGTTATCGTGGACGACGCTATGTCGATATTTTTTATGAATTCCCCGACAGCGGGTATGTAGTGAAACTTGCCAGCATTATCTTTGACTACGTAAAGCTCGTTACCGCCGCTCGACAGATAGTCATCGACCACGCCAAGTTTTTCACCGCTCTTCGCGACGACAGTCAGCCCGAGCAAATCGTCAACCCAAAAATGACCGTCAGGCAAAGAGACGCGTTCTTCTTTATCGACAAAAATAAGAAACCCGGATAGCTTTTCCGCGCTTGTCCTGTCTTTTATGTCACTTTCAAGAATAATATCTCCCTTGCCGTCAAAACGCATACGCGACACATGCAGCACATGTAACGGCGACAGCGCGTGCTCTTCGGCATAAAGATCAATGGTCTTCATATCCTGAAAGCGCTCCGGAAAATCGGTCAGAGGAGTGACGCGAATCTCTCCTCTGATTCCGTGAGCGGATGAAACCCGTCCGATGAGAATACGCTCGTTATTCTTCGACGATATCGACATCCACCCTCTCGCCGGCTTTTACGGCTGCGGCTTTAGCCAACAGACGAATCGCGTTAATAGTGGCTCCGCGCTTTCCGATAATGCGACCAACGTCCTCATGCGAAACGCGAATCATTACCTTGATACCGTTTTCGCCGTCGCTACTCTCAACGCTCACCTCATCAGGCTGGGTGACAAGATATTTTGCGACATACTCGACAAGTTCTTTGTAGCTGGCCATTATGGCACCTCCCGGAAATAAGTACATAAAACGGTTAAACTTTAAACTTTAAACTTTAAACTTTAAACTTTAAACTTTAAACTTTAAAACAATTGCATTATACACTTTTCAGATTAGTAAATCTATTTACGCTTTCTTGGAAGCCACAAATTTTTCCCAAATTCCCTGCTTCTTCAAAAGCCCCTTGGCTGTCTCTGAGGGCTGGGCGCCTACGCTAAGCCAATGAAGGGCGCGCTCTTCCTCTACGGAAACCGTGGCCGGGTCGGTCATAGGATCGTAGGTTCCAAGCAATTCAATAAAACGCCCGTCTCTCGGCGAGCGGGAGTCGGCCACAACAAGCCTGTAAAATGGAGCTTTTTTCTTTCCAAAACGCGATAAACGGATACGTACCGCCATAAAACAAACACCTCCTAAAATTGAGTAAAACAAGAACAAGAATCAGAATCCGAACTTCCGACCTCCGCCAAAAATAGATTTGAGATTGACACCCTTTTTGCCGGATGAAAATGTCTTGAAAAGTTTCTTCATCTGTTCGTATTGAGCAAGCAGCTTATTGACAGCCTGAACCGAAGTCCCGGAGCCAAGCGCTATGCGCCGTCGGCGCGAACCTTTGATGATAGCGGGGTTGCGCCTCTCTATACGGGTCATGGACTGGATTATGGCCTTGTTTTTGGTTATAGCGGAGTTGTCTATATCATCTCCGCCGCCCGACATTGAATTCTTTATGCGGCTGAAGCCGGGTATCATATCCAAAACCTTCCCTAAGGGCCCCATCTTCTCTATCTGCTCGAACTGGAGCAAAAGCGTCTCAAGGTTGAAATCCTTGCCCTTGATACTGCCGGCCATCTTTTCCACGCTGCCGGTGTCTATGGACTGAACTTTTTCCAAAAGACCCTGGACGTCACCCATACCCATTATGCGCCCGGCCATGCGTCTCGCGTCAAATACCTCGAGCGCGTCAGAGCCCTCCCCGACGCCGGCAAATTTCACCGGCACGCCGGTGACGGCCCGAACCGCCAAAGCACTGCCACCCCTTGCGTCTCCGTCCATCTTGGTCAGGATAAGCCCCGTGAGCTTCAACACTTTATGGAACGCCTCGGCAACTCTTACGGCCTCCTGACCCGTCATAGCGTCCAGCACGAGCAACGTTTCGTGCGGCGGCAAGGCACGCGCCACATTTGACAGTTCATCCATAAGCTCGCCGTCTACGTGAAGCCGGCCCGCGGTGTCTAAAATGAGAATATCGTTCATATGATCTTCGGCATAACGGGACGCGCCGGCAACCACTTTCAAAACGTCGGTCTCCCCCTGCGCGGGCCCGAAAAACGCCACCTTTGACTGCTCCGCCAGAACACGCAGTTGTTCAACGGCTGCCGCCCGGCGAAGGTCGCAGGCTACAACTAAAGGGTTATGTCCGTTTTTGAGGCGCAAGGCCAATTTGACCGTCGTTGTGGTCTTACCGCCTCCCTGAAGGCCGGCCATCAGAATGACCGTAGGGGGCTTCGGGGTTATGGCAAGAGGCACGGGTTCTTCACCCATAAGCGAGACGAGCTCTTCATAGACCACCGTAGAAACATACTGAACCGCCGAAATGGACTCCAATACGTCGAGCTGCACGGCGCGGGCTCTGATTTTCTCGGTCAGGCTTTTTACGACTTTCAGATCGACGTCAGCCTCCAAAAGCGACTTGCGTATTTCGCGCAAAGCCAAGTCGACATCGGCCTCGGAGAGTTTCCCCTTGCTCCGAAGTTTTGAGAACGCCGCCTCTAATCTGTCTTTCAGGGCTTCAAACATCGCATAGCCGCCTCCAGTTCGCTGATTCTATCTTCCATGGTCAAAACCTTAGCCGCAAAACCTAATTTTTTCTCTAAGGATAAAAGCCTGTCCGCCGTTCTGTTGGTCAGAATATGGACGGCCTGACGGCTGACCCCAAGAGAACTCGCAATCTCCGCAAGCGAAAGGTCCGAAAAATAACGCATCTCGTAAACGTCTCTTTGACGCTCCGTGAGAAGCGGAGAGTAAAGATCGTACAAGTCATTGAGTTTGACGCGATTTTTTAGAGCGTCATCCTCATAGAGCGCCGAATGAGTATAGACCGGCGGCTTTTTGTTGTCAAGTATTTTTATTTTACACACTTACCAATTTACCCCAACCCTGAGAATACCATTAACCATAAGTTATTGCGTCGTTTAAGTTTTTCAGCTTCGCCAAAACGCTATATGCCGCTATAATGCTCGATTTCGGATTTTCCGGAGATGGTGCCGACGTCGTCTCTATCAACACTCGTCCGAAATCGCCTTTCAGCTCTATGCTGTGGGTGTTGTCCGCCTTGCCCGGAACACTTTCGACTTCCACATGGGTATTTTCCACGCCTACCGTGGCAATGGCGAGCGCCACGGCGACATTTACGTTCTGCGGAAACGCTCGAATCGCGTTCAGGGCGTTTCCGCTGAAAATTACCGTCGGCTTTTCGTAATCAATATCTGAATTTTTTAGGAACGGCGAATCCTTGAGAGCGTTAGGATTTTTAATATTCCTTATTTTTACATCAAGTTTGCCGCCCGTGCTGATCATGGCCGCCTTCATGATGTCAAATCCCCCGATGGCCCCGGACGCGATGTGAATCTTTCTTTTATGCAGCTTGGCCGCGTCAAGAGCCGCCGCATAAAATTCGTTGTCGGCAAACGCGCCGACTGAAAGAACGATCAAATCCGCGCCGTTTTGCAGCACGGGAATGGCCATATCTTTCAACACGGACGACGCGGCGGCTTCCACCACGTAATCCGGCTTCGATTCCAGCATCTCTTCTAAGTTGGCAAAACCGCGGCAACGGCATCTTCGGCTCAACGCGTCGGATGCCGATAAATTTCTGTCTAAAACACCAAGCAACGTATATTCGTCCTTAAAATCATCAAAAATACCAACGGCAATTCTGGAACCGAGATTGCCGCATCCGATAATCGCCACGTTTTTCATCTTACAAATCCCCTTTCCTGTTGAAAGGCATGTTCCGCCATCCTGACGTTCAACTTTGATGGTCGGTATTTCTGCCCTCTTCCAAATAGCTGTACAGCGTATATTTCGATATCTGCAAAGCCTCGGACAAGGAAACGTTGGCTTTGGCAATCTTGAAGACACCCTTACTATCCAAGTAGCGCAGCGCTTTGATTTTTTCATCCTTGTCCATGAGAGACATCGGCTTGCCGACCGTTTTTTCCGCCATCCCCATATAATAATCCATAAGCTCATCCACGCTTTTGACCAAGATATCGTCTTCCCCGGCCTCCATGACTTCCGGAGTATATTTTACAAAACTCGCGACTGTGTTTTGGGACAAAATAAAATCCGATACGTCAAAATTGACGCATACGGCGCCGATAACGTTGTTATCGGCGTCTCGGATCAGAGTCGAGCAGCACTTGATGATTTTGCCCTTGGTGTGCTTGATGAAATAAATCGGATTCCGCTCGATTTCTTCGCCTCCGTTTTCCAACTTTTCGATAAACGCGCTGCTTGGGCAGCCACCCACATTGCGCCCCGTCACCTCGTTGTTGGCGATGTCTGTGATTGTATGCTCGAACCCATTACGGTAGTCGTGAACAACGATTTCGCATTTTTCTCCTAAGAAATTCCCTAAATTCTTTATAAATTTTTTGAAGAAAACGTCGTTTATTTCCATACCGTTACCTCGAATCCTGTAATTTGTCCGAGCGGTGATCTACTCGGACAAACAATATTTTACACCGCCTTTTGAGAAAGTCTTCTGGCGCGTTTCTCCTCTGAATCGGCCACAATCGCGGTGCCCACAAGATCGCCGTAGCAATTGATCGCGGTGTTGCCCATGTCCACGACGGGGACAAGGCCGGAAAAAATGCCCACCATGTCAAGAGGGATGCCCAAAGTATTGAACATAATCACCGTGCTGGAACCGCCGCTGCCGGGCACACCGCTTTGGCCGGTGGTCAGCATGAGAATCATAAACATGGCGCTGATAACTAAAGACGGCGTCAGCTTGATACCGAAGACAGCCGCCGCGAACAGTAAATTGGAGGCAAAAATAATCGCCGTACCGTCCTTGTTAATCTGGGCTCCTAAGGGACGTGAGTTTTTCATATTTTTCTACTATAAATGCAAAAAACTAGTATTTTCAGCAATTTTACGAGTTGAAGTTTATAGTAAAAAATATACTATAAACCCCAGGCAGTCGTAATAGTGATTTTGATAAACCCTTATTTTGCAATGCTTCACGAGGCCAAAGTGGAGTTTCTAGTATAAAATAATGAAAAACTCACGTAAGGGAATAGTAAAGCTGTAGATAGATTCAGGCACGCCCATGTCATCGGCGCATTTCAGGTTCGTGGGCACGGTCGCAAGGCTCGAACTTGTACTGAAGGCCATCAGGAAGCCCGGTATGCCTTTTTTATAGAAGATGAAAGCGTTCCTTCCCGTAAAAACCACCAAAAGGACAGCGTAAACCACCATCATGATCGCGTAGGAAATATAGTTAGCCGCGATATACTTGGCGGCAAAACCAAAAAGCATGGCTCCATAGCGTCCGACCGTCGTCGCGATCAGGCAGCCGATACCAAAGGGAGCGTAACCCAATACGATATCCATGATGTTGTAGACTAATTGAGAAAGAGTATCTAAGGCGCTCAGGGCTTTCGCGCGGGATTCGGGCTTCATCATCATTATAGCGATGCCCGCAAACGCGCAGTACACGACAATCTGCTCCAGACGTCCGTTGGCGAGAGCCGCAAAAATATTGGACGGGATGAACGACTGCAAGATGGCGCCGATACCGGGCATATTGCCCAGCGCGCCCTCATAGGTTTGCATTTGCACGTCAAAACCCTGCGACGGATCAAGCAAATACGAAACGCCCAATCCGATCCCGCTGGCAAAAACAGTCGTTGTACAATAATAAACGAGGATTTTCATTCCCATTCGCCCGAAGGATCGGATATCGCCAAGATCGGCTATTCCTTTGATTAAACTGATGGTGACCATAGGGATAGCCGCCATCAGCATCAAGCTGAGAAATATCTTCCCAAAAAAGTCGATAGCCATAACCTTCTCGCCGAATACGACCCCCAGAACGACGCCGACGGCTATAAAAGACATGACCTTTTTCATATAGCTCCACTTTTTATAACTTTGATAAAGACCCATCCTTCACACCTCACATTTCATATACTAAAAAGCCGAACATCTAAGCATGCCCTAATTGCAGCGTACAGATAACTCCATCAATGCCTGAGTCACGATTTCCATCTGCTCGCGGCTGTTGTAAAATCCTATGGAGAGCCTCAAATACCCTTTTCGCAGCGTCGCGTGGATTTTATGTTTTTCCATGATGCCGCGGGCCGCGTCAAAAGCATGTTCGGGGAAGAGAACGCACACTATCCCTGACCAGCGTGCGGGATCGGCGGGCCGGAGGATTTTCAGACGAGGCAGGTCGGTGATTCTTTCCCGCATATATGCCTCGAGGCCGCGTATATGGGACTCGATTTCATCAATCCCAAGCTCCAGTATCAGCTCAACCCCCTTATCCATGGCCATGATGCCATAGGTATTCTGCCCGCCGGCCTCCAATCGGCGAACGTCATCGTGCCAAGGCAGGTTCTCGAAATCGCGCGTGACCGCCGGAGGCTCCGCATGGCCGGTCGTGCTCTGATAACCCGCGTAAGGCGGCACAATCGACCGGATCAGGCCGGAATCGCAATAGACGAAACCAGCGCCCAATGTGCCCAACAACCCCTTGAAACCACCGCAGGAAAGATAATCAATACAAAACTCGTTCACATCTATTTTCAATCTCCCCAACCCCTGAATGGCATCCACCGCGAAGACGACTTTGCGCCGACGGCAAGCCTCGCCGATCATTTTCAGGTCGGAGAAGTATCCCGTTCCATATTGCACCGCCGACAATGCCACTACGCGAGTGTCGCCGTCCATCGCCGCAATGACGCTTTCCGCCGGAATCTCTCCGTGCCGGGTTGCTATGCTCTTTACCTTGATTCCTCTCCTCTGCGCGTTGATCCAGGGGAAAAGATTGGAAGGGTGTTCCAGATCACAAACGACGACGTTGCCGCCGACCGCCAATTCATATCCGCAGGCCAGAATTGAATTGCCCTCGGTGGTGTTTTTAACGAACGTGATTTCTTCCGGCGCGGCGTTTATGAGTTTCGATAGCTTCTCGCCGGCCCTCCGCCGCATAGAACCAAAATCGTCGAATATCTTGCGGCAAAAGGTGGAAACATAATCATCCAAGAAGTTTCTGCATACATCCCTAACTCTTGCCGGAGGCATAGCGACTGACGCGATATTTAAATAGATGTCCTCGCCTAAATATCCATATTCCCTTTCAACAAGATCCCTGTCTAACATCATCTCACCTCTTTTCCGTAACATTTCATGGGCAGCCATAATCGTTGAAAATTAACAAATTTCAAATATTGCAAATATTTCAAATATGATATTTTTATCATACAGACTTTTAGTTAGTCAGTCAATATGTTTTTTTATTTTATGTTTTTCGTTCCAAAGCTACCATACCCTCAGCAGAGCCGGGGGCTTGTGATTTGGGCGAGTACCGTGCGGTAAACAGAGTATTTTGACACGGCCGTTTCATAAACTGCGACAAACACCGGCGTAGCCAGAACGGTATACCTAACATGACCATAGATATAACGTAAAACACCCAGGGCAAACGCATAAAAAATCACGCTCAGATCTTGAACTTATAGAAAAGAAGTGATAAAAATAGAACTATTCCATAGAAAAGAAAGGGGTAGCTCTATATGTCTTTAAAAGCCACAAGCATTCACGAATATTTCGGAGAACTTACAG
>BOCC01000038.1 GCA_026002715.1 Synergistales bacterium
CTATGAATACATGAAGAACAATCTATAACAGTGGATAGGTGGTTGTTTTCAAACGAAGCGACATAGCCGGATTATCGTGGAAACGACCGTCCTTGGTTGGTTGCTCTTTTTTATGCGTTTGCCCTGGAACTACAGGCCAATATTGTTGAAAGCGCTTATATAGCCGATATACTCAAATTAAGCGTCCAAGAGTGGATTGATTTGTTGAACGACAGCAGTATTTTTACGCCGGAATCACTCGAAATGATACAGTATATCTACCGTCGCCCAAATCATCAGGCAACAGCTACAGATATTGGGCTTCATTTTGGGTTTCATGCGAACAAAGCGTCAAGCATAACAGTTTTCTTAGCGAAAAGAATTTTGGATAAGCTCGGTAAGGAACCGCAGAAAAGAGAGAACGGAGAAAATATATTTTGGAATATACCATTCCAAGGGGTGAAGCCTGGTGAAGCGCAAAACAAAAAATTATGGATGTGGCGAATTCGCCCCAATCTTGTCGAGGCGATATCGACACTATACAGCGACCTTGAGCCAATTTACGACGAGCCGGAAGAAGAATATTCGCCTGAAAATGACGACGAGCCGAAAAACAGCAAGGGTTAGGAACTGTGCAATAATAACTTGACCATTTCATTAAGCATTATCGCTGTTGTGATGATTTTACGGCTATTCACCATGGTCAACTTATTTTTCTACAGTTCCTTATTCAGAAGGCGACTTCTTAAAAGAGGTCTATATCAGTGCGGAACGATACGCTATACTGAAAGGACTTCTGCTTCACAAGAAGAACGTGATACTGCAAGGCGCGCCCGGCGTAGGCAAGACGTTTGCCGCCAAGAGGTTGGCATTCTCCATTATTGGCAAGGAAGACGACCGTCGTGTTAAAATCGTTCAATTTCACCAAAGTTATAGCTATGAGGATTTTGTTATGGGTTATCGACCTGATGGCCGCGGCTTCTGCCTTGCAGAAGGGCCGTTTTATCAATTTTGCAAAATTGCCGAGAAAGATGACGATGATAGGCCGTATTTCTTTATTATCGACGAAATCAATCGTGGCAACCTCAGCAAAATTTTCGGCGAACTCCTCATGCTGATTGAGAACGACAAACGCGGCGAAAAGAACGCTCTGCGTCTGTTGTATAAGGACGAAGATTTCTTTGTTCCGGAGAATGTCCATATTATCGGTATGATGAACACCGCAGACAGAAGCCTTGCGATGATTGATTACGCTCTCCGTAGGCGGTTTGTCTTTTTTGACATGGAACCGGCTTTTGATTCAGATCCTATTTCCCCGCCCAGTATACCTATGTCTCAATAGAAACCCCAAACGCCTCCATAATATCTCGTTGAAGAGGGTCTATTTCTGTCACGATTTTCCCGTACTTACCGGAGTATATTATCTCCGTCACTGTTTCCATTGCCTCCATTATCTCACGAATGGTTTTATGCTTCAACGCTTCGTTTTTCTTTGCTATATTTCTTATTTGACTGAGCAGAATAAGCGCAATGAACTGTATAAACAACCTTGAATCCATAGCGGCTGATGACTGTATCCTGAGCCTCTTCATATCGAGTTGATTTTTCAGGTCATCGAAAGAGTTCTCTACAGCTTCTTTCCTTCGGTACGCTTCAAGAGCGGCAAGCGCGTCCATCTTCTTTGACGACATAAGACAAAAGAAGCCAGCATATTTTTTACGGTCTTTGAGTATAGCCTCTTCATTAAACGTTACGCTTCTGCCTCTTGCGGGCGTATCTTTGACTATGAAGTATTTCTTGTACACTGCCGTGTTTTCGGCTTTCTCACTTTTTGACACGAGTTCGTCTCGCCATGCCGCAAGTTTTCCGTCAAACTTACTCCTCTCCTCAGCTGCCCTAACGTCGTTGTAGTAGATGTGAACGTAACACCGATGGTCTTTCCATTTGTGCAGATAAGTTGCCATATACAGAGTTTCGTGTTCGCCGGTCTTGTGAACGTTCTCGTGGCTCTGTATTTCATCTCTATACTTATCATAGAGTTCTTCTATCCATTTTCTTTTTGGAACGGCAAGCAAGAATGAGTAACGAGCGTCAAACAGCGCGTCAACGTTGCTTTCCGAATAAAAGCCTCTATCCATCACGAATGTCAACTTGCTTTGACCTATCTTATCTAATGAAGACACAGTTGTCTTTAATGTAGACACATCGGAGATACTTCCAGGGAGTCTACGGTAATACAAAGGCAGTCCGCTGTCTTGGCCAAAGAGCATAGCAAGGTTGATTTGCGGCATTTTCTCATCGTCTCTGTTGTGTAGACACTTAATATATTCGTTTAACTCTGAATACGATGAAATACTTGTGATGTCATAGAAGATATTCTCACTCTCAGGTATACGCGCCATCCATGTCTTGAAAAACATCTGTCGCTCGCTTTCCGTTACACTCCTGAGTAATTCCGATACGCTTTGTGAAGTTATTGTTTCAACATAGGGGTGTCTATTTGACGCGCTCCATATATCACATCTAGACAATGGCAATCCTTTTTGAACAAGAAAGTAAGCAAGCGCGATAATCCTAAGAAACTGTCCCGGCAAGCTTTTCTTCAGAGCCGCCAAAAGGCCTGTGTCACCGGCAACTTTATCGAGCAAAAGAGAAGGACCGATTACAGTAGACCTTGCTGTGACTTCAGGAGCTACCGCGGCGCGCTTTGCCGTGCGCTCTTTTCTGTTTGACGGGATTACTTCGCCTGTCTTGTCATCTATGCGCCCAAGACAAACCTGTTTGTTGCGCGGAGCTTTTTTCTCCTTGTCCCAATACCCTTCAACCTTGTACATATATCGTGCGCCGTTCTTCTTCGTATGGATTGTCGTGTATGACATATAGTGTACCTCCTGAGATTGTTATACTATACATATTATGAACAATGTTTATGGGTAAAAGTCAAGCGCTTTTTTAACGAAAGCGCTTGATTTTTCAGGGAATGTTAGTATACGATTGTTACACTGGGCGGGAAAATAGGTTCATATGATTTATTTCCCGGCAATACACACGACTGCTCCACGCTGATTCCGTTACTCGCAAAGATAAAGAGAGAATACGACATCGGGCGCGTCATAGTTGTCGCCGACAAGGGTATGAACACGGGAATGAATGTAGCATTCAACCTAATAAAGGGCGATGGTTATGTATATTCTCAGACGGTACGGGGCGGACATAAAGAGCTAAAGGATTATGTTTTAGACAACAGCGATTACAGACAAATCAGCGATGACTACAAGATAAAGTCAAGACTATATCCAAGAGAAATCATTGTACGTGACGTAAATGACAAGAACAAAAAAGTCAGAGTAGATGAGAAACAAGTCGTGTTCTACAGCAAAGACTACGACAAAAAGGCTAAAGCGGAGAGAGAACCGGCACTCATAAAAGCCAGAGAATTAGTAAACAACCCGAGTAAATACAACAGAGCGACGTCTTACGGCGCAGCTAAATACGTGAAGAATCTTCAGTATGACAAAAACACAGGAGAGATTGTTGTAACTGACCAAAGACCGGTATTCGACGAGGAGAAGCTGCGCGAAGAGGAAAAGTTCGACGGTTACTACGCCATAGTTACAAGCGAGTACAAAAAAACAGACGAGGAGATAATTGAAATCTATAGAGGGCTTTGGAAGATAGAGGAATCGTTCAAAGTAACAAAATCCGATCTCGAGACCCGTCCTGTTTACTTATCGAGAGAAGACCACATACAGGCTCATTTTCTTATTTGCTTTCTGGCGCTTGTGATTATTAGGATTTTAGAACGACGGTTAGGTAATACCTACAGCGCTTCAAGGATCATTGAAAGTCTCAGTAACGCTTCATGCTCCGCATTGGAAGAAAATTGGTACGTTTTTGACTATGCCGACGAAATTACGAAAGCGATATATGAGAAACTCGGAATAGACCTGAGGCATAAATATCTGAGATTAGGCGATATAAGAAAAATTATTGGAGATACTAAAAAACCTGATTCTCCAACATGAAAACTTGATTTCACAACAACTTTAATCAAATTAAAAGACCACGTAAGACATTGCTTTGCAATGCTTTACGTGGTCTTTTTCTTGGTGTTTGCTGCAGAAGTCAGGATATTGAGTTTATGCGGATATTATCATGTATTCGCGCGCGGCGCAATCAAAATAACTGTGAAAAACTTTATATCGTTGTCACAAAATTTTTTTCGGCTATAATACGATTGTGTCGAATATTAGACGAGCAGGCGGTGTTTTTGTGGCGTACATCAAGCGAGATATCGAAGCGACTATTTTAGAGTTGTCCCGGTCATATTCCGCGCTGATTCTCACCGGGCCGAGGCAAGTCGGGAAGACCACCGCGCTGCAAAAAATCGCCGCTCGTGACCGCAAATATATCACGCTCGACGATATTGAAGCGCGCCGTTTAGCGCAGACCGACCCTGAGCTTTTTCTGTCGCTGAATCCCGTTCCGCTGCTGATTGACGAAGTACAATACGCGCCTGAACTGTTCTCTTATATCAAAATCTCCGTCGATAAGGGGGCCGCCGCCGGCTCGTTCTGGATTACTGGTTCGCAGACGTTCAGCCTGATGAGACTCGCTCAGGAATCTCTTGCCGGCCGGGTCGCGATTTTGCGAATGTCCGGCCTCTCTCAGCGCGAGATTTACGGCCAAGCCGATACCGGGCCGTTCACTCTGTCTTTGCCTGATTTACAAAAACGCGCGCTGTCCGGTTCGCCCACTGACACACTTGGGCAGTACGAGCGCATATGGCGCGGTTCCATGCCGGCGCTCATAAGCGGCAAACATTCAAATCGCGATGTGTTTTACGGAAGTTTTTTGCAAAGCTATATCCAGCGTGATATAGGTGATATGATGGCGCGGGTGGATTCGCTACAATTTGCCGATTTTCTGCGAGCCGCCGCCTGCCGCGCGGGGCAGACGCTGAACGTCCACGACATTGCGGGGGACGTGGGCGTCACCGACGACACCGCGAAACGCTGGCTTATGATGCTTGAAAAGTCAGGCGTGATTTTTTATCTGCGCCCATATTCGAACAATCTGCTTAAACGCACGGTAAAACATCCTAAGATGTATTTTTTCGATACCGGGCTTGTGGCGTATCTCGCGAAATATTCCACGCCTGAAATCCTGATGAACGGCGCAATCAACGGTTCTATCCTCGAAAATTACGTCACAAGCGAAATTATCAAAAGTTACGAAAACAAAGGGCTCGATGTAAACATGCATTACTACCGCGACAGGGACGGCAAAGAAATTGACGTTGTTTTGGAGGAGGGCGGGCGGTTGCACCCGATTGAAATCAAAAAAACCGCTTCGCCAAAGCCTGAAATTGCCGGCGCTTTCAAGGTTTTGGACAACAGCCAAATTCCGCGCGGAGCGGGCGCCGTTATCTGCACGAAGCGTGAACTGTCGGCGATTGACCGCGCTACGACGATTGTCCCGGCGTGGGTGATATAAATAGGTAATATAAATATGGAAGGAGAATGACATTATGAGGAAGTTTATTTATGGAATATTGATTATGGCGGTGGTTTTGACGTTCGTATTCCCGGCGTTCGCGGCCCAGGCGGAAAAGGAAAATTTTTGCGTGATTGAGGATCTGCTGTACATTTTTAACGTTCCGAGCGCGTATGAAATTGCGGTGAACGAATACGATCAGCAGGATTTTGTGTTCGCTGAGAAGGACGTGGACTGCAACGGTAACGTCGTTTACGGCAATCACGTTGCCGTAGGGCCGGTATCCGGTAAATACGCGGACTCATGGGTTGAGATTTTCGACCCGGAGGACGGGAGCTCGCTGGGCTTCATCGAAAAGCGCGGACTCGAAGCCCTTCCGGAGTACAAGGCGTTCAGCGGGCCAACATTTTACATTATCGCCAAAGACGACCCCGATTTGTCGCTTCAACCGGCAAAGACTTCGAGTAAATATCTTATAAGGAACAAAACATTCGACGAGGATAGTCCGCCCTTCACCTTGGCCAAGGGCGAGGTGGCGACGGCTTTCGGAGAGCGCGCCGAGGACGGCGCGAACTGGATTCTGTTGGGTTTCGACTCATTAAACGAGGGCGCCACTGGGGTTGGCATGCGCTACGCGTGGGCGAAAGCGGCGGACCTCAGGCCCGTCGCGGAACACGCACCGGACGAGTCGAAGATAGACGCGGCGTGGTTCCCCTCTTGGATACGAACCATGACTGCTCTTCCCGCCGAGACAATACCCGCCGCGCTGAAAGACAGGTTAATCAGGCAGGGATTCTGGATAGACCCCGCGCCGCTGATTCCCGACTATATCGCAGTCGACGAGATGAGCTACCTTTACGCTATGGGGAACAGTTACAGAAACGACTTCATCACGGTCGACCTTTTTCTGCACGCCTATCACCTGATATTCGACAGGATGCTGCAAAAATTAGAATGGAGTTTTTTCGCCCCGACACTTGAGCGAAGCATAGTATCCGCCATAGCGGAACTTGAAAAAGCGCGTCCCACCCTTGTTGGGGCCGAGGGCAAAGAGGCCCTTGACACGGCGGGCGATATGTTTGGCGTGACGCTGGCGCTTCTATCTGAAGGGCCCGGCAAGGTTACGCTTTCGCCCCGCGCGGAGACGGAACTTCAAAAAATACTGAAAGCTGACGGGACGGGCGAGTCCGAAATTACCGGAGCGATTACGGACTACACGCAGTATCGCCCCCGGGGGCACTACACCCTGACTCCGACGCTCGAGCGTTATTTTCGCGCTACGACCTTCCTCGGCGGAGAAGCGTTCCGCTTGTTCAACGAAAACGGCAGGCCGATAACGCGGAACGTGAGGGCGGCGGCGTTGATTGGACTTGTTTTGGACAAGATAGGTGAGACGTGGGTGTCGTTCGAGTCTCCTATAGATTTTTTGGTGGGAACTCCCGACGACGGGGGAGGCTCCGCGTACCGCGCCATCGCCAAGAAAACGATCGGCGATTTCAGTGGACTCGGGGACGAGGCCAAAATCGCGCTTTTCGCGGAAGAAATAGCGAAAAACATTCCGGCCCCGAGAATCCAGGACAAATCGGTCGGTAATATTTCTAAAGAACAGGAAGAAGCGTTGCGAACACAAGAGTTCCGCGTTTCAGGCAAGCGTTTCACGTTTGACGCTTTTATCTTCCATAGCCTTACGTCCCCCCGCGTGGGCACGGACGAAACCCCGCGCAACATGCCGGAGACCGCCGACGTGATGGCGGTTCTTGGTTCCGGCGCGGCGGACGGTCTAACCGGGAAAAATTCGAACCTCAAATCCTACGCGGAGAACATGAGGTCTTTGAAGGGTGAAATCGGGGGATTTATCTCGAATGACAGCTCTTTTTACACGGCGTGGCTCAATATTCTGAAAAATTATTTTGCCCCCTCCGGCTCGAAACAGTTCTTTTACAATTCCGGCCCCTGGCAATGGAAGAAACTCGTTACCGCGTCGGCGGCATGGGCGGAAATGAAGCACGACACTATACTCTACGCCAAACAGGACGGCGGGGAAATGGGAGGCCCTGACGGTCCGGCGTCACGATACGCCCCGCCGCTGCCGCGCGGCTATGTGGAACCTGACCCTAAGGCTTTCGAGGCAATAATCGCGACGCTTGACCGGCTTGATGAGTTTTTCAGGAAATTTTCGTTCGAGAGCGAAGAAGAAATCGAGGAGGAGGAAGAGGACGTATACGAAAAAATCACAACTGAGATTATCACGCCCTTAGAATACACACAAAAGATAGCGCGGTTCAAGGAACTCTGCGCGAGCGCGGAGAATATCGCGCAACGCGAGGTCGCGGGCGAGGCGCTTTCTTTGGACGACTACACCTCGATAAAGGAAATAGCGAGTGCGTTTAGCTCGGCGCTTCTCCTGCCGGGCGGATGGGGAATCGAATGGGACGAGTGGGAACAGCTTCGCATGGCCATCGTTGCCGACGTAGCGACTGACTTCCTCAGCGGATTGGCGCTCCAAGTCGCCACCGGAACCCCGCGCGAAATATACGTCTACGTCAACGACAAATGGGGAGGTTCCCGCGTAACGCGGGGTTACGTATATTCGTACTACGAGTTCGCTCGCTCCCTCAAAGACGGCAGGCTGACCGACGAGGAATGGCGAACGATAGTCTACGACGAGGAGAGGGAGGACGAACTGAAAAAACTTCACCCGGCGTGGTACGGCGAACTTGACGCGAAATAGCGTTATCCGTCCGGCCATAGTCTTCGCCGTCTTTTTTCTCCTGTGCCCGGTTCGCGCCTGGGCAGAAGGGCGCGCGCTTTCCTCGCCATACGAGGCAATCGTCGCGCGCGCCCTCGAATCGGCCGCAGCCTTTGCCGAAGACGCGGGGGACGAGGAGGGCGTGATGTTGGGCGGCGTGGTTCCGCATCACGACCTAGCGATTGACATGATTGCGCGGTTTTACCAAAAATTGGCGGGACGGAGCGGGCAAAACGCGCAAAAAATCAGGCGCGTCTGGCTCTTCGCGCCGGATCATTTCAAACAGGCGCGGCGGTGGGCGGCGGTCTGCGACGCGGACTGGCGCCTCGCAGGAGCGGACAAAGCGGCGGTCGAAACGCTTGGGCGGTCGGAGATTGTGGAACTCTCCTCAAAACTTTTCGCGCGCGAGCACGGGATAACGCTCCACATTCCCTTTATCGCGCGCTTTTTTCCGAATGCGTCGGTCGTCCCGATTGTCCTGCGCCCTGACATCCCGGATATGGCGCTTCTTATGCTGAGAAACAGAATCGGCCGCCTTCTCGGCGAGGGCGACTTGATAATCCTGAGCATGGATTTATCGCACTACAAGCCGCCGGAGGCAATGGAGATTGAAGATAAACGGACGCTCGGCGTTTTGACGAATCTCAAATGCTCCGCTGTGTCTGGCATCGACGTGGACGCGAGGCGAACCGCCTCTCTCGTCCTGAGACTCTTTCGCGATATGGGGGCAACAAAGGGAGAAATACTGGAACACACAGACTCGTCCGCGCTTCTTGGGAAAAGAATCGAATCCGGTACAAGCTACGCCACGATAATATACCGCGAAATTCACGAGCGAGAACCGAAAAAATGACAACTCGAAACGTTGGATAAAGTCGAAAGAATTGCCGCGTATTTCGGACTATTTCAAAAATATACCCATTTGTACTACATACAAATTATCGCTCCGCCCTTTTAATTATACGAAGGGCGGATTTTTTTATGCAAGGCGGCAAAGGAGGGATGTGTATGGAGCAGACAAAGTACGTTCGGCGCGCGCTTTGGCGTTTTCGCCAGCGAGTCCCTTGACGCGATGGCCGCCCTCACGCCTCAGATGATCGAGGGCATTTATCATCTCAAAAGAACGCTCAACGTTCCAGTCGCGTTTTATTTCAGGGTGAACTCCATGTACGCCTTTTTGCTGCTCGGACAGCGGGCTGTGTTTGCCCTTTACGCCGTGAGCGCGGTCTACACGCTCATTAAACTTCCAGACGGTATTGTGCTGGGCACCGACGTAACGAGCCCATTGGCGTATAGTCATAGATAATAACGATTGTATTTCGAGCACTTTTTTGTGAGTCAACGCGGGGACTTGATTCTTTCAGTCTAATACTCTACACTATTTAAGTGTTTAAATGTTTTCAAGTATCTCAATATTTTAAAGGAGGGCTTTCAGAATGAAGAAGTGTACGAAGTTGTTTGCTGTTGTTTTCGTGGCGGCGCTGGTTTTAGTCGGAGGAACGGCTTACGCGAAGTATCCTGAACAGCCAATCACCCTCATTTGCCCGTGGGCTGCCGGCGGCGGCACGGACGCTGTGGCTCGTATCGTGGCTACTCTGATGCAACAGGACTTGGGTGTGCCGGTAAACGTCGTGAACCGCACGGGCGGCAACGGCGTAGTGGGACATCAGGCCATTCTCTCGGCCAAGCCGGACGGCTATACAATCGGTCTTGGCACGGCGGAGCTTGGAATGTTGCACTGGACAGGGCTCACAAAGTTCACGGCGGCTGACTTCAACCCAATCGGCTGCGTCAACATGGACGCGGCGGCCATCACGGTTGCGGCTGACAGTTGGAAGGATTACGACGCCCTCATGGCGGATATCAAGGCCTCGAAAGGCAAACTCACAGCTTCCGGCACAGCCGTAGGCGGAATATGGCACCTCGCTATGGAGGCGTGGATTGTGGGGGCGGGCCTTCCGGTGGATCAGGTTCGCTGGATACCCACCGAGGGCGCAAACCCTGCCCAACAGGAGTTGCTGGCGGGGGGAGTGAACATGGTGACTTGCTCTTTGCCTGAGGTCGTAGCCCTTGTCGATGCCGGAAAAGAGAAAGTCTTAGCCTACATGGGAGACGCGCGCGCGCCTAAGTATCCCGACGTCCCGACGCTCAAAGAGCTTGGCGTCCCTGTGACAGTCGGCACATGGCGTGGGGTCGTAGCGCCAAAGGGCATACCGGCCGATATAACGGACGTTCTTGTGGCTTCGCTGAAGAAAGCCGTCGACAGCAAGGAGTTCATCGAATTTATGGGAACCAAAAACTACGGCATAAAATATATGCCGGCGAAAGAATGGGGCGAATTTATGATAGCGGCCGACGAGCAGTTCGGGTCGGTCATGAAGGCAGCCGGATTATCGAAATAATTTTATTGAACTAGAGTGCCGACCGCCCTTGCAAACTAACGCAAGGGCGGTTTTTTATAAAACAAGGGGGCGTATTTATGCGATTTAACAACATGGTTATCGGCATAGCCGCCATACTCAGCGGCGCTTTTATATTTATCTATTCTCAGTCTTTCCCCGACCTGGGCGACGGGCGCCCGGGAGCGTCGCTATTTCCTATGATCCTGAGCGCACTGCTCGTCATCGTGGGGCTCGTTCAGATTCCGAGCGGCGTAAAGAACGCGAAGAACGGGGAGACGCTCGTCACAAGGCTGCCAGAGTTCAACCTGCACGGTTTTTGTAATTTCTTGGTCGTCGTAATGTGCGTGTTGTTTTATATTTACGCGTCCGATTTTCTCGGCTTCATTATCACGTCGTTCTTGATAATGTTTGTACTGACTCTGACGCTGCGCGCGCGCGTTGCCGTAAGTATCGCGGTGTCCCTCGGCGCGACGCTTTGCGTTTATCTTATGTTCAATAAAATGCTGATGGTACCGCTTCCCGTCGGGTTGTTTTCTTTTTGACTGGTGAGACGCCATGCTGACATTTGAAAACCTAACTCACGCCGCCGGCCTTCTGGCGGACATAAACGTCATTATCGTCATAGCCTTAGCCTCCTTGTACGGCCTCTTTGTGGGCGCTATGCCGGGCCTCACGGCGTCTATGGCTACGGCGCTTTTGGTGCCTGTGACGTTTTTTATGGAGCCGGTTCCGGCGCTGGCCGCCATGGTGGCTATGGAGGCTATGGCCATTTTTGCGGGAGACATACCGGCTACGCTGATTCACATCCCCGGCACTCCGTCGTCCGCCGCGTATGTAGAGGACAGCTACGCGCTTACAAAGCAGGGGCAGGCCTCCCGCGTCATGGGCGTACAGCTCGCCGTATCCGTCATAGGCGGCTTCATCGGTACGATAATCCTGATTTTCTTGGCCCCCGTCTTGGCGGAAGTCGCGCTCAATTTTTCCACTTATGAATATTTCTGGCTGGCGTGTTTTGGCCTCTCCTGCGCCGTGATGGTGTCGGGGGGAAGCACGAGCAAAGCCCTCTTGTCGCTTTTGATAGGCCTATTGCTCAACTGCGTCGGTATCGACGTGGCCGTGGGCTTTCCGCGCTTCACGTTCGACAACCCCGACCTTTTTGACGGGTTTTCCTTTATCCCCGTCATGATAGGCATGTTCGGCGTCGCGGAGATTTTGCGCAACGTGCTTGTCAAAGAGTCGCGTATAGCGCCGTTTGTCGCGCAGACGGGCAATATTTTTAAGGGCGTGTGGGAGCCCATAGCCAAAAACTGGGGGAACATGTTCAGGTCCGGCATAGTCGGAACCGCCGTCGGCATCCTGCCCGGCGCCGGCGCCGATATAGCGGCGTGGGTCACATACGGCCTTGCCAAGCGGTTCTCCAAGACGCCCGAAAAATTCGGTCAAGGTACGTATGAGGGCATTGTCGCCGCGAGCGCAGCCAACAACGCCGCCCTCGCCGGAGCGTGGGTGCCCGCGCTCGTGTTCGGTATTCCCGGCGACTCCATCACGGCCATAATCATAGGCGTATTGTATATGAAGAACCTTCAGCCCGGGCCCAATATCTTCGTCCGCAGCCCCGAGATAATTTTAGCGGTCTACGGCACGTTTATCCTGGCCAATATTCTGCTCATTCCGTTTGGGTGGCTTGCCATCAAGCTGGCGTCTAAAGTGCTGAGGGTGCCGCGAAATCTGCTCTATCCCGTCATATTGATGTTCTGCGTCGTGGGGGCTTTCGCTATCAACAACTCGGTCTTCGATATAGGGGTTATGCTGGTGTTCGGTGTTGCGGCGTATTTTATGGAGTGCAACGGCATTCCCGTCGCGCCGGCGATTTTGGGTCTTGTCTTGGGCGATTTGTTAGAACGGTCGTTCATGGTGTCCATGATGAAGTCGGAGTGGAGTTTGGTGCCGTTTTTCGAGCGCCCCATATCGGCAGTCCTCGGCATAATAGTCATCCTGATATGGACGACGCCCGTAATCATCCCTTACATCAAGCGCAAAATGGCAAAAGCGTGATTTGCCATAGGGGCGGACATATAGGTTCGCCCCTATGGTTTTGTCTTTTGAACCCATATCATAATTTTTTCCTTGAAGCGCCTATGGACAAATCCGACGATGCCGCCCACGCAAACCGCGTCGATAAGCGTGCCTTCCCGAACTGAAACCAAGCGGCCGAGAAATGTCAGCGACAGAGCGGCGGAAACGGTTACAAGGCTGACGTCCACAATTATCTTGCACCGGTGAAGGGGGAGTTTGCCGTCGCTGATCTCCACGAGGGCGACCGCCAACCCCTCCGCCGGCATTGGAATCCACATAGGAATCAGGTACAGAGCTACTCCGGCGCCTATAAATACCACGCCCACAAGGCAGTACGCGAGAGAGGCGAACCAGTTGGGAGGCTGAGGCAGGAAACCGGTCATCATAGCGGGGCCCGTCAAAGTCACGAAAAAACTGAATACGTAGGTGCATATCAGCTGCAAAAGCTGAATGGGCTTGAAGCGCCTGCGCGACAACCTCAGCAAAATAAATTGCAGCAAGATCAAGATCATATAAATGATAGCGACGGCTGCGCCCAGCTCGACGCCCCAGATCAGCTCGCAGGCATAAGGGACGGACGAAACCGGCGAAATGCCCAAGCCGCCGATTTTTGAGAGGTTGACGCCGATAGCGGTCAAAAACATGCCGCTCAGGTATATAATCGCTTTTTTTACGTTCTTCATGATAAAGCATGAAGGCCCCTTTCTTTGCCGCTTAAACCGTGTCGCCTCTGACCGCCTTGAATGTTTTCGCTTTTTCCTGTCCGCGCAGAACCCGAAGCCCTCCGAGCGCCAGAGACCGCATCTCGTTTTCACCCGCGTAGACGACGACGGGGGCGATGAACGCCACGCGATTTTCTATGAGACCGGTGAATCTTTGAGAATGCGCGATACCGCCCGTTAAAATTATAGCGTCTATTTGGCCGTTCACAACAGTAGCGAGTGAACCTATGTTTTTTGAGATGTTATAGGCCATTGCCTCGTAGACCAACTTGGCTTTTTCGTCGCCATTTTGCGCCATTTCCTCGACCTGGCGGGTGTCGTTGGTTCCGAAATAGGACATAAGGCCGCCTTTGCTTTTTACTATTTTCATCATGGAGGCATAGTCGTATTTGCCCGACGCGGCCATTTTGATGAGCTGGAAATTGGGCAGACCCCCCGCGCGTTCGGGGGAGAACGTCCCCTCCTCGTCCGAGATGATGTCGATAATTTTGCCCAAATGATGCAGGGCTGTGGTGATGCCGCCCCCCATATGGACGCCGATAAGGCTGCACTCGGAATATGGCTTTGCGTTCTCGTCCGCGTAGCGCATACAGGCGGCCCTTATGTTCAGATTGTGCCCTATGCCTTTTCTGCGCATAGAAGAAAGCCCCGTGATTTTGGCTATAGGGGCCATTTCATCCACGGTCACAGCGTCATAAATAAATGCCGGCAGGGCGCGCGAGGACTCTTTCGCGATAGAATAAGCGATGACGGCGCCAAGATTGGATGCGTGTTCGTTCTGCGGCGCGTACCGCAGCTGCCAGACCATATCTTCGTTGATTTCATAGGCTCCGGCCTCAACGGGGGGCAGCAAACCGCCTCTCGATACAATCGCCGACAGGTCTCCGGTTTTAATGCCGTGCGTCGTGAGAACCTTCAAAACAAGTTCTTTCCGAAACTCGTACTGATCGGTTATTTTGTCGTATTTGCCTATCTCCTCGCTGCTGTGAAAAACGTTTTCCGTAAACAGGGATTCTTCGCCGTCGTAAACAGCGATTTTAGTGGAGGTCGAGCCTGGATTCAGAATCAACAGTTTTTCCATATTCTCGCCCTGCCCCTAACGCCTTTCTAACGCGGCGCAGGCGAAGGAGCTCATCAGGGCTATTCCCGTCGGGAGAACGTCGTCGTCGATGTTGAAGCGCGGGGAGTGGTGCGGAACGGTCGTCCCTTTCGCCTCGTCGCCGGAACCCAAGAAGAAAAAGACGCCGGGCACTTTCTTTTGATAGAAGCTGAAATCCTCGGAGGTCATCAGCATCGGCGACTCCTCGACGTTGTCTTCGCCGACCACCTGAACCGCCGTGTCCCTGAGCAGCTCGGCCAGCGCGCGGTCGTTTATGACCGGTGGGTAGAGGGTCGTATATTCTATTTCCGCGCCGCACCGGTACGTCGCGGCGATTCCGTCGGCGACGCGCCGGAAGCCCGCCTCCATTTTGTCGCGGACATCGGGGTTGAACGTGCGAATGTTTCCGATCATCTCCGCGCTTTCTGGGATTATGTTTATAACATCGCCCGAGACTAATTTTCCTACGCTGATGACGCCCGTTTCGAGCGGGTTGATTTCGCGGCTGACGATGGTCTGCAGGGCCAGAATGAAGTTCGCCGATGTTACGGTAGGGTCTACGGCGTTCTGCGGCATAGCGCCGTGTCCGCCTTTGCCTGTAAACTTGACCTTCCATCCGTCCACGGAGGCCATCACGGGACCGGCGCGCCACTGAACTTTGCCCGACGAAACGTGCGCCCAGAGGTGCATTCCAGCTATGGCGCTGACCCCGTCCAGAACGCCTTCCCTGACCATCGCGGGAGCGCCGGACCTGTCCCCCTTCTCCTCCGCCGGCTGAAAAATAAATCGAACCGAGCCGGCGAGCTCGTCCTTTATAGAGTACAGAAGTTTCGCCGTGTGAAGCAGCATAGTGATATGGCCGTCGTGTCCGCAGGCGTGAGCCGCGCCGCCGCTTTGCGACTTGTAGGGAAGATCGCCTTCCTCGGTCAGGCTCAGCGCGTCGATGTCAGAGCGCAGCGCGATAAGCGGCCCGTCTTTCTTTCCTTTGAGGTCGGCGACCACACCGACGGGCTTTCCGTCCGTGCCGATTTTGACGTCCTTGAAGCCTATTTCTTCTAACTTAGACGCGATAAAACGGCTTGTCTCCACCTCCTGCCACGAAACCTCCGGGCGCGCGTGGAGAAAACGCCGCATCTCGGTCGCCCCCGCAGCCATTTTTCGAGCCATATCCTTGATTTGAGTAACGTCCATATCTGAGACCCCCCATTAAAATCTTTTCAGATTCTATATTCTTTCTATATTCTTTCTATATTCTTTCTATATTCTTTCTATATTCTTTCTATATTCTTTCTATATTCTTTCTATATGCCGATTAGCCCCATATTAGTCCCATGGATATGTCAAATAGAGGTGAAGCGGCATAACCGGCACGTCCAAGCTGTTTTTTACATCTTCATATATTTCCTCGCGCGCGCAGGCGAAATCTATTTTGGCATAGGGCGCTATCAGCGCGCTCATCTTCTTGCTCCCGGAGATGAATTCTTCCTCTGTCGTCGTTCGTCCGCTGTTGGGGTTGTTTATCATACGAAGTTTATCAAGCTGAATATGGGAAACGCCCAGAATTTTTCCGAGCGTTTCGTCAATATGCTCGATGTCGAATGACCATGGCCTGAAAATGTTCAAGACGTAATAAACTTGAGTATCGCCGCTATTGATATAGGGGGCGAATCCGCCTATCGACCGAGCGCCGATATGGTCTCCCCCCACATCCATCACTACATACCGGCTTTTATCCTTCAGCGAGCTGACGACGCCGCCAACCTGCGTGGGCGCGTCCATGAACTGCTCCTGATTATGGAATACGACGCCCTCACGCTCTATCGTTTCCCTGACGTCTCGCGATCGAAACAGCGGTTTAACCATATCCATATCGAAAAAATGCACCGCCTCGGCGCGCAGGTCCGCGAGCAGTTTGGAAAAATTGACGGCTATCTCGCTTTTCCCGCTGCCAGCCTCTCCGACGAATATGAAGTTTTTGTGTGATTGCGCGACGTCACGAATGTCCATAGTAAATTCAGGCTTTCCGCCGCTCTTTTCCTATATCGAGACCCATATGGAAGGCCTCCCGGTTCAGCGGAATCAGGTCCGCATTTTTGCCGAGCTGCCGCGCTATGACTTCCTCCACGACCGCCTCGTCTACGATATTTGTGTAGCCGACGTACACGCCAAGCATGATGACGTTCAGCACTTTGGGGTTGCCGAGCTTCAGCGACAGTTCCGTGACCGGGGCCTTTACGACGCTGATGTCGCTTCTCTTTATCTCTTCCTTCACGATGGAGCTATTGACAAAAAGGTTGCCGCTTGGCTTCAGCGCGCCGATAAATTTGTTGAGGGAGGGGTCGTTCATGACAATGAGGTCGTCCATTGTGTCCCCGACCGGAACGCCTATCGCGTCGTCGGAGATGACGACGTAACAGTTGGCGGTTCCTCCCCGCTGTTCCGCTCCGTATGAGGGAAAGAACGTGACGTTTTTCTGTCCGGAGTCGCAGGCCGCGTGAGAAAGGAGTTTCCCGAGCACCATGACGCCCTGTCCGCCGAAGCCGGCCACAAGCAGATTAGTCTCCATGTCCTAACCCTCCCGAGCGTCCCTTATCACGCCGAGCGGAAACTCCGCGAGCATCTTTTCATTGATATACTCAAGCGCGCCAAGGGCGTCCATGCCCCAGTTGGTCGGGCAGCTCGTCACGATTTCCACCATCGAAAAACCTTTGCCTTCAAGCTGATTTTGGAATGCCTTCGCGATGGCCTTTTTCGTTTTCAGGGTGTTCTGCGGCGTGTTGCAGCTGGTGCGCTCGATGTATGCCGGGGCCGTCAATTGGTTGAGAATTTCGCACATGTGCATAGGATAACCGTGTTCTTTCGCGGTTCTTCCGGCGGGGGCGGTGGACGCCCTCATTCCCATCAGCGTCGTAGGGGCCATCTGGCCGCCGGTCATACCGTATATGCCGTTGTTGACGAAAATGACGCTGATGTTCTCACCGCGGTTGGCGGCGGACATAGACTCGCCGAGCCCGATGGCGGCAAAATCCCCGTCTCCCTGATAGGTGAACACCAAAGAATCCGGACTTGACCTTTTTATGCCGGTAGCCACGGCGCAAGCGCGTCCATGGGGGGATGTTATGTTGTCGAAGCTCATATAATCCATATGGAGCCCGCAACAGCCTATACCGAGAACGCAGGCGGCGCGCTCGAACAGGTTCATCTCCTCCAAGACTTCTCCGATCAGCTTCATAACCGTGCTGTGCATACAGCCCGGACAAAATCCGCCCACAACATCGGCGCGAAGTCCTTTTGTCCTCGAGTAAATCTTCTCCATTTTCAGCTCGCCCCCTTATTTGACAAGCTCAAACAGCTTTTCGGCTGCCGCCAAGACGCGTTCTTTTTTCATGATGTTGCCGCCGCTGCACAGGCAGGTATGAATCGGGGCGCGGTCTCCTACCGCTTTTTCCACGTCCTGTGCCATCAACGCCGGGATTGCCATCTCCACGTCGAGTACGGCTTTGACTCTTGAGTAATCTAACCGTTCGAAGCTCTGAACCGGAAAGGGATGCACGGTTATGGGGCGGATGAGCCCGATCTTTTTGCCCCTCGCGCGCAAAATGTCCACAACCGTTTTTGAAACCCTGGCGGATATACCGTAAGCGGTGATAACGACCTCCGCGTCCTCGGTCAAATATTCTTCGGCCCGCGCGTCGTTTTTCCGCCACGACTCATAAAGGGCGGCGGCCTTCTCGTTTTCTTGCTGCTGTGTGACAGTAGACCATTGGCCCGGCTGAATCCAGGCTCTCGTTGCGTAATCCGAGCCATGTCCAATACAAGACCAAGGCTTTTTGGAATTCTTGATTGCGGCGACCTCTTCGCTCGTTTTCATTTCGGGCAGTTCAACCGGCTCCATCAGAGTGCCTATAACGCCGTCGCAGAGAATCAGCACGGGGTTTCTGTCTCTGTCCGCGTAGTCGAAGGCCTTATATGTCATATCCGCGGCCTCCTGAACCGACGCCGGGGCGAATACCATCATCTCAAAGCCGCCGTTGCCTGACGCCTTGGTCGCCTGCAGATAGTCCATCTGCGCCGGCTGAATCGACCCTACGCCCGGGCCGCCTCTCGATATATTCGCGTAGACCATCGGAACGCGCGCGGAGGCGCAGTAGGAAACGCCTTCGCTCTTCAGCGCGATGCCGGGGCTCGACGATGAGGTCATAGAGCGGCATCCGGCGGAAGCCGCGCCGTACACCATGCTAACAGAAGCGATTTCGCTCTCGCCCTGAACAAAGACGCCGCCGACCTCGGGCATCCTCCTCGACAAATACTCCGGAATTTCGTTTTGGGGTGTGATGGGATAACCCGCAAAAAAACGGCATCCGGCCCTTACGGCGGATTCCGCTATAGCTTCGCAGCCCTTCATAAATATCCTCGCCATCTTTCCCTCTCCTCTATTTATATATCTCTATAGCGGCTTCGGGACACATGACCGCGCACATCTTACACGCGACGCACGCGTCAATGTTCCGGGGTACTACGTACTCGTATCCCTTGGAGTTGACCCGCTCCCCGACGGACAGGACCTCTTTTGGGCAAAACCTGACGCAATAACCGCAGCTTTTGCAGCTCTCCGACGCTATTTCGACCTTCGGCATAAAAAGGTCAAGTCCGGATTCTTTGGTGTTCACCTATCAGGGAGACGGGGATTTTGCCGCCATCGGGCTCGGCGAGTCTATGTCCGCCGCCAACCGCGGTGAGAACATCAGCGT
>BOCC01000039.1 GCA_026002715.1 Synergistales bacterium
CCCATGCCTACGCTTAAACCTCACCTCACGGCTTTGGCTCCAAGGCTTGGTACTGACTGCTTGCTAAGCTTTATCAGGTCGGGACTCTCACCCGACTATATTACGCACACCGAACTGGCGCACTCCAGAAGCCGTCATAGTCATAGCGTTCTGTTTTGCCAGAATCGCCGTTCGGCTTTTCTATGTCGTCTTGCTGAATGTCAGTCTTGTTTGTCTTTGTCATGGGTTCTCACCTCCTAATACCTTATGTTTATTATACGGTATTACGCCTCAGAAGATAGGTCTCTCATTCTCCATTCTCCATTCTCAACTCTTCATTATATAGCACACTTAGACCGAAAATTGCCGAACCTCTCTAAATTGTCTGTTTCGCGGCGCGACGCTCAGCATAAGGCCGAACAGCAGCGCGGCGGTCAGCGCAACAGCCGAATTTTTTCTCGCGCCCATTTGTCGATTGATTTGCCCCGCCGTTTCCGGGCGGGAAATGGTATAAAACGCGACAAAAGACCCGCGTGTGCGAGTCTTTCAATGGGCGACTTCATAATAGCATTTTTAGACGCAAAAAAGAGAAAGGTGTCTAAATCGTTACCTTTCTCTTGAGTTGAGAATGGAGAATGGAGAATGGAGAATGGATTGGTTTGTCAGTTCATCATGCCTTGGATTTGATCCAGAGGCAAGCCGGTACTCTTAACGATAATATCTGTCGGTATGCCATTGGTAAGCAAGTTGCGGGCCACTTCGAGTCTGCCTTCTTTTCTGCCTTCTTCTCTGCCTTCTTTTCTGCCTTCTTTTCTGCCCCTCGCTAACAGGTCGTCCGCTTGATCCCTCAAGGCTATCGGTATATACATATTTTTCCCCTCCTCTTTGTATTGTCGCAAAATCTCGCTGTACTTGACCATCAACGCTTCGTCTTTTATGTTGACGATACGCTCAGTAAAGAGCAGAAGGTCTCGTTTCTCACTCAAGCTCCAACCTCGTTCGCCGAGAAGCTCAATCGTTTTGCGGAGAAAGTTGAATTTCTTGAGTTCCTCTTTCGTTTGCATGGCGAACTTCGCCGCGTAAAGCACAATCTCTATCGGGTTGTCGGATTCTATCATTTCGTCGTCGTCGAGTTCCGACAATACAAGTCTATTATACTTATAAACGCTCTCGGTTCCATAATGCTCATGCGAATAATAAGCGGGTTCGTTTACAGGACGTTTCTCCGTAATGATGGCGAGTGCAACGGGCTCTCTTCTGTAATGTCCGTAAATCAGACATTTATAGTGATTCATCCTCTCGGATATGTTGCCTCCGCCATGTCCCTGAGCCTCACAGTGCAGGATTATCCACTCAGCTTCTCCGTTTTTAAGCGGCACTTCCATAACGTAGTCCGCAAAGTGCGGACTTGTATGAATCGTGGGATCGGCGGTGTTGAGAATATCCGTGAATTCTTTGTCAAGAGGACGCGGTTTGGTTTCCCTGTCCGCTGCTTCATAAAGTTCAGGTATGGCTCTTTTAAGAAGAGGATAAAAGAACCTGTCGATGAGGTCTTTCCAGAAGCCGTCATAGTCATAGCGTTCTGTTTTGATAGAATCGCCGTTAGGTGTTTCTATGTCGTCTTGCTGAATATCAGTCTTGTTTGTCTTTGTCATGGGTTCTCACCTCCGAATCTTGTGTTTATTATAAGGCATTACGCCTTAGAAGATAGGCCTCTCACTCTCCATTTTCCATTATATAGCACACTTAGACCGAAAATTGCCGAACCTCTCTAAATTGTCTGTTTCGCGGCGGCTATTCGCGTGAACATAATCCCCTTGTCGTTTTCAAACATAGAACCGAACTTTTTTAATAAGTTTGCTCTGCTCTGATGCGGCTTCTTATTATTTCATGACTATAGGGTTTACTCAGGACGTAATCCAAATGTAGGGGCGACCGCCCTCGGTCGCCCGTCTTTTGCGCGTTGCCCTGACACGGGCGACCGAGGGCGGTCGCCCCTACGAGAGGCACGAAAATTTTGAGGTGTTCCTGAAGCAACCCTATAGTCATGTATTATTTTCAGAAAATTTTGTGATATATTGTATCTACTTCGTAAATTTGAAGAATATCCGCGCCAAAGTCAACAAAAAATACGAAACTACCTTCAGAAAGCTGGCCGGCTAAATAAAAATGCCGAGTTTCTTTTCTCTTGCCGAGGTTATCGACTTTCATATAGAGCAGATTGATCTTTACGGCGGACGTCATGGAGTACGCGATAATGGCCTCCTTGAATCCGCGTTGGCTGTACCTGCATCATTCAAAACCACCCATTTATCGACGGAAATAAACGAACTGGACTCGCGACCTGTTTGTACTTTCTTGAGCTTCATGGAATAGAAGTTGATGTCGAGCCCGATGAATTGGAGCGAAAAGTTTGACTCGATATCGGCAGTGGGTACAAAGTGGCGTGTCAAAAATTATGACTTGACGCGCTACGCTTGCTCATTTACGCCCTTCTCGCCCCGTATAAAAACAGCCGGGGATTTCGTCATGCCACGCGGCTCTTCGCGCTCGAAGCGATAGCCCGCGTCCCGAATCGGGTTTATCGCGTACCCGCTGCCCTCGATTTTGCCCCGCAGGTCGGATATGCGTTTCTTCAAAGCGCGCACCTCGCCAATCATTTCCTGGCCCCAGACTTTCTCGTAAATGTACTCCGCGCTCATCGTCCTGCCCTCGTTTTGGGCGAACAGCAGAAGCAGGGCGAACTCTTTGCCCGTGAGAAGTACATCTTTGCCGTTCACAAACGCCATCATAGACGAGAGTTTCAGCGTCAGAGAGGCTTTTTGTATAACTTCCGGCATTTGCTCCATACTGTTGAAAATCCCCTCGATCGCCGCTTCAACGGCGTCGTAGTCAAACGGTTTCGAGAGATACGCCGTCGCGCCCAATAGATACCCGCGCGAAACGTCTTTCGGCTCGCCCCACGCCGTCAGCATAATCACGGGAACCTTGTTTCCCGCTCCGCGCAATTCTTGCAACAGGTCAAGCCCGTTGCCGTCCGGGAGCATGATGTCAAGTAAAATAGCGTCGGGTTTTTCGGCGGCGAGATGTTCCCGCGCCTGTTTGAGATTTTCGGCGGCGAGGACGCGGAAGCCGCGCTTCTCAAAAAACTCGCGGTTGTTTTTGAGCAGGGTCTTTTCGTCCTCGACGCAAAGCAGGGTTCTCATTCGTCCTCGCCTCCTTCGCTCTCAAAGAGGGCTTTATTCACCATTCCCGCAATCAGCATAACGTCGGCTTGGGCTTCACGCAGCCGCTCGTTTGCGGTTTCGGGCGAAATGACGGACATCTGCACGTTGGTGGAAACGCGGGTCAGCGGCGTTAAAATATCGTGGCTCATTTTGTGGTAAAAGTCGTTTTTCGCCGCCGCTTCCTCGCTTGCCCGTTTGGCGGTCTCTGCCTCGGAAACATAGCGCACGGCGGTTTCCATAAGCACGCAAATAAGCAGGATAGCCGCGTAGACAAACACGCGTACTAAAACAAAGCTGATAGTTTGGGGTGCGTTCACGCTAAAGTAACTGCTGGTGAACATGGTTATGCCGAAAAAGAAAAACGGCAGCAGCCAAAACAGCCGCCAAAAAGGCGTGGCGCGGGCAATGCCGGGGTTTGAATACAAGCGCCGCAACAGCAGCAGAAGCGGCGGCAGGGTGAGCGCGGCCACGGCGAAAGTCGCCAAAACCGACACTATCCCGCCGGGCGCGTCACCCGCCCAATTCACCGTTACAAAATTGCCGATACCCACGACAATAGTGTTGTAACAGTAACTGACAGCCAGCAGGAAGAGCTGCTGCAAAAAGCGTTTCCGGAAAATGAAAAAGGGAACAGTCATCTGCGGGATGCCAAACGCGATAATGCTTAAATTATACAGCCCGAGGTTTCCGCCTGTCCACTGCCGCAGCAGCAACGCTCCGCCGAATTGAAAGGCGGTATTGCATACGTAAAATATAATAATGTCGCGCGTTTTCCAGTCCCGCGTTTTCCACATGGGGTAAAGCCGCAGCCAATGCCCCGGCACATACGTTACGAGCGTGTTCAAAAACGTTGTCAATAGCTAACCCTCCTAACTTATTTGTTGATTGTAGCAAACTACGAGTACGTTGCAACATTATTTTTTTATGCGAAACTCGCAAAAACCTACTTGACAAGAAGGTTGTCGGAGTGTCTCTCGGTAAGGTCACAAGCGACGCCGACGCCACGAAGGTAATGTCCGTCGTCTCCGCGCTGACGCCTGTGCTTAGTCTGAACCCCGTCCGGGTCGAGCGCACCGTCGTAACCGCGATCGACGCCAATTAAGGCGCGGAGGCGAAATCACAAAGGAACAGCTTTTAATTGAGCGGGAATTACGAACGACGAATGGCTATGGGGTGACTGGGAACGGCGCGAGGATTTTTTTGCCTTGCCGTCGCTATTCCCTTAATTTTGATATAATTCTACACATGAAAAGAGGCGGTTATCATAAATTATCTGAAATCTATCATAAATTATCTAAAATCTATAATCCGGCGCACGATATGAGCGAAAAATGGATTGATCAAAGTTGGAAGGACGTTCTGGCTGAAAATTTAGATGACGCTATCTCGTTCTTTATGCCTGACCTCGCATCGGACAGGGATTACTCAGAAAAGATAACGATGTTAGACAGCGCTTTGCCAGTAATAGACTCAGGCACGGATAAGGGCAAAAGAGACATGGACGTCTGCCTTAAGATTCCTCTGAGCGGAGGAAAATCACAGTGCGTGACTTTGTGTATAGAGCAGCAGCACAAGCCCGACGAGAGCTTCTCGCTTAGGGTATTTCAGGAGTATTACAGAGCGCTTGATAAGTTCCGCGTGCCTGTGACTTCGCTTGCTATATTCACCGGCAATATCAAGACTGTAGATATTCATTCTTCGTCGTGCTATGGAAGCTCGCTGAATTTCAGGTATAATGCGTATCATGTGCTAAGCGCCGATATAGAGGAATTGAAACAGGATAAACGCGTCTTTGCCTTGGTTGTTTTAGCGGCCAGACGAATGCTCGACGCCGGTGGCAACGCGGGCGATCCGATAAAGCGCGGGAAGTATTCTCTGGAGCTTCTTGATTTAACGCGAGAACGCGGCTACGACAACGAAAAAACAAGATCGCTTCTAAAGTTCATCGTTCACATATTGAGAGTCAACGACGAAAAAGTTGACCCTAAAGTAAGGGAGACATGGAAAATGCGATGGGTGCCGATTGATGAAGTGGTAAGAGATATTCATATACGCGACGCCAGAGAGGAAGGCATGGAGAAAGGTGAAGAGAGAGGCAAAAAGGAAATGGCAAGGAACTTGCTATCTAATGGAGTGCCGCCGGATATTATCGCTAAAAGTTCCGGGCTATCTATGAACGATATACAATGTCTTATGAATTAGATTGCCTTTTGAGCTTTAGCTGAGTTAAAAGCTCTGCAGTGGGCGTGCTCGGCTCGGGTGATTTTTTCGCGTTGCGGATTGCGTGATAAACATGTGCGTTTTTATTTCGCTTCTGATTATCGACAGGGCGACAAAATATTGGGCGTTGCTTCACCTCGCGCCTGACCTCGCGAACGGGATTCCCGCGTTCGCGTCGTTGCGGTTGCATTTCAATTACGGAATATCGTTTTCTTTGTTGAAGGATTACCCACTGATTAGCTTAGGCGCGGCGTGGGTAGGAATAGTTTTTTTAAGCGTTTTGTGCGTGAAGAGCAAAAGATTCGCTTGCGCGGCGGGGACGGCGTTTTTATGGGCCGGGGCTTTCGGGAACTTGATCGATCGGTTGATGTATGGCTATGTCATAGATTGGCTTTATGTTGGCGGATTCATAAATCTGTCGGATCTTTGGCTTTGCGCCGGAAGCCTGATGATTTTCATTGAATATAAAAAACATTTCAGGTAAGGGCGATATTTAGACTATTGTCCATCCTGAGATATTAGATTATACTCACTTTAACGCCATTTTATATCCCGTTTTTTAATCAGGCCAAAGGTCAATAACGATCGCCGGCAAGGGTGTGAGACCGAGGCAATGGAATGGTGTACGCTCTTGCTCGGAGATGCAGCCAATAAAACGCGGTGAAGTCTGACAGCGAGGTAGGTTTTGTATCCTATTGAAACAGTAATATCAATAGCTTTATTAAGGAGATTGTAGTTTTGAATAAACTAAAAACCGCCGTCTTATCATTTTTAATCTTTATCTTATTGCTGGGAAATACCGCGGCCCGCGCTGATTCTTCTCTTTTCGCGTCCTTTCAGAAGCGCGACTGGGTGACTCTGAGCGCGGCTTATAAAGCCCTGAAATCTCCCTCGCCGCAAGAGAGTTCTCTTATGGCTAACGCTTTGTCCGCGCAAAACAAATGGGGCGAGGCCGTGGCTGTTCTGGAAAAACACGCCGCAAATTTTCCCGCCGAACTTCGTCCGTATGCTGAACTTACGCTGATTTTGGGGTACGAGAAGACCGGCAAATACGACGCCGCCCTGAAGCTGTCAGCGCAGCTTGAGAAAAACGCGCCTCCCGATTTGCGTTACACATTAGCTTACGCGCAGTATCGCGTTATGGAGACCGGCAAAATGGACGGGCTTGAAAAACCCCTGAAAAAAATGCTTTCCGCGGCCGAGACAAAGACTCAAAAAATCGCTGCCCTCAGCCGACTCGTAAAACTTCCCGGAGACAGAAGCGCCGACGCGCTCGCGCTCTTGGAGTTGACGCCGTCGGACAACACGGCCTACGATATTTTGACCGCCGCGCCAAAACCCCGCAGCGCCGCGGTTTCTCTCGCTATGGGGGAACACGCCTATCTCAGGGGCGACAACAAGACAGCCGCGGAGCTCTTGGCCGCCGTTCCGCAGAACGCTTCTGGGTATCGCAAAGCCTTATACTATCGCGCGTACTCTCTTTACAGACTCAAGCAATATTCTGACGCCTTGAATCTGTGGGGAAGGCTGGCCGTCTCGGGCAACTCGTGGGCGGAGAGCGCGGCGCGGCGCGTGGGCGCGCTTGCCGGGACGTCTAAAAAGCCGGGACCTCTCAAAAAAGACGCGACCGACGTATTGAGGCGTATAGTCAAAGAGCGAAAGGGCAAAGTGCAGGCCCGCGCCATGTACGCGCTGTCCGAGCTGCTTGAGGGACAAGAAAAGAAAACCATCGAGGACGGGCTTATACAGGCGTACCCGCAGTCCATAAACACCGTGAAAACGCTTTGGCGGCGCGGCTGGGACGCTTGGAACGCGCAGAACGCCAAAGAAGCGCTTATGTGGTGGAAACGCGTCTACTCTCCGTCCCTCGACTCGACATGGAAGGCCCGCGCTCTCTACTGGATAGGCGCGGCGGAGCTTTCCCTTGGTCTGACAGCCGAATCCGATAAAACTTACTCCCGTCTCGCCCGAAATCACCCGCTTTCAGTCTATACTTTTTTGGCTCGTCCCGGTGCGGTCAAGCTCTTGGACGGGGACCCACCGGAGCTTGCAATGGCCGGAAAATCCGTAAAGCTCACGCCCTCTGAAAACAAAGCCCTTACGCTCGAACAGTGGGGCTTCATCCGTTTCGCCAAGATGGTTTTAGAGCGCCCCAACTCCACGGCTCGGGAGCTCTATCACTCTATATCGTTATCAGAATGGCTCGGCGGCGACGGCGCTTTTTTTGATGAAGCCTATGCCGGCGCGCGTTTGCTCACAAGGCATTTCACGTCGGGGACATCGGTGTACCGCAAGGGTTTGGAGCGGCTTTATCCGCGCCCCTTCAGAAAACAGGTGGAGACGTTTTGCGGAAAATACGGTGTGGAGCCTAATTTTATGTGGGCCATAATGAAACAGGAGAGCGCTTTCAAGCCCTCCGCCTTGAGCCATGCCGGGGCGTCCGGCCTTATGCAGCTTATGCCGGGCACGGCAAAGGGCGAGGCGAAGCGCGCCGGACTTGGAAAATACGATGTTTTCAACGTCACCGACAATATTACGCTCGGCGCGTCGCACCTGTCTTGGCTTGGCAAGCAGTTCACACGCAAAGACTGGATAATGGCCGCCTACAACGCGGGAAGCGGCAACGCCCGAAAGTGGCTCGCGGACGGCCGTGACGGCTTGGCCTCGGACTACTGGATAGAGGAAGTGCGCTTCGACGAAACGTGCGACTACGTCCAGAAGGTCTCCGGCAACATCGAGGTCTACCGGATGCTGTATGATAAGCAAAAATAAGGAAGGTATAAATTATCATGTCGCACGATTTACTGAAAATCCCCTTTGACCCTCATAAAATACTGGCGAAGCGAAAATCCATAAAAAAACAACTTCTCGAAAATCTTCCGTCATCGTTTTTGGAGAAGCGCATCGCGTTGCTTGGCGGTTCCACGACGCGCGACATAATGGAGATACTGGAGCTTTTTTTGCTGAATTATGGTATAAAGCCCGCGTTTTACGAGTCCGAGTACGGACAATATTGGCAGGACGTCATGTTCGACGCGCCGTCTCTCGTGTCATTTGCGCCCGATATTGCGGTTGTCCATACATCAAACCGCAATATCACGCGATACCCAGAGCCTGACGACGACTCGGCGAAGATTGACGAGTCCCTGAACGCCGAGGCGCAAAAATTTCGGATGTTTTGGGACAAGCTGCGCTCTGGCTATGGCTGCTCCATAATACAAAATAACTTCGAGTATCCGTTTTACAGGCTGATGGGCAATAAAGAGGCGTCGGACATCCACGGACGGGTGAACTTCATAACGAGGCTCAACATGAAGTTTTACGAGTACGCTCAGCAATGCGGCAACTTTTATATAAACGACATCAATTACATCTCATCAAGCTACGGCCTCGAACAGTGGGCCGACCCGTTTTATTGGTATATGTACAAGTACTCCCTTTGCCTTCCGGCCATACCGCTGCTTGCGCACAACATATCCAATATTGTCAAATCCATATACGGCAAAAACAAAAAAGTTTTGACCCTCGACCTCGACAACACGCTCTGGGGCGGCGTCGTGGGCGATGACGGCGTGAACGGCATAGCAGTCGGGCAAGAGACCTCGGAGGGGCAGGCGTACCGGGAGTTTCAGGAATATATCAAGGCTCACCTGAAATTAGGGGTTCTGCTGACCGTAAACTCCAAAAACGACCGCGAAAACGCGCTGTCGGGACTGAATCATCCGGACGGCGCTCTGAGGCCGGAGGACTTCGCCGTCATAAAGGCCAACTGGGAGCCCAAGAGCCTCAACATCATGGAGACCGCGGCTGAGCTTTCACTTCTTCCGGAGAGCTTTGTCTTCGCGGACGACAACCCCGCTGAGCGCGCTATCGTAGAAGATCAGGCGCCCGGTGTGGCTGTGCCTGTGATGGAAAAGCCCGAGCGCTATATACAGACGCTCGACAAGTTCGGCTTCTTCGAGGTTACTAACCTCTCGCAAGACGACCTCAGACGGGGAACCATGTACAAAGAGAACGCCGAGCGGGCTACGTTGATGGCGAGCTTTGAAAACTACAGAGACTACCTCCTGTCTCTTGAGATGAAAGCCGAGATTCGCGCCTTCGAGCCTGTGTATATGTCGCGAATAGCGCAGCTCACCAACAAAAGCAACCAGTTCAACCTCACCACAAAAAGATATACTCAGGGCGAAATCGAGGCAGCGGCGCAAGACGACAGGTTCGTTACGCTCTACGGCAAATTGGAGGACAAGTTCGGTGACAACGGCGTGGTCAGCGTCGTCATAGGGCGAATCGACGAACGCGTTCTGCACGTCGAGCTTTGGCTGATGAGCTGCCGCGTCCTGAAGCGCGATATGGAGTACGCCATGATGGACACGCTCGTCAAGCGCTGCCGGTCATTAAAAGGCGTCACGGGCGTCACGAAGATTCTGGGCTATTATTACAAGAGCGCAAAAAACGCAATGGTGAAAGATTTTTATGATAGAATGGAATTCACTAAACAGTCTGAAGATACGGACGGAAACGCTGTGTGGATTCTCGATATCGATAATTACAAGACCAAGAACACCGTTGTCGAGGTTATAGATTAGAGTTGCTTGAGAGTATGTTGGAGGAGAAGCGATGACCAGACAGGAAATTTTCAGTTCTCTCAATGAGGTGTTCCGTGATGTTTTTGATGAGGAAGACCTCACGGTGGACGAAACCACGACGGCCGCCGACGTGGAGGGATGGGACAGCTTTGCTCACGTCAATTTAGTGCTGTCGGTGGAGAGGCGTTTCAATATGAAGTTCACTATGGTGGAAGTGACCGATATGAAAAACGTCGGCGCTATGGTCGATATTCTCGAGCGGCGCGCTGCGGCCGATAAATAAAGCCGGAGGTGAACAGATATTAACGTTCATCACGTCGGATATTTCGTAAAGGATATAGAGTCAGCCGAAGACACTTTCGCGCCTCTTGGCTTCGCGCCTGTCGGCACGGTTGTAAGGGATGTTCCGCGCGGCGTGGATATACGCTTTATGCTGAACGGCTCGTTTCGCGTTGAGCTCATATCCCCTATAGACAGCTCTTCGCCTATGTATCCGCTCTACAAAAAACATAAAAATATGCCATATCACATATGTTACGAGTGTGAAAACATAGAACTTGCGATAAAAGAAATGACCGAAACGGCAGGATATATGATAGTCCAAGCGTCTGGTTTCGCCCCGGCGATGTCGGCGGACGGCAAAAACCGAAGAGTGGCTTTTTTGATGCATCCTAATATGGGTTTGTTGGAACTTTTAGAGTGTTGAGAACCGAAAATCGCATCGGGAGGTGGCTTCATGTCTAAGAAGCAAATGATGGCTATGGTTAATGCCCCGCGCCACGTCGATAATGATAATTCAGCCCACGTCAAGACGGATATACAGGCAAGCGCGCGGGGAGAAAACGCAGCAATGCCGCCATGCGCAGATACTTTGACCTCCGTTCCTGTCGCGGCCTCCAATCCCGTGCGCTATGACGCGTCTATCTTGACGGAGTTCGATATTTTTCTATTTAAACAGGGGACTCACTATACTCTTTACGAAAAATTAGGCGCGCACAAAATTGAAAAAGACGGCGCGACCGGCGTTTTCTTCGCCGTTTGGGCACCCAACGCTCAAAGCGTCAGCGTAGTGGGCGACTTCAACAACTGGAACTCCAACTCTCACCCGCTCAATATCCGCTGGGACGGAAGCGGCATATGGGAGGGTTTCATCCCCAACCTCCAAAAATGGGGACTGTACAAATTCCATATCCAAAACAGCCACGGAGAACACAAAGACAAAATGGACCCGTTTGCCCGCGCTTTCGAGCAGCCGCCCCGCACGTCGTCCATTCTTCACTGGCCTGAGTACGACTGGCGCGACGCCGAGTGGATGAGGACGCGCAAAGAACATACCGCGCTTTCCGCTCCTTGGACGGTCTACGAGATGCACATCGGCTCCTGGCGGCATCGCTGGGACAGCGGGCTTTCTCTATCATACAAAGAGCTGGCCGAGGATCTTCCCCGATACTGCAACGAAATGGGCTTCACGGCCGTTGAGCTTTTGCCCATAATGGAACATCCGTTCTATGGCTCTTGGGGATACCAGACCTTGGGGTATTTCGCGCCGTCGAGCCGCTACGGCACGCCGGATGATTTTATGTATTTAGTGGATAAACTCCATCAGGCGGGAGTGGCCGTGATACTCGACTGGGTGCCGAGCCACTTCCCGACGGACGATTATGGTCTCGCCCGCTATGACGGCACTGCCCTCTACGAACATCAAGATCCCCGCAAGGGCTTTCACCCCGACTGGGGCAGCTATATATTCAACTACAGCCGAAACGAAGTCCGCAGTTACCTCATATCGAGCGCAATATACTGGCTTGAGCAATATCACATAGACGGCCTTCGTATAGACGCCGTCGCTTCGATGCTGTATTTGGACTACTCCCGTAAGCGCGGAGAGTGGGAGCCGAACGTACACGGCGGACGTGAAAACTTGGAGGCCATCGCCTTTTTGCGCGATATGAACAAAGAGATTTACGGGCGTTTCCCCGGCGTTCAGACCATAGCGGAGGAGTCCACAGACTGGCCTATGGTGTCGCGCCCCGTTTTCTTGGGCGGCTTAGGCTTTGGCATGAAATGGAACATGGGCTGGATGCACGACATGCTCTCCTACATGAGCTACGAGCCCGTCCACCGCAGTTTTCACCACCATCAGCTCACCTTCAGCATTTGGTACGCCTTCAGCGAAAACTTTATGCTCCCAATATCTCACGACGAGGTCGTACACGGCAAAGGCTCGCTGGTAAATAAAATGCCCGGCGACTGGTGGCAGCGCCGCGCGAATCTTCGCCTGCTTTTGGGCTATATGTGGATGCACCCGGGCAAAAAACTGCTCTTTATGGGATGCGAATTTGGGCAGGGGCTTGAATGGAATCACAACTCCGCGCTCGAGTGGCATCTTTTAGACAAGCCGGAATTTAGGGGCATTCAGCAGTGGGTCAAGGATTTGAACGCCGCGCTTATCCACAACCCGCCGCTTTACGAGCTCGATTTCGCTCAGGACGGCTTTCAGTGGGTAGATTGCTCCGACTGGCAAAAGAGCATCGTGGCCTTTTTGCGTAAGGGCAAGCGCGACGACGAGTTTGTGTTGGTCGTGGCCAACTTCACGCCCGTGCCAAGAGATTGCTATCGCATAGGTGTCCCTTACGGAGGTTTTTGGGCGGAGATACTGAACAGCGACGCGACGGTCTACGGAGGCAGCGGCATGGGCAACGCCGGAGGCATGGACGCTGACGCGCTTCCGTCGCATGGACATGGCTATTCTCTTCCTCTGACTCTGCCGCCCTTGGGCATAATTGTTTTCAAGAATATAAATAGAGAGGTCTGAGTGGAATAAATGCCTCGTTATGTATGCGTACATGGACATTTTTACCAGCCGCCGCGTGAAAATCCGTGGTTAGAGTTCGTTGAGCAACAGGAGACAGCCGCGCCTTGGCACGACTGGAATGATCGCGTAACCGCGGAGTGCTACAGGCGTAACTCCGCCTCCCGTATCTTAGATAACAACGGCGATATACGAAAAATATGCAACAACTACTCCATGATGAGCTTCAACATGGGTCCGACGCTGTTATCCTGGATGAAAGACAAATCGCCGCGTTGTTACAAAGGCATAACGGACGCCGACGCATTGAGCATGAAGCGCTTTGGCGGGCATGGTTCCGCGCTGGCTCAGGTTTATAACCATATGATAATGCCGTTGGCCAACAATCGCGACAAGAGAACGCAGGTCAAGTGGGGCGCGGCCGATTTCAAGAGCCACTTTGGGAGAGTTCCCGAGGGCATGTGGTTGGCGGAGACCGCCGTCGATACGGATACGCTTGAGGCTTTGGCGGAGAGTGGCGTAAAGTTCACCATTCTGGCGCCGAAACAGGCGAGCGAGATACGTAAGATCAGCGGCGCATCAAGCGCTTGGCAGGACGTCAAATGGGAAAAAATAGATACGGGCAGAGCTTATCGCTGCGATTTGCCCTCAGGCAAAAGCATCGCTATTTTCTTTTATGACGGTTCTCTCTCTCACGCCATAGCGTTTGAGGGTTTACTCAATGACGGCGAATATTTTGCCGGACGCCTTATAGACGCAAAGCCTGAGACGGGCTATGCCGTTTTGTCAAACGTGGCGACAGACGGAGAGTCCTACGGACACCACCATGACCACGGAGATATGGCCCTGTCTTATTGCCTCGAATCCGTAGAAAACCGGCGCGACGCGACGCTCACCATTTACGGCCAATTTTTGGAGGAAAACCCGCCTCAATATCTTGTGCGTATCGTGGAAAATTCATCTTGGAGCTGCGCCCACGGCGTGGAGAGATGGAGGAGCGACTGCGGATGTTCCTCCGGCACCCCGGGCTACCACCAAAAATGGAGAGCGCCGCTCAGAGAGGCTCTCGACTGGCTGCGCGACAAGCTCATAGCGCAGTTTGAGTATATGGGGGCAAAATACCTGAAAGACCCCTGGGCGGCTCGGGATGATTATATAAATGTGATTTTGAATCGTTCCCGTGATTTTGTGGAATCGTGGATATCGTCTCACGCTACTCGCGTCTTGACTCAGGAGGAAAAGACTAAAGTCCTCAAGCTCATGGAAAGCCAAAGATGCGCGATGCTGATGTATACGAGCTGCGGATGGTTCTTCGATGAGATTTCGGGGCTTGAGGGAACGCAGATTCTGCGCTACGCCGCCCGCGCCATAAACCTCATTCACGAGCTTAACGGTCTTGACTTCGAGATAGAGTTCATGCGTCTCTTGGAGAAAGCGCCGAGCAACGTCATGAAGTACACAAACGGTAAAAGAGTTTATGAAACTTTGGTGAAGCCTTCTTGTATCTCCCTTGAGAGAATAGCGGCTCACTATGGTATGGTCGCTCTGTTCCCTGACTTCGCGCAGGAGATAGACAGAGGTCTTTGGTGCTTCAACCGCGAGACAAAAACTGTAATCAATGATTCTTTCAAAGAAGAGGGGCGTGAAAATACATTCGCCGCCGGGACAGTCCGTTTGGTCTCCGAAATAACTTGGGAAGAAAAGACATTCGCTTTCGCCGCTCACCACAGGGGCGAGATCTCCCTGATGTGCGGCGTGGCCCCCCTTACAGATAAAGATTCGCCAATGAAGACGCTTTTGGATAACCCCGATAAGCTCAGAGAAATGTTTCAGGCATCGAACAGCGATGAACTAACGAGCTTTTTCGGGCGAAACCTTTTCTCTATGCGGCATGTGCTTGGCGACGCGCAGAAGATATTGCTGGACAGACTGTTGAGAGACGACACGTTGCGCATAGAAACCGGTCTGCGTGAGATAGTCAGCGATTACGACCGTCTCTTTAAATATTTGACAACCATGGGCGTGAAGGCTCCATCCATCATCATGGCGTCAGCGGCTATCGTTTTGAATTCGGATATAATCAAGTGTTTGAGTTTAGAAGTGCCTACTACGGAAGATCTGCGCCACTCTTTGGACCGCGCCAAAGAGTGGGGCGTGGCGCTCGATAACGAGCGAATCGGTTTCGCCGTAAACGAATGGCTTATGAAGCAGATGCGGATTATTTCCGGCGCTCCTACAAACCAAGCTGAAATGTCACGCGTGAGCGACATGCTGGAGCTTTTCATAAATGACTTTAAGTGGCATTTAAGCCTGTACGAGGCGCAGAATATCTATAGCTCTACGCTGAATCAAAACAGACAGAGCATAACCAACGCCTCCTCTGAGATACATAACACGTTCGTGGCTCTCGGTAGGGTTCTGCGTTTCGCTAACGAGGCGCTCTGACAGCCGTAAGCGGAAAAAGGGGTGATGCGTCTATGATTAAAATGTTCTCGGCTTTTACGGAAGAAGTCGACGACGTAGAGTTTGCCGTATCCGATGTTTTGAAAAAGCTAAACATAGAAGGCGGACTTAAAAAAAATACCATCGGGATTTTGTATTGCTATCCTGACTTTATAGGTAGCGGAGTCGTGAAAGCTCTCTGCGCGCAGCTTCCGTTTGACGTCATCGGGTTTACAAGCATGAGCTTCAGCGCCCCCGGCATAATGACCACTATAGGGCTTATCGTATCAGTGCTTACAAGCGACGATGTATATTTCACGGCCGGCATATCTCCCTCTGTCACGGAAGATATGCCGCGCGCTTTGGGCGAAGTATATGACCGAGTTGTACGCTGCGCGAAAATACCGGCCTCGTTCCCCAAAAAACCGGCTATGCTTATGACGTTTCCCCCCTTTTTATCGGGTATCGTGGGGGGAGATGAATTTGTGACCTGTCTTGACGGGTTATCGGACGGGATTCCGATTTTCGGCGCTCAGCCCGTTTCCAATCAACCTGGTTCCAGCAACTCCCGCGTTATTTATAACGGAGAGGCGTACAAATCGTCTTTATGTTTAGCCGCGTTTTACGGAGACGTCAACCCGATATTTGCCTGCGTGTCCGTTCTCGAAGAAAATATGCTAAAGCCCGTAGCCACTGTGACAGGGTCTGATAAGAGCGTCTTATTGTCCATAAATGGAATTTCGGCGGAGGAGTACGTCGTGTCTGTTGGCTTAGCGAAAAAAGATAAACTCGACTCTCTTATTTCGACGCCTTTCGTGGCGGAGGGTGAGGACGGCTCGAAGCTGACCCGAACATGTATTTGTGGCGACGGCAAAGGCGGTCTCGTTCTGTCCGGGAACATCCCGGTAGGCTCAAAATTAGGCTTCACGTCCATGGGCCCGGCCGATATAGTCAAATCGACGGGCGACAAGTTGCGCGAGGTTATGAGAACCGCGGCTGGCAAAAACATCTTGGTTTATTCTTGCGCGGCGCGCGGTTGGCTGCTTGACATGAACAACATGGCAGAACACGAAGCGGTCAGCGATATTATCGGCGATAAGGCGCTTTACCAAATGACTTATGCCGGAGGGGAAATATTTCCGCAACAGCTGAGCGGCGATAAAATTGTAAACCACTTTCAAAACGACACGGTGATAATATGTATACTATAGAAAATTTTTTCAAGACAACCGAACGGCTCATAAGCAATGGCTATATTTTGGCCATTCTCGGTTACGCCGCCGTCCTGATTTTGGTCGGTTGGATTGTCGGAAGCAAAGTGAAAAGCTCGTCCGGTTTTTTCGTGGCCGGCAGAAAACTTGGGACGGGCCTGTTGTTTTCTACGCTCATAGCGGCCAATATAGGAGCCGGTTCCACAGTGGGCGTCGCGGCTATAGCCTACAAATCAGGGGTATCCGCTTGGTGGTGGATAGGCAGCGCCGGGATAGGCTCTATGATTTTGGCGTTTTGGGTGGGCCCCCGTATATGGAAAATAGCTTGCAGATATGAGCTTTTCACCCTCGGCGATTACCTCGACAGGCGCTATGGGGCGATGTTTCGCGGCCTTTTCTCCTTGATGATGGCCGTGGGGACTCTGGCTCTTTTTTCGGGGCAGCTGCTCGGTATAGCTTGGATACTCGATGTCGTGGCCGACTTGCCCAAAGAGGCAGGCGTGATAATCGGCGCGCTTGTCACCACGCTCTATTTCGCGGCGGGAGGACTTTTGTCGGCCGCGATAGTCAACTTGGTGGAGGTTTTGGTTATCTTGGCCGGTTTTATAGTAGCCGTTCCTTATGTCTACGCGTTCTCCGAAGGGTTGTCGGGGTTGGCCCAAAAAATCGCCCAAAACCTGCCGGACGCGGGAGCGCAAAGCCTCTATTTTTCTTTTGACGGCATAGGCGCGACCGTCATAATAGGATATCTCGTCATGCTTGTCCCCTCGTTTTTTATTTCACCCGGACTTATAGGCAAAATTTTCGGGGCGCGGGATGAACGTGCCATAAAGCTCGGTACGGCCTGGAATGGAGTCGTTCAGCTTATTTTTGCGGCTATACCGGTATTTATCGGCATGGCGGCTTTCGCGTCTTTCCCCTCTTTGACGAGAGCCGATTTGGCGCTCCCCACGGCGATGAAGGAGATGATGCCGTTTGGTATAGCGACCTGCGCCCTTGCCGCCATCTTCGCGGCTGAGGTGAGTACGGCGGACGCCGTTCTCTATATGTTGTCCACATCTATATCCAACGACCTCTGCAAAACCTTTCTGTTTCCTAAAATCAGTGATAAAAATATGCTGCGCCTGCTACGCTGTGTGACGCTGCTGTCCGGAGTGACGGGCGTTGTCTTCGCGCTTTTTCTCGACAGCGTCATATCGGCCCTGACGATTTTTTATTCTCTGATGAGCGTTTCTCTGGCCGCGCCGCTGCTATTTGGGCTTTATACGAAACGCGCGTCCGAGGCGGGGGCGCTGCTGTCCTCGGCTTGCGGCGTAGCGTTGACGCTCTTTTGCACGTTTTACACGGCCTCCCCGTCGGTAAACCTGTTTATCGGCACGCTTGATACGGCGTCTCACCTTGTGGATTTTGGCTTCACGAAGCTAAACGCCACGACTTGCGGGATATTGGTAACATTTGTCACTATGTTCTTCTCGATTTTCGTTTTCCCGTCAAAAAATGCAGATGTTGATATTTAATGATATAAGCCCCAAGTGGTTTTTGCTGTATATGGATGAGGGGGGCCCCATTATGTGGGTCATCCTGTTTTTGTCGGTGCTGGGTTTGTCCGTTTCTTTGGAGCGCGTTATTTTTTTTCTTTCGGCGCGGCGACGGATATTGGAGTTTCGTTCTATAGATGGCGGGCATGTTGATGGCGCGGAAGCCGAGATTGTGGCCGGCAGGCTTATACGAGCCGAAATTTTCGAATGGAGCCGGCATCTGTCTATCTTGGAGATGATCGTGCGAGGCGCGCCCATGCTTGGGCTTTTGGGGACTGTGCTTGGTATGGTGGAGATGTTCGGCGCGCTGAATGTCGGAGGAGCTATCGACGCGCGCAACGTGACCGGCGGCATAAAAGAGGCTCTTTATACAACTGTGGCGGGGCTTTGCTGCGCCGTGCCGCTTCTTTTTTTGCACGGACTTCTTTCATCGGTTATAGACAAAAGAGAAGAAGACTTAAACCGCGCAGCTGACCTATGGATTAGGGAAGAGATAGGCTGTGGCGGCATCGATGATGGCGAATAGAAAAAAAAGAGACGCTGATATAGACATAGCGCCTCTTATTGATGTTATTTTTATGTTGATAATATTTTTCGTTTTGACGGCGACGTTTCTTCCGGGGCGGGTTGTTGTGGATCTGCCGAGGGGCGAGGGCGCGGACGGCAAAACTGAAAATCTTCTTATGATAAACCTCTCGCGCGACGGTTCTGTCCTTTGGGGCGACGTTTCGCTGCCGGCGCCCGTCAACTCAGGGAATTTGTTTCGCTTGGCGCGCGAGAGTATAGAAAACAATCAAGAAATTCTGATTGCCGGAGACGAGCAAGTTCCTTACGGAGAAGTCGCTGGGCTTCTCGACGCCCTGCGCAGCGCGGGGGTTGAACGTTTGGGACTCGCTTTGCGCGGAAAATAAATTTTTTATTCAAAATTTATTTGAAAATATCTTTTAACTGTTTTTTAACTTATAATAGGCCTTGTTTTTGCGCGGATTTTTATAAAATTCGTAGCTTTTATGTCTGGAAGTGTTTTTGATTAAATGGAGACCGAATACACAGTAGGAGATACCCTATTTTCAAAAAAAGATATAGACGACCGAATCAGCGCGTTGGCCGAACAGATTGCGCGTGACGCCAACGGGGAGGAGCTTTTAGT
>BOCC01000040.1 GCA_026002715.1 Synergistales bacterium
TTTACCGCGTATTGAGAATATGGGACGAAAATATTGACCCCAAAGTGAGAGAGGTGTGGAGAATGCGGCTTATTCCGATAGACGAAGCTATAAGGGAAATTCATATACGCGACGCGAGGGAAGAGGGTTTGGAGGAGGGATTGGAGAAGGGCATGGAGAAAGGCATGGAGAAGGGCATGGAGAAAGGTATGGAGAAGGGTTTGGAAGAGGGCAAAGCTGAGGGTATGTTTGAGGTCGCCCGTAGAATGCTATCCCGCAATATGTCCGTCAGCGACATTATCGACTTGACAGGTCTCGGTGAGGACGATATTCTGGGTTTAAGCTAAAACGACATGACGCGGCGACGTAATGGGTCTATGGTCAAACATGGCCCTTCTGAGCTAAACGCGACCCCGAAATAAGATGTGCGCGCGAAATAGCGCGACAACCAACACAAAAGCCCCGACCCGTAGCGAGAAGCCCGAGGCCGGGGCTTTATCTTCGTGCCTTAGCCCACTCTTAGCGTAACATGATATAATCTTCTTAATTTCAAGCTGATTAAATTAACATTTATCCCGCCAAGTTCGGATGTATTCACTGGTTCGTAACGACATGGGTATTTTACGTAAGGCGATCATAAGAATTATCGCAACAATGACCGCTCCCAGTCACCCGTTCTTTTTTTCATGCGTTTGCCCTGCTCGGTTATCATAAGCGCGATTGGATTTTAACGCGACTTATTTTAAATCGCTGACAACTCTATTTCGCCCCGCGGCTTTGGCGGCGATAAGGCACTCGTACGTCTTGGAGATGAAATCCTTGGGGCTGTCGTTTTTGACGGGAGTGATGGTGTTTACCCCAATGCTGATGGTGATGCTGGTGATTACCTTGCTGCCATCTATTGTCGGCACGCGCATAGTACCTATATCCAAGCGAATTTTTTCCGCTATAGCTAAAGCATTCGTCGCGTTTACACCCGGCATCAGCAAGCCGAATTCCTCCCCGCCCAAGCGAGCCGCCAAGTCAGAGGAGCTTGAGGCAATTTCAGACAGCACGCGGGCAGCTCTCTTCAGTAAAATGTCTCCCTGCGTATGTCCGTAAAAGTCGTTGTAATTTTTGAACTTATCTAAATCCATCATCAAAAAGGATATGAGCGCCCTGTCACGTATGGCTTTTCGCCACTCTAAGGCCAATCGGCGGCCAAAGTTTCGCCTGTTTGCGAGTTTTGTCAGCGGGTCGCTGAACCCCAAGCGCTCGAGTGTGCGGATTTGGTCGAGAATCCGCATATGCGTTTTCACCCGAGCCTTGACAATGGCTTCCTTGAAGGGCTTTGTGATGTAATCCACGGCGCCCAGTGAAAAGCCCTTTTCCTCGTCGTCCGTACCGGTCAGCCCTGTGACGATAATGACGGGAATATCTTGGGTGGCTGGGTCTTCTTTAAGCTGCTTGAGCACGTCAAAGCCGCTCATGTCGGGCATCATAATATCCAATAAAATCAAGTCGGGGCTCTCATTCTCCGCGCGGCTCAGGGCCTCCGCGCCTGATTTGGCCGTGAAAACCCTGTATTCTCCCGAGAGAATCTGATTGAGCAGCAAGAGGTTCGCCCTCTCGTCATCCACAATCAAAACGCTGTAGTTACTGGTGGGTTCCATGTCTGAGTCCTCCCTAAAATAGTTGCTTAGAGTAGCTGTTTAATACTCTTCAATGTGTCCAATCCAAGCTCGAACGAGAAATCTTCCATCTGTTCTATAAGCTCTTCGGCCTGACGGCCTAAAGGCGCAAGCGCCTTTTTTATATCGCTGGTCATATCGAGGCATTTGGTGTTTCCCGCCTCCAATAGAGGCGTGAGGCGTTCTATGAGGTCAAGGGCCGCTTGCCTGTCGAGCTCTCCCGCTTCTTGCGCGTCGCTGCGCGCCCGAGACGTCGTTTCTAGTGTCGCGAGCTCCTTCCGCAGGACGGAGAACTCAGCGCGGAGATTTTCCAGCAGCTCGGGCACGCGCTTAGGGCAGGCTTGCGTAAATTCCGTCTCGGCGGCGGCGGCGGCTCGCATGAGGCGCGTCGCGCCAATGAGGGCCGCGGTGCTTTTTAGGGTGTGCGCTATGCGATGGGCTGACTTTGTGTCTCCGGCTTCTATCGAAGCGGCGATTTTTTCGTCATCACGGTCGTGATCCGCTTTGAAATTCTGCAAGAGCTGAGCGTAAATCGCCGAGTCGTTCATGGCGTAGCGAAGCCCGGTCACCTTGTCTAACACGTCGTCGCCCCCGGCGCTCGGGGGCGCGGTTTGGGCGGGCGTCGGCGCTTTTTCCGTGACCGACACCTTGTCTGAAGGCAGCCATTTGAGCAGAGTGGCGCTTAGGGCCGCCGGGTCGATGGGCTTTGCCAAAAAGTCGTTCATACCGGCGTCGAGGAAGAGAGCCTTGGCCCCCGATACGGCGTTGGCCGAGAGCGCTATAATGGGTAAATCCGCAAAATGCCCGCCCAGCGCGCGTATATAACGAGTTGCCTCCACGCCATCCATATCGGGCATCATGTGGTCCATGAATACGAGATCGTAAGAGCGGGTTTTCAGCATTTCGATAGCCTTCGCCCCCCCGGATGCCGTATCAACCTTGATGTTGTGACGGGACAGATATGCCACGGCCACTTTCAAATTGATACTGTTGTCATCCACTACCAACACCTTAACATCCTTCGCCGCGACAGAAAAGGAGGTGACATCCGTGTTTTCGGTTTTGTCTTTATCGCCCTCAACCAAAGGCAGTAGCACCGTGAACAGGGAGCCGACCCCGTATTCACTCTCTACTTTGATTTCGCCCTTCATCATGGTCACGAGGTTTTTGGTGATGGGAAGCCCAAGGCCCGTACCCGCAACACCGCGATTTTCCGCCGCGTCGAATTGTTGGAAGTTGTCGAATAACTTGGAAAAGTTTTCCTTTTTGATACCTATTCCCGTGTCCCGCACAAGGAAGGCCAGCTTCTCAGAACCATCTTTGGCTGCCTTTTGAACATGGAACTCCACGTAGCCCTTGCGGGTGTACTTGATGGCGTTATTTATGATGTTTATGACAATCTGCCTGATGCGAATGTCGTCCCCGAAAATAACATGCGGCACGTCCGCGCTGAATGAGTGGCGGAATTCCAAATCTTTGTTTCCGGCCAGAAAACGGCACATGGAGCAGACGTTGTCGTACAGTTCCATCAGGTTGAAGTGCACGGGCGCGATCTCCATTTTCCCCGCTTCGATTTTGGACAAATCCAAAATGTCATTGATGATGTTCAGCAGCGCGCGGGACATTTTTTTTATATCTTCCAAATACCCAATCTGGATGTCATTCAGATTTTCCGTCGGCATCAGGTCGCTCATGCCGATAATAGCGTTCATTGGCGTGCGTATCTCGTGGCTCATGGAGGCGAGAAAATGGCTTTTTGATTCCGACGCAATCCGCGCGGCGCGGGCCTGAATCTCGAGTTCGCGACTCCGCGCGTCGGCAATGCGCGCCGCTCTCTCCGCCGCCTTTACCTCTCGCAAATCCCGGCAGTAAGTGGCGAGGCCATAACCGTCTTTCCACGGCACGCGCACAAGCGTCACCTCGACCGGCAGCGCCTCGCCGGACATTGTGCGGTGCATCCACTCGGTCCGCAGATAGCCCGTGCGCATCACCTCGTCGTCCTGCGCTTCCATCTTCTCGCGGCTTGGCATGCCGTCGGGCTGATATTCGGGGCTCAAATCCAATAAACGACTCAGATATTCGGACTTGTCGGAGACCCCGTACATACGAAGGGCTTCGTTATTGCAGTCGAGCATAACTCCTTCGTCGTCCCAAAAGGAACAGGCAATCGGCGTGGCGTCTAAAAGGATACGTGTACGCAGATCGGCTTCGGCGTTGAGCAAATCCGTGGTGTCATAATACATCACAAGTACGCCCTCGAACCTGCCGCCCTCGTCAAGCATCGGGGCGGCATGGACTGTGTACATGCGGGCCGCGCCCTTGCCTGAAAAATCTATGCTTATATCTTTGGTGACGGTTTTACGCCCAGACCTGACCTCTTCGAACCTGAGCTCGCCTCTTTGGACGAAGTCCTCGCCCCCTATCATCGCGTACAGGTACTGAAAGGGTTTGCCGCTTATGTCCGCAAAGTCGGATATGCCGACTAATCGCAGCAAGGCGTCGGTGCAGTATGTGATGCAACCGTTTTCATCTAAGAGCAAGATAATTTCAGGGCTGCTTTCCAAAAGCAACCGCATGTATTTTTCCACCTTGAACAACTCCGCCATACGGACAGAGTCGGGCGCGTTCTCTTTGGCTGCGCTCAGTGTTTGTTTTTGCTCGGTTGCCATAACTAAATCGCTCCTTAAGAAAGCTACAGCACTCAAACTTCGCAGTAAACTTTTCATCTCTCAAGCCTTGAAAACTCAATCAAAAGCAACAAAAACATGCAAAAAGTAGCGGCATGAGTTCTCTTTAGGGTAAAATTGTATTGCGGAACAAAATAAACCCGGTGAAGTTCATGCCATGAGAAGCATAACACAGCAAAATCCTTTTGAAAATGAAGTTTCTTCGATGATTAAATTTTTCTTTCACTCGTTCAGTCTTGGCGGTATTCTGAAGAAAGTGGGAGCTTACAAAGAGAAAGGCGTTGCGCCTCTAAACACGTCCATATGCACGGCTTCCGCCTTCTCACCCTCGGAATAGAGCGACGACAACACGTTCATGTCGGTAGACTTTCATCTCCTGTCGAGTGGCTGCAAAAAGAACCGTGTACAAGAAGTCCGCGAGGTGGATAAACGCACCTGCGGTCACAGGCAAAGAGAACTGGCTCAAACAAAAGCTCCGGTTGTCTTAATGGAAATGCTATACTCAAGTGCTGAATAATTTGCCAGAATCCAAAGAGATAAGTTCTGCCGCTTAATTGGCTGTCTGGTAAATCTAAAGGCAAATGAGTATAATTGATCGCCCGTTCCTAATTGATCGCCCGTGTCTTTTTGTCGGTCACCCGCGCCTTTTTTGTCGGCCGCCCGCGCCTTTTTGTCTGTCGCCCGTGCCTTTTTGTCTGTCGCCCGTGCCTTTTTTGTCTGTCGCCCGTGTCAGGGCAACGCGCAAAAGACGGGCGACAGGGAATTAAAGACTGGCGATTAAAGACAAGCGACCAAAAATTAAAGACGAGCGACCGGGAATTAAAGACGGGCGACCGGGGGCGGTCGCCCCTACAAAAAACCGATTTTAAAACCTGCAGGCGCACCCCTACGCAAGACCTATTTTTGCAATTCATAAAATTTTACAAAAATTTGATATTGACATCCATAAACATTAAGTTTATATTATTTAATCATATGTATTCATTTACTATATATATATATATATAGGATTATTGAATAAAACCAAAACAAGGTAGCGGTATGGAGGCCGCGTTATATTTCTAAGGATGGATTTTGTGTTAGAAATTTCCAACTGTTCCGGTGAATATGGATATTCGCCGGACATAAAGCGGAGTGCGAGACGCTCCACGCGCAGGGAGGATTTTAATTATGGCAATGATAGTCAACCACAATATCCCCGCTCTTGTTACGTACAACACGATAAACCGCACGTCAAGCGATCTTGAGAGGTCTATTCAAAAGCTCTCCACGGGTCTTCGCATTAACTCAGCCGCCGACGACGCGGCGGGACTTGCTATATCCGAGAAAATGCGCGCCCAGATTCAGGGTCTTGACAGAGCGATAGCCAACTCTCAGGACGGTATCTCCATGATTCAGACGGCTGAGGGCGCTCTTAGCGAGACCCAAAGCATTCTCCAACGTATGCGTGAGCTTTCAGTACAAGCGGCTAACGATACTCTTACCCAAGAGGACAGAGGCTACATACAGCTTGAGATAGACCAGCTTCGGGAAGAAATAACCCGTATAGGCAATACAACCCAGTTCAACAAGAAGAAACTACTTGACGGCTCAGCGGCTGTTCTGTGGTCATCAGGGGACTCCTACACTCAGGCTCTTGTCAAAGGCGGACTTCGCACTATAGACCAGTTCGGTCAGAAGAACGCGGCTGAGGGTAACTATAAGATAACGCTTACGGCTAAGAGCGGTAATGGTGAAGTGCAGAAGACGGATATTCTTAAGATAAAGCATGAGAAGAGTCAGACGTTTACGTTGCTGCCCGTAGCAACGAACGCTGCCGGAGTTGGGGGGTCTTACAGTTACGGCTGCTGCCACAACTCAAGTAGGCGCCAAGTACGTTAGATCGTTTTCGGGGCCTGTCGCAGGCACCACGGCTAAGGCTTCCGTTTGGATAGAAGTTTCCAATGCGAGCGGGACCCCAGACCATCTGCAAAGATTTAACCTTTCGGACGCGGTCGCGGGCAAGACTGTGGACTACATCGTCTACAGCGTTGACAAAAATACCGGAGACATCACCAACAGCAAAATATCTGTTACCTTTGGCGCGCAATTCCATGGATTGAATAAGCCCGCCGGTGACACCGGCTTTATAGTACCCGGCGGGGTAAGGTTTGCGCAGATCAGCGCCGACAACTCCACCCTCACCTGGGGTCTGATCGGAGACGAGGCCAGCGTACAAACCAAGCTCCGCGACATCGACAAGTTCTGGAACTCTGAGGGACGCTTCCTGTTAGAAGATCCCCAGACCATCACCATCACACAGGGAGACGGCAAGCAGTCTCAGATAACCCTCTACGCCAACGACACCGTGAGGATGCTAATCGACAAGCTAAACGTAGCTATCGCCAGCGGCATAGGTCAGGGCCAGTATACCAACGACCAGAAGTTCGCCCAGCGCGGCACCGGCGCGCCCAACAGCGCGTTGTCCACTGAGGGAACCATCGTCATCAGCTCCGCCGTCACCGGCGCGGCAGGTAAACTCTCCTTCGCCGGCGACGAAGACCTATTGAAGGCCCTTTCCCTCAACACCATCAAGGACGCCAGAGAAAGCGACTACGACGTCACCATAGCCGACGCACACAGCGGCAATATTCTGCTTGACGGCGTACAGGTGACGGGCAATAAGCTTATCGGCCTCGTTCACGAAAACGTGGACGTCTTGTTTGACGCTATGCTCGGCATAACCGCCACTATGCAGAATACCGGATACTTCCAGTACAACTATGACGTAGCTAACGGCCAAAAGAGCGCCGACCTCTATCTGCACCTCGCGGACAACACGACGGTATTCCAAATCGGCGCCAACGAGGGCGAGGATATGGGCATCAACATCGGAGACATGCGCTCCACAGCCCTTGGACTGAACGGCGTGTTAGTCACAGACCGCGCGTCCGCCGCCCGCTCGATAACTATTATCGACAACGCCATTGATAAGGTCTCCTCTCAGCGCGCTAAGCTCGGCGCTTACCAGAACAGATTAGAACACACCATCGCCAACCTCACCACGACAGGCGAGAACCTCACCGCGGCCGAGAGCCGTATCCGCGACACAGATATGGCGAAGGAAATGATGAACTTCTCCAAGCTCCAGATAATGCTTCAGGCCGGAACGAGTATGCTGGCTCAGGCTAACGCCATCCCGCAGAACGTCCTGAGCCTGATCCGGTAGAATTTAACCTGACTGTTTTAACCGTAGGGGCGCGGATTCATCGCGCCCCTTTTTGCAAATATGCGACACGTCATTAAAAACCTCCCCCCTGTCAGCTGCGCCGACATCCCCCCTCCAAGAGAGAGACGAGAAGCCAGCCAAGGAAGCCTGATAAGCAATGGCCTATTAACAATTCAGAGGGAGCGACCTTCAAGCCGCTCCCTCTGAATTTTTTAAAACGCGTTCGACTTTATTAAAATAAATGACTCCCCACAAATCCCGCGATTAAAACGGAGGCGATGGTGACGGTTATGAAGCCTCCCGTGAGCATCTTGGGCAGAATGTAGTTCTCAATGGCTTTTTTCTCATCGGGAGTAGTGCCGATGGCCGCCGCTACCTCCTGAGAGATGAACAACGTCGTAGGGAAACCGAAGGTGCAGGTCAAGCCGACAGGGATGGCAAGCAAGGGGCTCATTCCAATAATCTTACCAATGATTATTCCGGATATAATGACGAAGACGGCTCCGGTGCCCAAGAGGACCGCCAAGGGATATAGGAGGCTCATAAGAAGCTCAGGGGTCGTCTTCGTCAAGTTGGCAAAGATGACCATGGTGGTGGCGAACATGATAAAAGTGGCCGACCCGGACTTGCTAAGTGACTGCTTCTCCAAAAAGCCCAGTTCTGTGAAGGCGACACCAACCAAAAGACACATAACGAAAGGATGAACAACGCCTCCCGTCCAGCCGGCTAAGTATTGAGCGATACAAGCCACTATGCCCAATTTGGCCAGAATGACTGTGGGTTTGTTGAAGGAGTCGGGAAACTGCAAGAGCTTTCTCTTGGCCGGGCCGAGCGCCACTTTTTCTGCCTCATCTTTCAGATAGACAGCCATCTCCTCCGGATGCCGGATAAAGCGCTTCGCCTCTATTCTGAGGAGAAAGGAGGAGATCGGGATTCCCACAAAGTTCTGGAACACCAATACCAACAGGATAAACGAGTTGAGCTGCTGGAAAAGAACCGGATCGGCGACTTTGTTTTTGAACACGTTGAGAAGTATTAAGACAGCGACGTTGGCGCCCGCGAAAATAGGCGCGCCCGCGTAGGCCAGATCCCGCTCGAAAAGGTAGGGGTCGAGGAAAACGATGGCCACCGTGGCGATGAGCAAGGTGGCGAGCGCCACCACGACAGTCTTCCATTGCCGCTTCAACTCCTCCAAATCTATTACAGTTCCCATAGACGTGATGAGAACTAAGATCAAGATGCCGGCCAAGGGACCTACGTTGGACAAGTCGAATAACTCATGCGGCAGGAAGAATGAACCGTCTGGCCACTTGAACCAGAAGCCCATGAGAAGAACGAAGGCGATAACCAAAGTAGTCGACAGAACCGCTTTTGTTTTATCGGCCACCAGTTCGCCTATCGCAAAAACAACCAAAAAAACCGTCAGTGCCTGAATAGCATTCATTTCCTTACCTCCTGCGTTTATTTTTTGAAGCAAAACTACTATATTGCACAGGCAAAGTATAACACGACCGAACTGCAAATGTTAAGAACTATTGCTAACGATATATTATATCAACACTCTAAAGTGTTTTTGTATTCTAAAAACGAGCTGCAAAAGTTGAATTGTCAAGATGGTTGGTTCTGATATGCCTCGCGCACTTGAAGCAGGTGCGCGTCCATCGCCGCGTCTGCCCGCTCGGCGTCATGCGCGGCGATGGCCTCGTAGATTTTTCTGTGGGCTTCGAGCGCCTTGCGAGACTGTCCGGGAATGGTTAGAGTCGCAAGACGCTGTTCAAGCAGCCATTGATTCATATAATGATATAGAACGGAAAAGATAGGGTTGCCCGACGTCTCCGCGATGATTTTATGAAACTCCACGTCGCGGTCGGCAAACGACGAAACATCATCGAGTACGTCCTCGTGCGCTTTCAAAACTCCCTTGAGCTTCGAGAGCTGCGCTTCGTTGATCTTTTTCGCGGCTTCTCGCGCCAGGGCGCTCTCGAAGAGACGCCGCGCGTCCTGAAAATACCCATCCCCCTCGGAGCTTTGAAGGTTCATACGAACGGCGTCCGTCATCTCCTCCAAAAGCGGAGACACCGTGGGAAAACAGACGCGAGCCCGAACTCCGGGCTTCGTCTCGATTATTCCCATCCTTTCCAACTTATTCAGGGACTCTCGAACGGCGGGACGCCCAACCTGAAACTCATCCATCAAGCTGCGCTCGGACGGCAGCTCCGCTCCCACGGGGTAGACGCCGTTTCTGATGTCCTCCAGCAGATATTCCACAATGTCCTCGTAAATGCGCCTGCGTTGAACTTCTCGCCTTGGTCTGTCCATGAAATCCTCCTATTAATAAGAATCCATTCATTTAATAAGAATCCATTCATTCAAATTTTATAAAATTTTTATAAAATTTTTATAAAAATAACAGCATAAACTATTGACATGGTATCCTGTTTAACCTATCATACCACTATTCGGTGTATTGATTTTACCGCTAAATTATTTGATTATTCAAGTCCTGTTCTAAATTTTTATCGTAAAACGCGCGAAAATAAATTTTAAAATTTAATTTGATGCAGAGGGCCAAAATAATGAAAGGTACTATGAAGGGCGTATTTAAGGAAAACGCGGCGCCTGGCGCGATATACACGGATCTACCTATACCCGAGATAGGTGATAACGATGTTTTGGTACGCGTAAGGGCGACGGCGATTTGCGGAACCGATTTGCACATATATCCGTGGACGCCCTGGGCACAGGCGAGAGTTACGCCGCCGATGGTGTTCGGTCACGAGTTTTCGGGTGATATCGTCGAAAAAGGTTCGGGCGTTACGGAATTCGCCATAGGCGACAGGATTGCCGGCGAAACGCATATCCCATGTAACAAATGTCATCAGTGTCTGACAGACAACCGTCATATCTGTGAACATATGAAAATTATTGGCGTGCACGTACCGGGCTGTTTCTCTGAGTATATTTCCGTGCCGAAAGACTGCCTCTGGAAGTTGAGCGATTCTGTTGACTACAACACTGGCGCGATGTTAGAGCCGATGGGAGTTGCCGTTCACGGCCTCACCGAAACGCCGGTCCTCGGCAGAAGCGTAGTGATCATGGGCTGCGGCCCCATCGGCCTCATGGCGGTGAACGCCGCTAAAATAATGGGAGCTAAGCAAATAATAGCCACCGACGTAGTTCCCGCAAAACTTTCCCTTGCCCTTGAGCTCGGGGCAGACGCGGCTCTGAACACCACCGAAGAAAACCAATCAGAAAAAATTTTATCCCTGACAAACAATATAGGCGCCGACACCATCATCGACTATACCGGCAACGTGGACGCCATTCGCGGCGGTTTCAGTTGGCTGCGCCTTGGCGGGACGTGCGTGCTGGTAGGGCTTCCCAACAGAGAGATAACCTTAGATCTTACGAGCAGCGTCATCTATAAAGAGGCGAAGATATTCGGCGTAACCGGACGGCGGATGTATCAAACCTGGGTGAAATGCGAGGAAATTCTGGCCACGGGAAACTTCCGAATGGACAAAATAGTGGGCGGGATATATAAGCTCGAGGAATACGAAAAAGCCTTCGACGCGCTGAAAAATGGCGCGCCGGGAAAGATGCTGCTCATTCCGGCGTGAGCGGCGTCGCGCAACTTTTGCAATTATGGATTGATGCCATTCGGTTTTTTATTTTATTCTCTAAGGAGGGTTTTATAATGAAAAAGTTGTGAGCACTGTTCTCGGCGATTTTGTTTACCTCACTGTCAGGGCGTTTGATCCTCAGTTGTTGTTTGGAAAATCTTACCGATGGGATTCTGTGCTAATTTTACTTAAGTGATTTAAAATTCGGAGGTGTCAAAATGAAAAAGCAATCCAATCTGTTTTCGTTTATGCTCATATTAACGTTATTTGTCTGTGGGTTCGTTACGTCGAATTCAACTTTTGCTGCTGATAGCGATGCAGTCGCAAAATTCCCTGAGAAGCGCATAGAAATTATCGCCAGCTTTGGTCCAGGTTCTGGTGTTGATATAACCTCACGCGCATTGGCCGGTCCATTGTCACGTGTACTCGGCGTTGATGTTATCGTGACCAATATCGAGGGTTCACAAGGACTTGTTGGTACTGAACATGCATATAACCAGGCGGCGGATGGTTATACTATCTTTCTGACAACTCAGACACACCTGATCACTCAAGTGTATGGGCTTTCGGATATTATATTCACCAAAGAGTTTGAACCCGTATGCCGTATGTTACATGACGTAACGGTGGTTTCCACCAATCCAAAGGGCAGATTTAAAACTTTTGAAGAGCTTTCCGCTTTCGCGAAGGAACATCCAAATGAGGTAAAAGTCGCCGGAGTTGCCCCCACAGGGTTGGATGGCATGATTGTTAAGCAGTTCATCCAAAATTCAGGAGTTCCGCTCGACATGGTAGCTTTTTCAAATTCTTCGGAGTGTAAATCGGCTCTTCTCGGCAACCATGTCGATCTGAGTGTGGACGATATTGTCAGCACTTCGCCGCTTGTCCAGGCGGGAGAACTTATCGGAATGATGGTACTCGCTGAAAAACGCGTTGAGCAACTGCCGGAAATACCCTGTTCCGTTGAACTAGGTATAAACGCTACAATCGGCGCATGGCGGGGTATTTCTGTCAGGAGAGGTACCGATCCGGCTATCGTTGACAAACTCGAGCAGGCAATTATCGCAGCAATGAAGGATCCCGAGTGGCTTGCGTTCGTGGACAGGGGAATGATGAATCAGCGTCAGGGTTTTGCGTCGACAGGAGATTTCGCGAAAATCTGGGACGAAGAAATGGCTTTTTTCACAAAGTTGGCCGATATCAAAAAGTAAAAGCCGGAAAGAAGGTTCTTAAACCATGTTGGGGGAACTGTTGTTTTGTGCGGCGGGAGTACTTTTTGGAATTGCGTGTGTAGCCAATTTACTTTTTTCCGGTCGTGTAGAAGTAGCTTATGACCTGTTGGGATCCCGTTCCTGGCCCATGGTTTTGATTGTTGCGATCATAATTTTGTTGGTCGTCAATATCGTAAAAGTAATCAAAAAAAATGGGGGCATCCAGGTCGACAAAACCAAGTTTCTTACATTTGGCATGGTTGTACGTCATAAGCTGTTGCATTTAATTCTGCTTCTGGCTATTTACGTAGTACTGTTGAATCAGATTGGGTTTCTCGTGTTGACGCCCTTCTATATGTATCTGAATATGTGGCTCATGGGGCAAAAAAGTTTTAAAATCAGAGTTATCGTCTGTATTGTGGGCACGATTGTCCTATACGCGTTGTTTATGAAATTTCTTCAGATACCTTTGCCGAGGGGATTTGGCATATTCCGCGAATTATCATTGGTATTTGAAACTCTTTAATTGTAACGCGTATGAATCATACCCAAATGCTGAATAATTTGTCAGAATCCAAAGAGATAAGTTTTGTCGCCTAATTGACTGTCTGGTAAATCTGAAGGCAAATGAGTATAGCTGTAAATTTTTTCGGGAATTTAGGTTTGTAGTAGTCCCGATATTGAGGAATCGATGTCATTCAGTGCCGAGAAGTATTTATCATCGATTCCTCTTTGAGCCTTTAAAATTTAAAATTTCAAGGGGGAGATTTAAATGTGGGCTCCTATAGCGCAGGGATTCGGTACAATTTTACAGCCAATGCCTATATTGTTTATTTTTTTAGGTATCGTGGCAGGGACCATTTTCGGTGCACTTCCCGGTATTAGCGCATCGATGGCTATCGCGCTTTGCCTTCCGTTTACATACAAAATGGCGCCCGTAATTTCTCTCGCATTTATGGTCGCTGTTTTTTGCGCTGCGGTGACAGGCGGCGGCATCACGGCGATTTTGTTTAAAATTCCCGGTACTCCTTCAAGCGCATGCACGGTGTTCGACGGTTATCCTCTGGCAACCCAAGGACGAGCTGGTGAAGCATTGGGAATTTCGTTTGTAGTTTCGGCAATTGGCGGCTTATTCTCCGCTTTCGCGATGCTTCTCATTTCCCCGCAGCTCGCTGATGTCGGTTTGAAATTCGGACCATCTGAGATGTTCGCCGTGAGCTTGATGGGGTTGAGTGTATTGACCTGCCTCGAACCTGATAATATGTTGAAAACAATGGTCTCAGGTCTTTTTGGATTATTTCTCGCTACAATCGGAACAGATCCCATTATTGGCAATGTGCGTCTCACTTTCGGCTTTCAATCTTTGCTTGGCGGGCTCGACATGATTCCGATTATGATCGGAACATTTGCCTTAACAGAAGTGTTCAAACAAGCGCTGAATCCAAACGAAATACAGATCGATTCGAAAAATGAAAAAGTCATCACCAAGATGATGAGTTTCAAGCAGATTTATGAAACGAAAGGCACTATCACCCGTTCCGCTATTCTTGGCACAATCGTAGGCATTTTGCCGGGTGCCGGTTCCACAATTGCGTCTTTTTTGAGTTATGTCACTGAAGTCAGGCTTTCCAAACACCCGGAGCGTTACGGCAAAGGTGAGATACGGGGAATCGTAGCGTCGGAAACAGCCAATAATGCCGCTACAGGCGGATCCATGGTGCCGTTGCTCTCGCTCGGTATTCCAGGTGGAAATGCCGCCGCGATCATGATGTCAGCTTTGTTGATACAAGGCGTCCAATTGGGTCCGATGCTACAAAAAACGCGGCCCGAATTCCTGACGAGCGTATACGTGTCAATGATCGTAACGAACATTTTGATGGTCTTTGTTGCCATAGCCGTCGCGGCGGTCTTCAGCAAAATCATGAAAGTGCCGTACTCTATTCTGGGTTCGATGATTGTAATGTTCGCTATAATCGGAAGTTTTGCAGTCAAAAATAATATCAACGATGTGTATACGATGTTGATAGCCGGCGTGATAGGTTATGCGTTCAACAAGTATAATTTCAACGCCGCGGCGTTGATATTGGGTCTTGTTTTGGGCAACATCTGCGAAGCCAATTTGAGGCGCGCCATCAAATTGACCAACGGTGATATCGTTGCCGTAGTCAGCAGACCAATTACCGCCGTGTTGTTGATTTTCTGCGTTGTGGCATTGTTGTTCCCAATTATCAAACAACATTTCTTCAGTAAAAAGACTGATAATCTACCCGGCTAAGAGTTCGTTGTTGTGACCTGTGTTTGTAGCAGATAAAGGTGAGAGTAGGGGTGAAAATTTGATGAAGATCGGCGTATTAAAAGGTGATGGGATTGGACCTGAACTTGTTGAAGCTACTCTTTTTGTTTTAGACGCATGCAAAGTTGGGTTAGAGTGGGTTGATATTCCAATCGCAAACGAGGCGCTCGTGAAGTATAACCATCCCATTCCGCAAGAATCATTGGCAACAATTCGGGAATTGAAAGTGGCCATCAAGGGACCAATTAGTGTCGACAAGATGAAAGGTCGCATAACCTGTGTACATAAAGATGGGAGCGCTCATACTTATCCGTCGTTCAATAATGCAATACGCAGGGAGTTGGGGTTGTTTGTCTGCCCACGGCCATCCAAAGGAATCCCTGGTATATCAGACCCGCTTCATGAGACAATGGATTTGATCATTATGAGGGAGATTACCGAAGACGCGTATTCAGCTATTGAGCATCGTATTGGCAACGTCGCCGCCGAATGTGTAAAACTATGCACTCGTGAGGCAGTAGAAAGAGTTACTCGTTATTCTTTTGATTACGCGCGGAAGAATAAGCGCAAAAAAGTGACTTGCGTCCACAAGGCTAACGCGATCAGCATTACGGATGGTTTTTTTCTGGAGTGTTTTAGAGATGTGGCGAAAACATACCCTGACATTGAGTCAGACGACTATTTTGTCGATGCGGCCACTTATTATTTTGTGAAACGGCCGGAGATGTTTGATGTAATTGTCACGACAAATCAGTATGGGGACATACTTTCCGATCTGGGTGCCGCGCTCATGGGCAGTCTGGGTCTTGGCCCTGGCGGGAACATTGGAACGGAAGCGGCTGTTTTTGAGGCTTGCCATGGCTCAGCTCCGGATATTGCCGGAAAAGGAATTGCAAATCCAACATCTCTCATTTTGTCGGGCGTTATGATGTTGCGCCATATCGGAGTATATGAAATGGCTGATCGGATAGAAAAAGCCGTGCGGGAAACTCTGATATCGGGTGTGCGTACTCCGGATATTGGTGGAACTTCGGGGACTATGGAGTTTGCGCGGAATGTTGTGAGCCGCTTGGGTTAAAGTACTCAAGGGAAAATGGGCAAGTAGCAAGGAGGAGGACAATGTTAGTATTAAAAAATGGCTTGATGTTTGACGGCGTATCTGAGGACTTGAAAAGGGGTCATTTGGTCATCGACGGGGCAAAAATAGTCGATGTTATAGAAAGTACTTCCGAAAGTAATTTCGAAAATTGCCCTGTGCTTGATTTAGAGGGGAAGTATGTTACGCCTGGCTTCATAGAAAGCCACATGCATTTTTTCACAAATGAAATCCCCGAACCGGACAAAAGGTGCAACGAAGTCACTCCAGGTGGAGAGGTTAAGGAAAATACGGAATATTACCGTGTTTTACGAGGTGTTTATTCGGCAAGAAAAGTACTCGAAGCCGGTTTTACAACTGTTTTTGATGGCGGCGGTATAAATTTCATGGATGCCGCTTTTAAAGAAGCTCTGTCAGTTGGGCTCGTGAATGGACCCGATTATTTTATCTGCGGCAAACAAATTACCGCTGGACAGGGACATTTTCCGGGTTTGGGATATGACGCATGCGGGGTTTGGGAGATGAAAAAGGCGGTTCGTAAAATGCTTTGGTACGGGGCTGATCATATCAAACTCAAGATGAGCGCTCCCATGAGAATGCCTGGGCGTAATACGGAACGGAGCGAGTTCACGGTTCCCGAAATTGAGGCGGCGTGCGAAGAAGCGCATTCGGCTGGTTTGCTTGTCAGTGCCCATGCGAGAGGTGCGCAACCGATAAAGGATTTTATTATGGGTGGCGGCGATCGTATTGTGCATGGTACCGGCATAGACGATGAAGGCATTGAAATGATGCTGAATAAGGGGTTATACCTATACCCAACGATTATGTCTCCGTACTATATGGTTTCCGATCTCGTCAAATCCATTAAGCCGCTGAGTGCCGTAAAATCGTACGAAAAGAAAGGCCGGGAACATTTTGACAGCGTGAAACGCGCTTATGAAGCCGGCGTTAAGATCGCATTTGCCACGGATAGCGGTGGTATGGATCATTTTCCAGGCGATAACGCCAAAGAAATGTTGTACATGAAGGAAATGGGAATGAGCAATCTTTACATTCTCCGTTCCGCAACTTCAGAAGCCGCGAAAGCTCTGGGGATTTCTGATTCTGTTGGCTTACTCAAAAAAGGTTATCGTGCGAACATAGTAGTGCTTGACGAAAACCCGTTTGAGAAAATCGAAACAGCACTCGACGTCAAGATGGTTATCCATGCGGGTAAAGTTGTGAAGAGTATTATACCAACGATACAGCTGAATTGTAATACGCTATAAAAACTAACAATTACATATCTCGTAATTGGTTTTCACCTTAGTTCAACTAATTTAGTTGGGGCTCGTACAAGAATAACTCTGTATGAGCCCATAGTTTAGTAATAGATTGTCGGTTGCCTGTTTTATACCTGACTGAAGCGAAAGGAATGATCATAAGGATGAAACTTGCCTCGTGTGTATTATTGCCTGATTCGGATGCAAAAATTTTCGCCTACCGGGGAGAAAGTATGGAGAGAACACTTAAAGATATAGCCGAAATTGGTTATGACGGAGTTGAGCTTTTCGTGCGCGACCCTGATTTACTTGACGTAACAGCGTTGAACCACTTGCTTGAGCAAACAGGCCTTGAGGTTTGTTGTGTCGGCACTGCACCACTATCGGCACAAGACAAACTCACCATGACGGATTCTGATCCCCAAAGACGCAGTTCCTCAATAACTGCCGCCAAAAAATTGATTGACTTTACCTCCTTATATGGTAGTATCCCGGTTGGGATTGGTAAATTCCGTGGCAATTTGCCACCTAATGATCGTGCTATCGGATGGAAATGGCTTCGTGATGGTTTTCTGGAACTTTGCGAATATGCTGAGAAAAAAAATGTTCTTATAGCGGTTGAGCCACAGGGAATGACGAGTGTGAACAATCTAATTTCGACCCATGATTGTGTCGTATGGATAGAACAGTTTGGGATTCCCAACTTGGGATTGCTGTTGGATACCTTTAATCTATCAGGTGAGAATGAACCTTTGATTGCCAATATCGTTGAGGCCACCGGTCACATTTCTCACGTACATGTAGCCGACAGCAGTCGCCTTCCTCCGGGGCAGGGGGCAATTGATTTTGTGACAGTGGTGCGTTCGCTTCGCGCAACAGGTTATAACGGCTTTCTGTCGGCTGAGATTGCACAGCCTCAGGATGCGCGTGGTGCCGCTCAGAAGACTTGGTCATATTTGAATAATATTCTAAAGCTCTATGCGTAAATTTGTTTTAGGGCTCGTCCTGTAAATTATGAATGTCTACTTAACAGAGGGGGATTACTATGAAACAAGTCGGCATTATCAGCGTTACGTTAAACGCTGTAAACCCTTTGATGAAATATCTTCGCGAGAACAACAACGGCGATGAAGGGTTTAAGGTATTAAATTATTTGGACGAGGGTTTGCAGGAGCTTGTTCAAAAAGAAGGGCGCATAACCGAAAAATGTATCACCCGGATGGTCAACCTTATCTACAACGCAGTCGATGACGGAGCGGATGTTATCCTTCTCTCTTGTACAGTTTTTTCTCCTTATGTCGAACGCTTAAAAAATCTATTCAGCATTCCTATTACAAGCGCTGATATTGCTATGTTGGAGCAAGCCGTCAAACTGAATAAAAAAACGGCTATACTCTGTACTTTTCCCGTAACAGTCGAAACTTCCACAAAGTTGTTCCGTGCCGCACAAGATCGGATAGGAATAAAAAATGAGATGGAAATATTTCTGCTTACCGAGGCAGCCGACGCTATAAAAATAGGAGATAAGGTCGCACACGATCAGATTATTGCCGATAAAGCAAATAGTTTATCGACGGAATATGAATTAATTGTGTTGGCTCAGATATCAATGGCGGAGGCATCTAAACTTCTGGATAAATGCTCCATTCCTGTCCTGACTAGTCCACAGAGCGCTATCATAGCTCTCAAAGAAGTATTATTTCATAACCAAACATAGTTGTGTCTCTTTGATAAGCTCAGGTGTCTATTTCATTAAAATTCGGTTACAGCAAAGAAGGGAGTATGTCATGGAACCTGAACTGAAGGGCCTGCTGAAAGAGGCCGTATGGATAACGACAAGCCTTTTCAACCGCGGCAAGCCTCAAAAACAGCCGCTTCCGTTCCAATGTTCCCGCCAGGGCCAAGACCCAGACTGCCCATGAGCGCGGCACCCAGA
>BOCC01000041.1 GCA_026002715.1 Synergistales bacterium
TGAACCGAAGCTGGTTTGAAGAGCCGTATGCGGGAAAACCGCAAGTACGGTTCTGTGAGGGGCAGTAGACAATACCTTCACTCAGTAAGTATTGATGAAAGGAGTGTCGAGACTGTCTACTCGACGGGTGCATCTCAAAGCAGAGGACAAGAATTCTAAGGAACTTTTTCAAATATTAGATGAATTACAAAATAAAGAAACGCAATGCGTTGTGGAAGCCACTATCAAATATTGCAATTCCTTAAATCCGGCAAGCAAAACAGCTGATGAAATTAAAGCCGGGCACGAAGCGTTGGAGATGGGGAAAAAGCTGTTGAATACCAATTTCTATAACGCTGACAAGAGTACCCTCGAAGAGTTGGATGCATATTTTCATTTCGGGCTGACAGGAGAAAAATCATTTTATGAAGGGCTATCCAAATGGAAAGATTTACGTAAAAATTTTTATGATTTTATTAACCAAAAAGCCAAACTTCACCGGCAATATACTAACCAACCGCAGTAACACACACCAAAAATGAACGCACGAAGCACGATTTCGGAGACGTGACAAAGCGTCTCCGTTTTTTGCGCATCAACACCCTAGAGCGGAACTAAAACTTCCCGCCCCTGCGCGCTATTTCGCCCGGTGTGAGGCCGGAGGCGATCATGTCGCGCCAGCCGCGTTCTTCCCGCTGTGTCGCCTCCGCCCGCAACAGGATGTCGTAACCGCTGGTGTCCCATACGATTACCACGTTTTTTGTCATTTCCTCGAACATGGCCGCGCGCCGGTCATGTGCCGCCTCAAAACGGTGATACCGCTCCGCCATGGCAAAGGGGAAGCCTTTTATGGTAGACGCGGTGCCCAGCTATCCTGTTGACTGGCACCAAGGGAATATCTGCTGCCAATCTACGACACAGATAAGGTGCGGCACGACACAAACGATTTCGATTACTGGTACTGCTGGGATTATATATGGCTGTAGAGACCGTTGCATGCAACGTCTCTACTGTGTTTTTGATGTGTATTGCGCCCCGTCAGGTTTCGGAACCTCCTGCATCGAATACAGCTTCATCGCGGTGTCCATGTCGCGGACTATGGCGGGGTCGATAAAGCCTTTTCCAACCATTTGGTACATGATTAGCATAGTTTCTTCGTGGCTTCTGGGCCCATGGTACGGACGCGCCTCGCTGACACCCTGATAGATATCTATGCAGGCAAGGAGGCGTGAATTGAAGTCTAACTCGTTGCCGCGCAATCTGTTTGGATAGCCGGAACCGTCCAATTTTTCGTGGTGGTTGCCTGCCCAAGCGCTAATATCTTCCAAACCGCCCACTTCCCGAAGCATCTCCTGTGTGTGAAGCACATGGTCTTTGATAACGATAAATTCGCCGTCCGTCAGTACGTCGGGTTTTTCCAATATCGCGCTCGGCGTCGCGAGCTTTCCGATGTCGTGGAGCGAGGCGGCGAGATACAGCTTCGTTTTTTCGGCATGGCTGTATTCGTAATATTCGCTCATAAGCCACGCGCGGTTTGCGATTTGCGAGGTGTGACGCCGTGTGAACTCAGACTTATAGTCGATTATACGCGCCGCGAGATCGGATAGCCTCATGAGCGCGCCGTCGTCAACATCGATGCTCCAAGCGGGAATCAACCCCTCCGCGGTTTTGAAGATGTTCTCGTCACGCAGTTGTTCGAGCAACGCATAGCTGAGGACAGAAAGTAGCGCCTTGGCGGCGCGTTTGGTGAAACGCGGGTCATGTTCGACTTTGTCCCGGAGCGTTTCCAAGTTCTGCGGACGCTGCAGTTTGTTTTCCACATCTAACATATCGGCTATAGCGATCATCTCCGCGCCAAGCGGATACTCGCCGGCTCGCTTGCCGAAGATGCCGCTGCCGTCGGCGTGTTCGTGATGATACAGTACAAGCCCGTCGAGATTATCGCCAAGCGGCAAGAGCTCTACGTTGCGCTGCCCTATTTCGCAGTGGCGAGGCATTCCCGCAGATTCGGTGAGGGCGGAGTCGTGAAACAGGGCGCAACTTGTAATTGCGGATATATAATGTTCAGATAGCTCAAAACGCCGCCCCATAACGGCACAGAGCGCGGCAATACGTTTGCCGTGGTTGGTTGTAACGCCCCACAACTCGCCCTCGACAATGTCGAGGGCTGAGCCTATGGATCGCACCAACTGATCCATTCGTATTGCCATATCGGTAACGACTCGCGTTGGCTTTTACTTGAAATATCTCTTCAGCAAACCCTCAAAGCCCTTGCCGTGACGAGCCTCGTCTTTGCACATCTCATGCACTGTGTCGTGTATCGCGTCGTAGCCAAGCTCTTTGGCGCGGGTAGCGAGCTGCTTCTTGCCAGCGGTCGCGCCGTGCTCCGCCTCTACGCGAAGGGAGAGGTTCTTCTTCGTATCGGCGTAGACCACCTCGCCGAGAAGTTCCGCAAAGCGCGAGGCGTGGTCGGCTTCCTCGTAGGCGTAGCGTTTGTAGGCTTCCGCCACTTCTGGATACCCCTCACGGTCGGCCTGACGGCTCATCGCGAGGTACATACCGACTTCCGTGCACTCTCCGGTAAAGTTGGCGCGAAGTCCCTCGACAACCTCTTTGTCAAGGCCCTGCGCAACGCCGATACGGTGCTCGTCGGCGAAAACCAAACCGCCGCCGGCAGCCTGTTCGGTAAACTTGGAGGTCAAGGCGCCGCATGTCGGACACTTTTCAGGAGCTTCGTTCCCCTCGTGAACATAACCGCAAATGGTGCAAACAAATTTCTTCATTGCAAATTCCTCCCTTTGTATTTATTGATATTTAATATCTACTAAGAATTTATTTTAATAAGAGAATAACATCTTTCCTATAGGCTGTCAAGAGGTTTGGTAATTCCCAAATCCGCAGGTTGCGACTCTATATTTTCTGTAAAGACGGTAATATAGAGCATTTATGGCGTTTAAGGCTTTCACCCAATGGGTGAAAGCCTTAAACGCCATAAATGCTCTATGACTTTGTTTTCGTCATATGCGGCGATTTTGATTATATCCCATCTCTGTCTAAAGCAACGCGGTAGTTCTCGCGTTTGTGGAGTATGCACGACCACGACAAACCCGCCTGCGCTCCCTCATAGGCATTTCAAAGAGCGTCCGCTCATCAAAGCACGACTTTCCCCACTGGTTATCGTGGTAGTCACGCATAAGTTCATCTTCTGTATCTCCCCACGGGCAGCGATTATTTCGCTCATATCTTGTCAAACCAGTCGCACTCAATGATACGAGCGACCTCACCTCCGAACTTTTTCCTTTTGCGGTTGCGGGAATGGTTTAGACGGGTCAAAAGTCCAGATATCCTGCTCTCCGTCATACGCGCATTCACCACAGCGCGGGGAATTGACGAGAGGCAACAAAGCTGCATCGTCCTCGATTTCCTCGGCGCACTTATCGCAAAGCCGCTCGTTTTCCCAAGCGTTTATAACTGTAGCGGATGCGCCACAACGCTCGCATAACTCTTGCGGCGGCGCGTTTCGGGCAAGCAATTGCACTTTCTCTTTTTGTTTTGGACGTGAAATCTCGCCAACAACGCTAATAACAATTTCGGTCGTTGAGCCAAAGTCGTATTCGTACATCAGGCTGTCGCCACCTTGCAGGGTCTCAATCTTCCGAGCTTTTCCGAATTCCCTGCCGCCGACGCGAAACGCGCTCATATGACCGCAGCATTCACACCAAATCTGACGGAGAAAGTTGTCCACGGCAGACATTGAAGCGTCAAGCGCGACCGTGAAAAACAGCCACATATCTTTGTCATATGCACCTTCGGCTTTGATAAGATAGCAAGGCTCGTCGCCGCTATTATGCTCCTTGCTGACGTGATTCTTAATCGCCGTTTTGCCTGCGGTCTTACCGCAGATAAAGCAGTTGCCATTTGAAGTTGCCATATCCTTATACCTCTCAATCATTATCTTCAAATTTCGCACCGCCAATCGTTGCGCGGATTCGATTAAACCAGTCTTGCCATCCTAACCCCTCTGCATATCCGATTTCATGATAAACACCGCCACGATTATCTGTCAAGCCGGTTATAACGAATTTGTAAGCCTTTATTCCTGCTATTATCTCATTGGGTATGCCGCTGTTTGAGTTTTTTCCATCGGTTTTATCTACTCTGTGCCAATTAAGGCCACAAACCGTAACGGCGGGTATAATTGCTTAATTAAACATCGATGTTTTTTATTTAGGGTAGAAGGTATCTTCGAGTTGCACTGTAGCGAAAAAAGCGGAAGAAAAGGGAAGTTTTCAGATGTGGAATCCGCTATTCTTGAAGAGATTGAACAGAATAACTATAATAGCCATCAGCAGATAGCGGATATGATTCAAGAGAAGTTTGGAATACAGTCCTTTTGCGAAAGTTTAGGTTATACTAAATTCACAAGACAAATCGAGGAGGGAATCTGTATGGATTATAAAATCGAGTTTTTCCGAGTATTGGACAGTACAAACGCAATAGCTTTAGCGACGGCGATTGATAATGTCCCGAACGTCAGAATCGTGAACTTCTGCTATGACAAAAACAGGCCCGGAATACTATATTTTGCTTCGGACAGAGAAAACCGGAAAGTCGTGGAGTTCACGGAGAACAGCAAAGTAGCTTTCACAACCATACCATTTGACAGTTCGACTCCGCACGTGCGCTCCAACAATGCCATCGTTCTAAAAAGCGCGTTTTCTATCGAAGACGTGAAGGAGTTGTTTATCGCAAAAGTACCGGGATACGACGAAGCGCTTGAAGCTATAGGCGAGACGTTAGACGTGTTTGAGGTTCATGCAAAAGAGGCTTTCGTGACGGTCGATTTTGAAAACGCCGGCACGGTATCATTTTAAGTAGAATTGGAAGGACTGACAGAGAGTGTGCGGACGATACTTGGGCTTCACGGCTGACGAAGAACACGAGATAGCGCAAATCATCAAGGACGTGGAAATCAAGCAGCGTGGCGAGATTTTCCCGACAGATATTGCGCCTGTCCTGCTCGGCAAGAACGATACTCTAACCGCCCAAGCTATGAAATGGGGATACCCCGGTTATCCCGACCGCAACAGACCAAACGTGAAACCAAAGCCTCTGATAAACGCGAAGGCCGAAACGGTCAAGAGTCTTTCGACGTGGAAAGACTCCGTAGCACTCCGACGTTGCGTTATACCGTCGAACGGTTTCTTTGAGTGGCGGCGTAGTAGCGCGAATGACAAAACAAAATACCTGTTTCGACTGCCAAATGAATCAGCTCTCTATATGGCGGCGATATACAAGACGTTCCCGCTCGTGCCTTCAGGCGAAGCCCCGCACTTCTCAATTCTGACAACCGCCGCCAATTCTTCTATGATTGAGGTTCATAACCGTATGCCCGTGGTTCTCGATCGCAATGAATTTGACGAATGGCTATGGGGTGACTGGGAACGGCTCTTTGAGCGGAGTAAAGTTGAATTAAACAAAGAGGTTGCATAAACCCTACTGCATAGGATGTGAAGATTTTTATGACTATACCCTTTAACATACTTTTATTTGAAGATTTTGAGACTTTGGACGCGTTAGGGCCTGTGGAGATAATAGGTAAGTCCGATCTTTACAGTTTGCGCTTGTACTCTCCGTCAGGAGGTGTCTGCCACAGCAAACAGGGAATCAGTATTGAAACTGAGCCTTGGATACACATGGAACTCGATGGGGTTTTGCTCATTCCAGGCGGACAGGGTACCCGGACTCTGGTTGGCGATTCTTGCTTTATCGCCGCGCTGCGAGAACACGCTGTGGCGGCGCAATATATTTTGACCGTCTGTACCGGATCGGCGCTGTTGGCTCGCACCGGCTTGTTGGACGACAAAAGAGCCACGACCAACAAAAGAGCTTTCGCTTGGGTTGCGTCTCAAAGCGCCAAAGTTCATTGGCAAAAAAGCGCTCGTTGGGTAGTGGACGACAATATTTACACCTCGTCAGGCGTCTCCGCCGGCATGGATATGACGCTTGGTTTTATCGCCGACAGGCACGGTGTAGTTGCTGCGCGGGAAATCGCCGACCAAATCGAGTATCTCTGGAACTCGAATCGAGATGAAGACCCTTTTGCGGTGAAATAAGCATGGAACTCCGAGAATATGAATCGCGCGATTGTAACGCCATTGTGCAACTATTCTACGATACAGTTCATTCTGTTAATGCCAAAGATTACGCAAATGAGCAACTCAATGTATGGGCAACAGGGAGTGTAAATGTTGAGGAATGGAATGCCGCATTTTTGGAATCTTATACAGTTGTAGCGGTTGAAGAGGGTGTGCTTATAGGCTTTGGGAACATTGAAAATTCGGGCTATTTAGACATGCTCTATGTTCACAAGAACTATCAAAGAAAAGGCGTTGCAAGTGCGATTTGCGACGGTTTGGAGAAAATGGCTTATAAAAATTCAATCACCACATATGCGTCCATTACAGCAAGGCTATTCTTTGAACAAAGAGGGTATCGTGTAATAAAAGAGAATGAAGTTGAACGCAATGGAATAAAGTTGAAAAACTATTTGATGGAGAAACGATAAATTCCAGTTTGTTTATGCGACATGAATAATAGAGTAGACAAACTATCCGAGAGGTGCTCTGAAGACCAACGGCTTCCATGTGAGCTCTTTCAATCTATAATTTCAGGATAATGTCACCTGAAAACGGCTGCCTTCGTTCAAACTACTTTTCACCTCGACCTTGCCTCCATGAGCTGTAACTATAGATTTTACTATCGCGAGCCCAATACCGGAACCTCCGGTCAGCCGATTGCGCGATTTATCGGCGCGATAGAACCGCTCGAAGATGAATGGCAGCTCGTCGTGCGGAATGCCGACACCGTTATCCTCAACCGCAAAAAGCACGGCGTTGTCGGCCTCTGAGAGAGTTATGCGTATCGTTCCGTTCTGTTGCGTGTACTTCACGGCATTGGAAAGAAGATTGTTCAAAACCTGCTGAATTCTGTCCCGGTCAATTAAAACACTCGGACAGCTTCCATCAAGCAATACAGTAAGATTTTTGACGGCAATATCAGCCTCGAAGCTGCGCAGTGTTTTTTCGACCAATTCCGAAAGATTAACCTGAGTTTTATCGAGTTTCAAATTGTCGCTTTCGACACTGGCGAGGTTTTCCAAGTCGCTGACAAGTTTGCTTATACGTCCGATTTCTTCGTAACAGCTCGACAGGCGCTCGCTTGTAGCCTCCCATACACCCTCTATCATCGCCTCAATATGTGTGGCGACATTGGTCAGCGGGGTGCGTAGCTCGTGGGCCACATCCGCGGTGAGACGTTTGCGAAGGCTTTCCTGCTCGCTCAGAGAATGAGCCAGTTGATTGACGGAACGCATCAGTTCGTCCAGTTCTATGACGCTCGTTTTTTCTTCTATTCTGACAAGATAGTCGCCCCTTGACATTTGTTTCGCAAACTCGGCTGTTTTTCGGATGGGGTTACTCATACGCATAGCCAAAAGCCAGCCTGCTATGACCGCAAGTAAAAGCGAAAAAACTCCGCTTCCGGCGAGTATGATGTTCAGGGAATCCAAGAAGCGGAAGTCATCGTCGCTGTAAAAATAAGGCGAAAAGTAACTGATGCTGACTACGGCGGTGATCTGACCATTCCGCTTCAGATCATAATTTTTCACTGTGAATTTGCCGGCGGAGCCAGGAAAACGCTCTCGCATTTTTTGAGAAATATCTTCCATAACCTGCGCGCATGCGCTCATGTCGTGAAATTCCGCGTCCCACAGCATCTCCTGCCGGAGGCCGTATACCTTGACCACGTAACCGTCGTAAAGCGCGTGCATTCCGATAGCGTGCAGAAATTCCGCGCTCCACGTCTTAGTCGCCGAGTCATATTGCTGGTTCAAATCCGACAATATAGACTCGATTCTCTGCCGCTGGCGTTTTTCGACGTAAGCCTCGAACTGTCGGTTGATAAAAACATTCGACACAACGCTGATGAGGGCCACGGTCAAGAGCGCCACGAAAGCGATATTCAGCGACAGCTGCGTTTTCAGACTAAGTTTCTTTGGATTACGACTCATCGCGCCGAGCTCCAAATTTATACCCAACCCCGTGCATGGTGAGGATATACTCCGGTTTTTTTGGATCATTCTCTATTTTTTGGCGAAGATTCTTGACGTGGCTGTCAACCGCGCGCTGATAACCGTCAAATTCATCTCCTAAAGCTGTGTCAATCAATTGCTCTCTCGTAAATACTTTATTGGGGCTTTTGACGAGCGCTTCGAGTATTCCGAACTCGCTGGGGGTGAGAAATATCGTCTGACGGTTTTTCATGACGGCGCGGACGCCGAAGTCTATTTCCAATTCTCCGTCGTTGAAAGCCAGCTTGTTGCCCGGCGAGAGAAGATATTCCCCCGACCGGCGCAGGGTGGCCTCGACCCGCGCGAGAAGCATCTTCAAACTGAACGGCTTTGTGATGTAGTCGTCGGAGCCGATGGCAAGGCCATTCAACACGTCCTCTTCCTTAACCTTGGCGGTCAGCATTATGATGGGGACGTGAGATTTTCTGCGTATTGCCGCGCAGAATTCCTCCCCCGTCATGCCTGGGAGCATCAGATCAAGCAGGATCAGGTCGATCTTTTCCCGGTCGAAGATCTCGAATGCCTGAATAGTATCCTCGGCCCCGAACACGGAATATCCCTTGCTCTCCAGAAAGGATTCCACCACCTCGATGATTTTTACCTCGTCATCGACGATAAGTATTTTTTGACGGTCTTTGCCCACGGCAATCACCACTTTTTCAGGCACCTGAAGCGGCAACGCTAAATCCCATCTTCTGAGAAGTCGCGGAGAACACATAATCAGGGCTACGCAAAGGTTCTTCATCTGTCATCTCCGCTATGCCGCCGAACCTGTACCCAACTCCATACACCGTAACGACGTACACCGGACGCTTGGGATCGTCCTCCAGTTTTATGCGTAAATTGCTGATGTGGCTGTCGATCACCCTGCATGACCCGTCGTACTCATTTCCAATTACGATGCCTGTCAATTCATCTCTGGAAAATACCTTATCGGGATCTTCCATAAGCGCGGTGAGTATCTCAAATTCTCTCGGAGTCAGATCAATTGGACGCCGCCTTTTTCTGATGAAACGTTTTTTGAGGTCTATTTCCACCTCTCCATTGCTGAATCTGATCATTTGAACATACCTCCTCCCGAAATCAGAGCATATTGCGTATGGTGCGTCAATCTAATTGATTGCCGCACCAAAACATCACGCTTCTATCTAAATTATCAAGCTAAATTATCAAGCTAAATTATCAAGTTAAATTATCAAGCTAAATTATCAAGCTAAATTATCAAGCTCAACGCGCTTTCCAGTTCGAGAAAATGACCTTGGCTCTGAGCAGAAAATCTTTAGTGATGGTAATGCCTTTTTCGTCCACTGTTTTATACTGCGCGGTGATGGGAACCGGATTGCAGCCGCCGCGGACAAGTTCAATGTCACTCGTTCTAAACCGGTTGCCGCAGTTCTGACATACAAAAACACTTCCCGACTGCTTGTAATAGCCTCTTCCCGAGCCATAGCAAACCTGGCAGGTATTGAAGGCCGTGCGTATTGTCCCGTCCGGGGCCTTGACCGCGAAAATTTCCATTTCCGTCCCTTCGATGCTGAGCGGATAAAATGCCGCCGTCTCCGTGATTTCCTCGGCGGGGATGTACAAGTCTCCGTTTTCAAGCACCCCCGCGTGGACGGCGGACGTCCCAAAAACAACAACCGCCGCTAAAACGACCAATGCGCTTTTAATAACCGCGCTTTTCACATTTGCTTTTTGTGCCATTTTAATCTCCTCCTTATCTTGAATCCCAATCTCCGTCGTTGTCCTCGGTCTTTTTGGACCTCGAACCCCTTCTCGCGCACAGCAGATAAGCCGCTATCCCTACCAACGGTAAAACGCAATGCCAATGAGTTGCCAGAAATTCCATATCATCACTCCTTTCGTAATGCGCCACCCTCGTCCGCTAACACCGTTTTCCCCTGTGACACGGCTTCGGCTTCGGGTTTCTTGTCCGACGTTTCGGCGAACAGCTCGGCGAAAGGGTCGGAATCATAATCGTTTTCGGGGTTTTTCGCGTCGTCGGCGCGGGCGGACACCGCGGGCAGTGTGGCGGCGGCTACCGTCTGATTGCCCGCGTCTTTTTCGACTACCGTTATCTTGCCGCGAATCATTCCCATCCAGCAGGTGTAGGTGAAAGTTCCGGTTCTATTTGGTGTAAATTCCACAATGTTATCGCCGATTGCAAGTTTCTTTTGCAGCCTGTCATACTCCGGAATTATGATTCTGTTGTTACATCCGTTGACAGTTCCAGGCTTTGCGTAGATATTCCAGCGGACTGGGACGCCGACTTGCACTTTGATGGGGTCGTAACGGCCGGACTTGAGTTCTGTCCTGACAAGCTGAACAACCCCGCCCTCAGCCTGACCGGACTCCGATTGTGAGACTACGCCGGTCGCTACGTCAAGCGATGTCGAAGCGGAATCAAAGGAAAATCCCGTCAGGTTCATTCCGTTGCCGAACATGGCGACTCCCATAATAACGACCATCGTGGCCCCTACCGTCATCATCCCGCGCGTAAATTTTTTGCTCAGTATGGAAGAGAGGGCGCTCAAGCCGAACATCAGCGGCAAGGTTCCGGCGCTGAAGACAAACATGGACATCGCTCCTCGGACAAGACTGCCCGTGGAAAGCGCGTAAAGCTGCATGGCCTGCAACGGGCCGCAGGGCATGAATCCGTTGAGTAAGCCCACGAAAAGAGGCCCGTTATTTTTCCGTGCGTGGATTTTGTCGGCGAAAATTTTGGGCATACGCGGGGTGAAACGCCGGAGCCACGGAAAGACGTTCAACATGTTGAGTCCCATGACGACCATAAAAACCCCCGCGATAAGCTGTATCGCGCCCCTGAAGCCCTCCGACGGACTGACGACCGCGCCCAACGCCCCGACGAGCCCGCCGATAAGCGTATAGGAGATGACTCTGCCTACATTGTACAAAAAACCCGATCGAATTACCAAAAACTTCATCGCGTGAGGCATGGAGGGTAAAGCGGAATTCGACAGCGACTGCGAAAGGTTGATTCCCCCGCACATGGCTACACAGTGAACCGACGTGAGCAGCCCGACCATAAACAACATCCCGTAACCCATCCCCGCCTTGGCCTCCGGGAAGTTGTAAAAAATATTGAGTAGCTCGAAGCGGTCGAGGATCGCGTAAAGCTCATAGAGGGCAATAGAAATCCATATAGCCTTCAATACGGTGTCTGAGGTTCTGTGTTGCCGCTCCTCCTTCGCCATATGGTAATCCAATCCCTCGATGAGCTTCTCTATAGCGCCGATGTCGATGGCGCGCTCGTTGTATGTGACCTGAACGCTTCCATCGGAGAAGTTGGCCTTGGCGTCGGCGACACCAGCCGTTCCCTTTAGTTTTTTCTCTATCTTGCGCTCGCAACTCACGCAGGTCATGTCGGCTACCCTCAGTGTTTTTGTTCTGATATTCTCTGGCATGTCCTAATCCCCCTTCCTTAAAATTACCGCGAGTTTCGCGCGATGTGTTTTTCCCAAAACCGGACGGCGTCATCAAGCCATCCCTCGGCGCTCGTTCCGACTCCCAAACCGAAGCCATGACCGACATTTTTATATTTATGAAACTCGACTTCCAGACCGGCGTCACGCATGGCGTTTACGCGCCGTTCCATGACTCCCGGATTTGCGATTCCGTCATTTTCACCGACTACCGTAAACGTAGGCGGCTCCTCTTTTGAAAAAGCGGAATGACCGGTATAGGCAATAACCACCGCGGCGGGCTTCCCGACATCATCTCCTCCGTAATACGCGACGCCGTTAGAGCCGACGTTGGCGGTCATACGAGCGCCCGCCGAACCGCCCCATATGGAATATTCCGCGGTGCTGACCCCCAATGTTTCTCGCTTCCGAAAAATAAAAGAAATCGCCGCCGCTAAATCTTCAGTAGCCCGCGCCTCGCTTCCCACACGGTATCTCAGCACAAAAGCGTTATACCCTTTCTCGCTTATTTCCGCGGCAAGAGGAAAACCTTCATGAAGGGCGCCGACATACGAAAACCCACCGCCCGGACATATAATCGCAAAAGGCGCTCCCCGATTCCCCCTGAAGAAAAAAAGCCCTGCGGATTTTTTGTTGGGGTCATCCTGTTTTTGCCGTTCGGTGTAAAAATCGTAGAATATGGTTTTGCCTTCCGACGCGTCATCAATCATGCGGTTCAACGCGCGGACCACGGTATAAGGCTCTATATGACCATGATACGGCATGAACTGCCCAACGCTGTAGAGCGGCGTGTCCGCGTCGTAGACGCGATTATCCCAGGGCATGAGATGGGAGCCGAAACCAGCAAACGCCGGATGGTTTATGAGCGTTGAAACAGAATCCCTTTCGGTGAGATGAAAGTAATTTCCACTATTAGTTTTGGAATTCAAGTTTTCGCTGCCTTCCGTTTGAGCCGCCATAGACAAAAATATTACCGCCAAAAGCAAAATTTTTTTCACCACTCCGCCCCCTTGTCAAACACTACCTGAGTTTTTCCCCTTTAACGCCGAGGATATTAACAGAAGAATTTGTAGAAAGTGTGTAGAAGGGAAAATTTGCAACCATTCAAGCCCATGCGCTCACCCTTCAACCCTATGTTATATTATAAGTCAGAGAAAATAGAAAGGACATGCGCCTATGCGAATACCGAAAATATATTTGGAAATTGCCGAAAGCGCCGTAAAAGAGTTCAAGTTAAAACGTATCGCCAGCGCTGGGGACGACCCGCGCTTACATACGAAAAAGCTGCCCTGAAAAAGCGGCAGCTTGGTCTGGTTCATGCAACGCGCGCGTTTTTATGGCGGTTTTTATCTCAGATTAAACGGCTTCAAAAACTTTTCGGCCTCGAATTTTCTGCCGCGTGAATCCTCCAACGGAACCTTTTCGTAGGCCCAGCCCTCAACCTTGGATGGGTCTACTCCGGCGTCTATAAGCACCTTGGGATCCAGCACAAATACAAGGTCTTTATCGTTCTTGCCCATGTCTTTGGCCCACTCCACAAGGTTTCCGTCGGCTACGGTAACTCCGTAATGATCCAGCGCGGAGTGATAGCCCACCGTCTCCCTGTCCAACTTCACTATCTGCTCGAACGAAGAAATAGCCGTGACTTCGCCGTCATAAATCAACGGCCCCTTGGACAGTTTTCTGCCGACCATGAGTTTGTCTCTTTCTTTCAGCATTCCCTTCATCTCCGCGGGCAGTTTGTTCAAATCCAGTCCGGCTTTCACGAAAGGTTCGGCGTCAAAGCAGAGATATGTGTCGAGCATTTGATGACTGCTCACCTCGGCGCGCCACCAAAAAGCCGCCTCTCCATCCGGCGCCGTCAATATCCACATTTTTTCCATGTCATCAACCACCGGAGGAAACTCTAGGGCGTCGACCATCGCCTTGAACGACGTGATGGCCGTCTGTCCGATAATATCCGTGTTGAACGCCGCGTTCGCCTCACGCTCTGAATAAATCGCTAACGTCCATAGCAACAAAGCCGCAACCGCTATCTTACCTACTGTTTTCTTCATCATTTTCAAATCCCTCCAATAATATTTTTGCTCATATAGAGCGGTTTGGTCTGAATCCGCGAAGCCTCAGCGCGTTGGTCAGAACCGAGACGGAGCTGAGCGACATCGCTGCCGCGGCCAAGATTGGGTCAAGCAGCGGCCCCCCGAAAAGGAAGCGCAGCACTCCCGCCGCCACCGGAATGCCCGCCGTGTTGTAGGCGAACGCCCAGAACAAATTTTGCTTTATGTTGCGGATGGTGCTCCGGCTGAGCTGTATCGCCGTCGGAACGTCCATCAGGTCGCTGCGCATCAGGACGATGTCGGCTGACTCCATCGCCACGTCCGTTCCTGAACCTATCGCTATCCCAACGTCGGCTTGCACCAATGCTGGGGCGTCGTTGATTCCATCGCCAACCATCGCGACCTTACGGTTCTCTTCCTGGAGTTTTTTTACCTCGTTAGACTTATCTTGAGGCAAAACCTCCGCCAGCACCCGATCAATTCCCACCTGTTTCGCTATGGCGTTCGCGGTTTTGAGATTGTCGCCTGTGATCATAGCCACGGTAATTCCCATATTCCTAAGAACCTTTATAGCTTCCTCGCTGCTTTTCTTTACAACATCCGCAACCGCGATAATCCCCGCCAGCTTGTCGTCAAGAACGATGTACATCGGCGTTTTTCCTTCTCCGGCCAAACGATCAGACTCGCTTTCCAGTTCTCCGAGTGAAATTCCCTTTTCGTTCATCAGTTTCCTGTTTCCGGCGTAGAGATGAATACCCTCTATTTCAGCCTCAATGCCAAGACCGGTGAGGGCCTGAAAATTTACCACGGGGAGGAACTCCAATTTCTCTCCCTCGGCCTTGCGGACAATAGCCTCTCCTAAGGGATGTTCAGACCCTTTTTCGGCGGACGCCGAAAGCAGGAGCAGGCGTTTTTCGTCAATCCCCCTCGTGGTCACGACGTCCGTGACCTCGGGTTTACCCTCCGTTATAGTGCCGGTTTTGTCAAAAACTATGGTGTCTATCTTGTGCGTTGTTTCAAGCGCCTCGCCGCCTTTGAATAATATTCCATACTCGGCTCCCTTACCGGTACCCACCATAATCGCCGTTGGTGTGGCCAGCCCCAAAGCGCAGGGGCAAGCGATTATCAGAACGGAGATGAAGATGGTCAGGGCCAGGGTGACGTCCTTCGTGTACCAGAACCACGCGACTGCCGCGGCGACCGCGACGACGCAGACGACGGGAACGAAAACGCCGGAAACGATGTCCGCCATAGCCGCGATGGGGGCCTTGGAGCCTTGGGCATCCTCTACTAATTTGATAATCTGAGCAAGAGCCGTGTCGCTGCCAACTTTTGTCGCTTCGAAGCGTATAACGCCGTTTTTGTTGATAGTAGCGGCGAAAATTTTATCGCCCGGCTTCTTGTCGATGGGAAGGCTTTCCCCGGTCAGCATTGATTCATCGACTGCGGAATGCCCCTCTGTGATCACTCCGTCTACCGGGATTTTTCCTCCGGGCCGAACGAGAATAACATGACCAATTTCTACTTCATCAATTGGAATTTCTATCTCTTTATCGCCCTGGATAACCGTAGCAGTCTTGGGGGCGAGGCCCATCAGTTTCTTGATGGCCTCTGAGGTTTTCCCTTTGGAAATAGCTTCGAGAGTCTTGCCCAACAATATCAGCGCGATAATGACTCCTGCTGATTCGAAATACAGGTTGTTTACAGAGCCGAAATTCTGATTGAAGATAGTGTCGTAGCTGGCCCACAGGCTGTAGAGCACGGCGGCGGAAGTTCCTATCGCGATGAGGGAATCCATGTTCGGGCTGCCCTGGAAAAACGCCTTAAAACCCACCGTGTAAAAGTTGCGCCCGGCAATAAGAATAGGGACTGTGAGGACGATCTGAACGATGATGTAGTTCAGAGGATACTGCATGGGACGAAGGCTCGCCGGAAAGGGAAGCCACCAAAGCCACCAAATCATGGAGGCCATCGCTAAGTAGAGCAGGGGAGCGCCGAAGATTGCCGCGACGGTAAATTTTCGGCGGAGCGCGCGAATTTCTTTTTCCTTACGCAGTTTGTCCTCGTCCACCGCGCCGCTTTTCTGCGCCTCTAAGGCATTATAGCCCGCATTTTCTATCGCGGCGCGCAGAGCGGAGAGTTTTGCCCGCTGCGGGTCGTAGGAAACGGTCGCTTTTTCCGTAGCGAAGTTGACCGAGGCGGACAGCACGCCCTCCACCTTGCCGAGCGCTTTTTCGACTCGCTTCGCGCAAGCGGCGCAGGTCATTCCGCCGATGGGAATAGTGGCGCTGCCTTTCGCGCTCGTCTTCAAGACGTTGTAGCCTGTGTCGATAATTTTTTTCTCGATGTCCTGCATCGCAAGCCGTTTTTCGTCATATTCGACCGAGAGCTTTTCCGTGGCGAAGTTGACGCTGGCGCTGGCGATCCCCTGAAGTTTGCCCACCGCTTTTTCGATGCGTTTTGCGCAAGCCGCGCAGGTCATTCCTCCAATTGCAAGAGTCTGTTTTTCCATTATGGCGCTCCTTTCTCCGAACCTATGTCATTCTAAGGCCACCAGCCTCTTCGTAGGAGAGACTGAGACCTTTATGTGAAATCTGAAATCACGAACTCGTCAAGCAAGCGCAACAGTTGAGAATCCGCTACGCTCAATGACTGTTTTGATTCGATTCACCGATATTCTGGCAGCGTCGTATTCAACTTCCGCCATTTCTTCTTCAAAACTGATCTGTACGCTTTTGATGCCATCTAATGCGCGGATAACATCAATTACCTTGACTAAGCAGTAAGAACAGAACATCCCTTTGACGTTGAAAATGGTTTTCCTCATGACAAAAACCTCCGTTATATCTCGCGTCCATATTCATCTGAGGGAGATGGGCGGGAAGCGAAGCAAATTCTCGTCCCCAGCCGTCACTCTGGTCAACGTTGCCTAATGGCAACTGCCATAACCGCCGCCGTACCCGTCTCGTGACGGCCTTTCGTAGTAACCGCCGCTCATCATCCGGCCGCAATAATTCGCCATCCGGCTGTAAATCGTCTCGTCATCGCTGAAATTCTTAGACTCTCTCCGATAGGTATCCGGTTGCCCGTCTGGTAGCTCCTCCGCGGCAACAGCCACTATTGCAAGCGAAGCTAAAAGCATTATCAGCACAGTAAAAATTATTGTTTTTTTCATCTGTTTCCCTCCAATCTCAAAATTTTGGCCTCTAATATCCCGCAATCCCGCTCCTCCGCCAACACTGCCTTGAATACTTCCTTCTCATAAATTTTAATTTGCTCATATAACACCCCATTTCCTCATAGTCAGAAGAGTTTACGGTTAAATTGAATCTGTAAGCCTTCTTCTTATCTTGACGGCTGGAATATTAGCAAATAAATTTGTAGAAAATGTGTGTATGAAGGTAAAAAATTTTGCATTTGCTTGATTACAAAGCAGAAGCCTTAGAACCTGTTCAATATCTTTTCAACAACAACGAAACAAAGGCAAGCAAGATCATTTGTAAAGTTGTGGTGATTTTACGCTCGCAATTTTTCCATAGACGGCGGCATTTGTCGAGCCAAGCGAAAGTTCGTTCAACAACCCACCGCTTTGGAAGTACGGCAAATTTGTGTAATTCGTTGCGCTTAACAATCTCTACCTCGGCTTTCGATAAGCGACTCAACCTCATATGCAAACTTCTCACCTGTATACCCACCGTCTCCCAAAATCTTCACAACATGAATAGACAGTTCCGGAGCATATGGACGCAGCATTTCAAGCGCGCCTGCGCGGTCAGCAATGTTCGCGGTACTTACAAGAAGCGTGTGCGGCAAGCCATTCGTATCAACGCCGATATATAACCTAAATTCCCCCCGTACTTTAAGCACATACATTTACGCCTAATTTCAACCGAATAACTCGCTATATTGCACTCAAGCATATAGACGACGACTGATTTTTAGACATGAAGTTAATTTTCTGTATTGCACTTTTGTTCTGTATGTACTTCAATAGACACATACGGAGGTGAGGCTACATGGCTCTAAGTAAAAAGCTCAAAGTTCAACTACCTAAAAATGGTATCATAACCCGACGCAGTGGGGCTTATCGATATGTCTATAAAGTCACTAAGTGCTATCGAAACGACAACGGTAAGCCTACCAATGAACGCGTGAGCATCGGTAGGTTTGACGAGGAAAGCGGTATGCTAATACCTAATGACAGCTATTGGCAGTTCTACGAAAAGAGCGCAATTGAGCTCCTGCCGTCTTTTGACTCCGTACGCTCTATAGGAGCTACTTTCCTTGTGACAAAACTACTCGAGATGCTGGGAGTCACAAAGATGTTGAATAAGGTCTTCGGCTCCGTGCGCGCAGCTCTTATGCTCACAGTGGTGATATACATGACGTGTAAGGGAAACGTCATGGA
>BOCC01000042.1 GCA_026002715.1 Synergistales bacterium
AACCGAAGCTGGTTTGAAGAGCCGTATGCGGGAAAACCGCAAGTACGGTTCTGTGAGGGGCAGTAGACAATACCTTCACTCAGTAAGTATTGATGAAAGGAGTGTCGAGACTGTCTACTCGACGGATGTGATGTTGCAGGATAGAATTTTGACCTATTCGGAAGAGGCGGCGAAAAAAGCGGCGAAAAAAGCGGCGAAAAAAGCGGCGAAAGAAGCGGAACTAAAAGGCATTGAGAAAGGCATTGAGCAAGGCATTGAGAAAGGCATTGAGAAAGGTATTGAGAAAAAGGCTTTTGATATGGCGCGAAAGTTGCTATCGCGCGGCATGACGTTGCTGGAAGTCGCCGAGATTGCTGAATTGCCGATAGATAAGCTCCAAACATTAGCTCCTTGATAGTAAGTAAACAAGACAGATAGACAGCCTAAAGCATTGCAAAACAGCAAAAAGGGAAGCCACGAGCTCGCGGAGCGCGAGAGGCTTCCCTTTTGTACATTCTCGTTAAGCCTGAAATTTTTTATGAAACGGCCCTGTTTCTTTTTGTCCCCTTTTTAACTTTCTTATTTAACTTTCTTATTTAACTTTCTTAATTTAACTTTCTTATGCGATTTTGATTTTTATCGCGTTAGAATTTTTCACAATTTTTTTACAATTTATAATTTTTGGCGCTGGAGATTTTTATTTACGCTTGTTTTTTTCAAAACGGCAATGTATAATCTTTGCGCTATTCGGTTTGACCGAGCGGTCGAACTATATGGTAAACTATGGAAATACGGAAGGCGAGGTGATTTTCATCGTTAGACAGGAGAGGTTAGACGACGCAAAGCGCGAGCGGTTAATAGAGGCGGCGATAGAGGAGTTTGCGGAGCGCGGCTTCGACGCGGCGTCTTACAACAGGATTATCGAAAAATCCGGCCTGAGCAAGGGCAGCGTGTACTACTATTTCGAGAACAAGGACAGCCTTATCGCTACGGTCTTGGACGAGGTATGTAAGCGATTTCAGGAGGTGTTTAAGTCCCTTGATCTGCCGACCGCGAAGGATGAATATTGGTCCGTGGCCTGGGAGTATCACGAGCGCGTCATTATGTTTTTGTCGGAGAATCCGGTCGTGGCGCAGGTGATGTATCGAATATCCAAAGAAGACGCGAGAGCCGCGAACGGCGGTTCGCTTTGCGGCGCGCACAGGCGCTTGGTGGGCTTTATGGACGACCTTCTGATCAGGGGGCGCGAACTCGGCGCGGTGCGGAGCGACTTGCCCATAGAGGTGCTGCAGCGCGTGATGCACGCCGCGGGGGAGGCGCTGTCAAGTGAAATTGTAGGGGCTTATCCGGACACGGACAAAGACTTGTGGCGCGCAAAGTTTGAGCGTTTTATGGTAACTATGCACGATTTGAGCAAGAGAATGTTGACACCCGAGGAGGTTGTATAAATGTTTCAAAGTATACTGAGGAAGCTGAACGGGCTTCGAGTTCTGTTCTGGTTGGCGGTTATCGGCGTCGGCGTATGGATACTCGCGACCGAGGTGCAGGCCAAGTTGAAAGAGAGCGCGGCCAACGTGGCGTCTTTGGCGGAGAATATCGTAACGGTTTTCCCCGTCACGAGCGAGGTCGTCGCGCCTGAGCTGTGGGAGTCCTGGCGAAGCTATTATGGGCAGGCCAAGGCGGCCCGTACTCAGGACGTGACGGCTTATGTGCGCGAGGTGGTGCAGTCCGTGCATGTTCAGGTGGGCGACTCGGTCAAGGCCGGGCAAGTGGTCGTTTCTTTGCTCAAGGCCGACTACGCGGCAAACGCGCAGGCCAGCCGCACAGGATATGAGGAGGCGCTTTTGAACTACAACCGCCTCTCCGAGCTGAGCAAGAAGGGCGGCGTGTCTCAGTCTGAGGTTGACAGGGCTTACGCCACTATGAAGGCGCTTGAGGCAAGCGCGCAGTCGTCCCGCTCCACGCTCCAGAGGACGGAGCTAAAGGCGAGCATCAACGGGCTTGTGTCGGCGCGAAGCGTGGAGCCGGGCGAGGTAGCCGAGGTGGGAAAGCCGCTTATTTCGATAATCGACCCCTCCGAGATGGAGGCTCAGCTTATGGTCTCCAAAAAGGATATTCCGCACATCAATAAAGACACGAGCGTCGTTTTGATGGTTGACGGCAAGAGAAGCAAGGGATGGGTCAAGCGCATCAGCCCCGAGGCTCACGCGGGCTCCGGGCTTTACGCCGTCGTCGTCGGAGTGGCGCCCGACAGCGGGATACTGCCCGGCGCGTACCTCGAGGGGCAGTTTCTCGTCGAAAAGAAAGACAGCGCGATAATCATTCCGTCCGACATCGTAATGTACCGCGGGGATAAACAATTCGTCTACATTTTAAAAGACTCACCCGATGGGAGCGTGGCTCAATTGGTCGCCGTCGTCACGAGCGAGGGGAGAAACGGGCGCGTGATAGTGACAGAGGGGCTGAAGCTCGGCGACAGGATAATCGTCAGCGGCAACCGCACTCTTGCCGACGGCGCGCGCGTTGAAGAGATCGCAAAATGAGCGGATTTATACGATTTTGCATAAAGCGCCCGGTGTTTACGTGGTGCGGCGTCATAGTTTTTTTATTCTTGGGGTGGAGCAGCTACAGCACGCTTGGCGTAATGCTGTATCCCAACGTGGAGCTGCCGTTCGTCATTGTCAGGACCGTTTACGAAGGCGCAAGCCCCAACGAAATAGAGCAGTTGGTCTCAAAGCCCTTAGAGGACTCCCTATCCGACCTCGAAGGGCTCAAAACCATAACGAGCTACTCTCAGGACGGCGTATCGCTGCTGGCCGTCGAGATGCAAAGCGGCGTAGACCCCGATTTGGCCTTGGTTGACGTCAACAACAAAGTCAAGGCAAAGGTTCAGGCGCTCCCGGACGGCGTTGACGAGCCTATTTGTTTGAAGTTCGACATCAACTCTCAGCCGTTTTTGACCGTTTCGTTCACGTCAAATATGTCGGAAAAAGACGCGCGCAAATATATCGAAGACCGCGTCCAGCCGTTGGTCGCCCGCGTGGAGGGCGTGGGGCAGGTGCGGGTAGTCGGGGGAAAGGTCAGAGAGATTCAGATAATATTAGATCCCGTGGCCCTGTCCGAGTACAACATCACATACAGGCAAATATGCGCCGTCGTAGCGGCCAACAATATCACAAACCCCTCCGGCTACATCACTCAGACGGCGGACGAAGTGACGCTTCGTTTGGTGGGCGAGTTCAACGAGGTTGAGCAGCTCGAAAATATAATAGTCCAGACAGCGGCCGGCGACCCTATCCCGCTGTCGCTCTTGGGGCGCGTCATTGACGGCGAGGAGGATGTAAGATCCATAGCGCGCGCCAACGGCGTCTCCGTCGTTCAGCTTCAGGTAAGCCCGCGCGCCAACGCCGACATCGTGACGGCCGGGCGCGTCGTGAAGCGAAACTTGGAGCAGACAATGAAAGACATGCCCGATTTTGAGATGCGCTACACGATGGACAACACGCCTTTCATCGAGACGTCCGTCAAAAACGTCATACGCGACACGGCCGTCGGCATAGTCCTCACGTCTCTTGTCATATACCTCTTTTTGCAGAGGTTTTCGGCTACGTTTATCGTGGCCGTCTCCATGCCCGTCGCTTTTATGGCTACGTTCATCCCGATGGAGGGTTTGGGATATACGCTAAACCTCATGAGCACGCTGGGGCTCGCTCTCTCTATGGGCACGCTCGTCATGAACGCCATCCTCATATTAGAAAATATCTACCGCTACCGGGACTTGGGCTACGAGCCGTTTGAGGCCGCTCAAAAGGGCACGGAGGAGATATCCGTATCCGTGCTGGCCGGCGTGCTTACAAACCTTGGCGTCTTTTTGCCCGTCGCGCTTATGCACGGCATAGCGGGGCAGTTTTTAGCTCCTTACGCCGTGACCATCATTTACGCCACTATGTTTTCGCTCTGGGTTACTATGTCCGTCACGCCCTGTATGGCGGCGCGCATAAAGCCGGGCAAGGAGATATCCCTCGTCAGCAAGATTCTGACCGGCTGGTGGATTTGGCTTTATGACGGCTTCAGGGATGTGTTCATGTTTTTGCTCCGCCGCTCCACGCGGCACGCGTTTTTGACGCTGATCATCTTCGGAGCCTTGATGTTCGGGGCGCTGAGATTGGGACGCCTTATCGGGACGCAGTTTATGCCCGCTGACGACGACGGCACCATAACTATCGAGCTCACGCTTTCAAACAGCGCGTCCATAGAGGAGACAACAAGAAAGACGCGCCTTGTGGAGGACTTTATAGACAGTATGCCGGAGCGCAAGACCTACATCACCAACGTAGTGGCGACAATAGGCGCTTCGTTTCGCAGCAGCGGAGTTTATAAGTCGTCCATAGCCATATCGCTCGCGAACGACCCGAACAGGCCGACCACTATGGACACAGCGGACAAAATACGCCCGTTTCTGGCGACGCTTCAGGGCGTCGAATACGTGATCTACGACACGAGGCGCGGTTTCAACGACCCGATAGAAATTCGAGTTAAGGGCCAGGATATGAGCGTTTTATACACGTTAGCCGAAAAAATTCGCGCGCGCGGGCGTCTCATCCCGGGCATTCGAGACCTCGCCATACAGACGGAGATGGGAAAGCCGGAGCTTCAGATTTTGCCTATTCGCTGGCGTCTCGCCCCTCTTGGCATAAACATATCAGACTTGGCGAGCATCGTGAGGGGCTACCTTATAGGCAACGACTCCGGCAAATTCCGCCGCGACGGCTTCGAGTACGATATAAAGGCGCGTCTTGACCGCGAGAGGGCCGGGGATATATATACGGTCGAGGAGCTGCCCATAATGACTGGTTACGGCATCGTGCCGCTCAAGGAGATGGCCGACGTGGCCTGGCGCGACGCCCCGACGGAGATTCGCCGCATAGAGCGCGAGCGCGTCATAATCATTACGGGCAACGTCCGCTACATCACGACGGGCGAGGGCAACGACAAAATAAACGAAATGCTCAAAGATATGGAGTTTCCGCCCGGCTACTCCACAAGTTTAGGCGGCGAGGCCGAGGATATGGCCGAGGACTTCGCCGAGCTGTTCCGCGCCATGATGATAGCCATAGTCATAACATATATAGTCGTGGCGGCCATAATGGAGTCATGGGCTTACGCGTTCATCATACTTTTGACCGTGCCTATGGCGCTTATTGGCGTCATACCGGCGATGTTGGTCTCCGGCACGTCCATATCGCTTTTCGCGCTTATCGGCATGATTATGCTTATCGGAATGGTCGTGAACAACGCCATCGTCGTGGTAGACTACGCCGAGACTTTGAGGATCGACGAGAAAGTTCATCCCTATCAGGCGATAGAGCAGGCGTCTGAGACACGCCTCAAGTCGCTCGTGATGGCCATAGCCACGTCGGTTGTGTCGCTGTTGCCGCTTGCCATGACGACGGGTCAGGGCGCGGCCATGCGCTCGCCCATAGCCGTCGTCGCGATAGGCGGACTTATCGCGGGCGGCTTTTTGGCGCTCTTGGCAATCCCGGCGGCGTATAAGATATATTGGATGATAAGGCTGAGGCTTACGAGGCGTAAAACTGGGGTAAATCTGGCTAAGTAACTTGAGAGCAAGCGGCGCGGCGCGATGCCGCGCCGCTGTTTTGTCTATATTTTTTTATATATAGTCGTTTAATTTAAGAACCTGTTCAATATCTTTTCAACAACAACGAAACGAAGGCAAGCAAGATCATTTGTAAAGTTGTGGGGATTTTACGTTCACAATTTTTCCATAGACGGCGGCATTTGTCGAGCCAAGCGAAAGTTCGTTCAACAACCCACCGCTTTTGAAGTACGGCAAAAATATATCTGAATAGGAGAGTTTTTATCATGATCGAAACATTGGTTGTAATTCCGTCGCGATACGCCAGCACGCGCTTGCCGGGCAAGCCTCTCGTGAAATTGAACGGCAAGGAAATGGTTTTGCGCGTATGGGATGGCGTCAGGCAAAGCGAGCTTGTGGACAGGCTGATAGTAGCCACGGACGACCAGAGAATCGCCGACGTGGTCACGAATGCCGGCGGCGAGGCCATAATGACCCCGGCCGAGCTGCCCACAGGGAACGACCGCGTCGCTTGGGTGGCCGAGCGCGTGCCCTCTAAGTTTGTCATAAATGTTCAGGGGGATAACCCAATGGTGACGCCCGCGCTTGTCGATTCATTGATAGAGGCGCTGCGGAGCGACGAGGCCGTGACTATGGCCACACCGGTCAAGCGAATTGAGACACGAGGGGAAATGGAGAGAAACTCCGTAGTCAAGGTAGCCAAAGCCGAAAACGGACGCGCCCTCTATTTCAGCCGCTCGATAATCCCCTTCTCAAACGACCCGGCCGCGCCGCGTTTCAAGCACATAGGCATATACGCCTGGCGGCGCGACGCGCTCTTCGATTTCGCGCGCCTTCCTCGCAGTCCGCTCGAAAAGGCCGAAAGTTTAGAGATGCTCCGTCTTTTGGAAAAAGGCGGGATAATAAGCTGCGTAGAGACCGACGCCCCCACTATAGAGATAGACACGCCGGAGGACGTGGAGCGTTTTGAGAGAATTGAAGTCGTGAAAGGCTTACAATCTCATCAAGCGCCTCTCTCATAGAATATCTCGCCTGCCAGCCAAGCTCCTTGAGTTTTTGGACAGATGCGTAAAACGAGTCGGGTTCGTCGGATAGCAGAGCTTTTATCTCTAAATTTTTCCGGCTTCCAGTTATATCGCATATCTCCCGCGCCGCGTCGGCTCGCTTGCAAGGCGCGCCCGAGCCGATGTTGAACACTCCGTCCGCGTCGCTCTCCAAAAGTGTTGCGAACGCGCTCGCCACGTCGGGCGCGTAGATAAAATCCCGCGACTGCTGCCCCGTATTGACCACTACGCGTTCACCCAAGAGAGCGCTGCGTATCAGCGACGGAAAAAATCGGCCTGCCTGCTCGCCCGCGCCAAACGGATAGAAAATTCTCCCCCAAGCCCACGAAATATCTTTATCCTTGGCGTAATTATCGACAAGTTCGCGCAAGGCGTTTTTGCATACGCCGTATGTGTTTTGCGGCTTGATTGGAGTTACGTCCTCCACGCAAAGCTCATTGTTCCAGTCGTACTCAAAGCACGTCCCGGCGAAAACGGCGCGTCTTCCTCCCTGCTCGGCGAAGCGTCGGAAAAACTCAAAACTCGCGTAGAGCCATTCGTAATTTTCCTCGGACGTCTGATAGCCCCGCGTGACGTCCCAAGCGAGGTGAAGCAGTTTCCCCGGCTTCACCTCGCGCAAAATCGACTCCCTGAACGCGTCGTCCAAAAAATCCCCCTCGTGCCAGACTACGCGCCCGTCGCCTTCTTTTTTTGCGGCGCCGCGCGTCAGCGCGTGAACCTCATAACGCTCATTTAGGAGAGGGGCGATGTGAGACCCTATAAAACCCGATAGCCCCGTCGCTAAAATTTTTATACGGGCTTCCATTTTCTGTCTTTGTCGCTGATTATCGTCGGCGCTATCGGCCAGACGATATTCACGCGCGCTTCGTCAAACGGGATGCCGCTGTCGGCCTCCGGGTGATAAAACTCCGACACCTGATAAAACACCGTGCTGTTATCCGACAAGGTCAGGTATCCATGCGCGAAATGTTCCGGCACGTAGAACGCAAGCCTGTTTTGGGCGGACAACTCCACGCCGTGCCAGCCAAGGTAAGTGGCTGATTCGGGGCGAAGGTCTACGATGACGTCATAAACCGCGCCCGCCACGCAGCGCACTATCTTTATCTCGGCGAACGGGTCTTTTTGAAAGTGCATTCCGCGCAATGTGCCCTTTTTGCGGTTTTCGGACATGTTGCACTGCACGGTCTGAAACGGCAGGCCCTGAGCTTTGAACTCATCTTGACAAAAAGCCCTGAAAAACGAGCCTCTGTCGTCCTCGCGCGGCTCCGGCTCTATGACGTAAGCGCCTGAGAGTGGAATGGGAATAAAACGCATACCAATCGCCTCTTTGCTTCTAAATACTTGTGATATATTCTTCTATCTGTTCTTTTGTAAACGCCAAAATACCGTCAGGCTCAGAGGCTTGGGCTTTATACCAGCTAACCGTCCGGTCTATGACATCCTTGGTGGTGAGGCGCGAACGCCACTCCAAACGCGAGAGGGCTTTGGACGAGTCTAAATACAAAAAAGAGGACTCGCGGGGGTTGTCGCCTTTGTCCGTCACAATTTCACCGCACCCGAAGGCGTCGCGCACCGCCTCAGCGACGCGCAAAACGGGCCAGTGTCCGGTCGTGTCGGGGCCGAAGTTCCAAGCGCCCGAAAAAGACAGAGGGTTGTCCCATAAATGTTCAGCCAACATGACGTAGCCCCGGAGAGGCTCAAGGACGTGCTGCCATGGGCGAACAGCGCCTGGGTTGCGCAGAACGAGAGGCTTGCCGCTCCCGAACGCCCTCACGCAGTCGGGTATTATCCTGTCATCCGCCCAGTCGCCGCCGCCTATGACGTTGCCGGCGCGAACAGTGGCCATAGACAACCCGTGTTCGGCTATTAGGTCAAGAGGGCAGAACGACTTTCGCCATGATGCCGACAGAATCTCCGCGCAGCCCTTGCTCGCGCTGTATGGATCGTCCCCCCCGAGCGGGTCGTTCTCTCTGTATCCCCATATCTGTTCTTTGTTTTCATAGCATTTATCGGTGGTCACGTTAATTATCACTCTGACGCTCTGAGCGGCGCGCGACGCCTCCAGAACATTCAGAGTTCCCAGCACATTTGTCGAAAACGTCTCTGAGGGGTTTTTGTACGCGCGGCGGACAAGCGTCTGCGCCGCCAAGTGAAAGACAATATCTGGCTTGGCCTCAGCTATCGCGTCGTTTAGATGTTCGGGGTTTCGTATATCTCCGCGCAAATCGGCCGCAAGGCAGCCGCCTAGGTCAAGCAGAGAAAACATGCAGGGGTCCGAGGGTAAAGATAAAGAAAAGCCCGACACCTCCGCGCCGAGGTAGCGCAGGAGCAAGGCGAGCCAGCTCCCCTTGAAGCCCGTGTGCCCCGTTATAAAAACTTTTTTGCCGCGCCAGAAATCGCTTTCGGAGACTGGGGCGCTCATGACTTATTTGCGCTCTTGTCCCAGACTCGCCATGGCGCGGTTTTGTTCTCCCACAAGGAGTTTAGGTGCATGTTGTCCCTGAGTGTATCCATCGGACGCCAGAAGCCGTAATGGTTGAAAGCCGACAACTGCCCCTCCGCCGCGAGGCGCTCAAGGGGGCCGCCCTCCCACGATGTTTCGTCTCCTTCTGTGATGTAGTCAAAGACCCCAGGCTCCAGCACGAAAAATCCGCCGTTTATCCACCCGCCGTCGCCGCGTGTTTTTTCCTGAAAGCGCAGCACCTTATTATCGGCGCTTATCTCCGCGTGTCCGTAGCGTCCGGGCGGCTGCACCGCCAACATCGTGGCCAAGGTCTTGCTTTGGTTGTGAAAAGCTATTTCTTCGTCTAACCGCACGTCAGCCACGCCGTCGCCGTATGTAAAACAGAACGTCCCATTGATATAGGGCTTCACCCGCAGCAAGCGTCCGCCTGTAAGCGTATCGTCGCCGGTGTCCACGAGCGTCACGCGCCAAGGCTCGGCTGTGTTGCTGTGAACTTCCATGTTTCCGTCCCTCATATCGAACGTGATGTTTGACATATGGAGGCGGTAGTTTGCGAAATACTCCTTTATCATGTAGCCCTTGTAGCCGAGGCATACGATAAAGTCGTTGATTCCGTAATGTGAATATATCTTCATAATGTGCCACAAAACAGGCCGCCCGCCCACTTCGACCAAGGGCTTTGGCCTTATCACGGTCTCTTCCGTCATGCGGGTGCCGAGGCCGCCCGCCAGAATTACGGCTTGCATAGTCGTTCAACTCCTTATTGTAGGGGTTATGTCCTCCAAGCGAATGGGCGTGAGAAATTTTGTGAGGCAACCCCACATCTCAGCGGCCACAAACGGTTTGCCATTATATCATTTAAGCAATATAAATGATTATAGCAGAGGTTGCTTTCGCGCTTGAATGCTTTCCGAAATTGTAATACTATATTTGAATCGGCGCGATAAAAAATAAAACAACGGAGGTTTCAAGCCAATGGACGCGTATGAGACTTTGCAAGAGCGGGGCATGGTGGAGTGGTGCAGCGCACCGGACAGGCTCCGCGAGGTTATGAAAAGCGAAATGACCACAATATATATAGGTTTCGACCCTACGGCGGACAGCCTGCACGTTGGGCACCTCATTCCCATAATGGCGCTTGCCTGGATTCAGCGCTGCGGGCACCGCCCCATAGCCTTGGCCGGGGGCGGCACGGGACTCATAGGCGACCCGTCCGGCAAATCCAAGGAGCGAAACCTCATCACCGTCGAAGCGATAAGCAAGAATATCGAGGGCGTGCGCCCGCAGCTCGCGCATTTCTTGGACTTCGACTGCGGCGCCAACTCAGCCATTCTGGCCAACAACTACGACTGGCTCTCTAAATTTTCATTCTTGGACGTCTTGCACGACGTGGGCAAACATTTTTCGGTAAACACTCTCGTGGCCCGCGAATATGTCAGGAGCAGGTTGGAGGACCCCGACAAGAGCATATCCTACACGGAGTTTTCATACGTTCTGCTTCAGTCGATGGACTTCAAGTATTTTTATGACACTTACGGCTGCCGCTTGCAGATGGGGGGCAACGACCAGCAGGGCAACCTCATAGCTGGGATAGACTACGTCCGAAAGACATCGGGCGGAGAGGTCTTTGGCCTGACTCAGCCCCTCCTGCTAACGGCCTCCGGTACGAAGTTCGGCAAGACAGAGGCGGGCGCGGTATGGCTCGACGCGCGCCGCACTACGCCCTACCAGTTCTATCAGTTCTGGATAAACACGGACGACCGCGACGTCGAGAGGCTCCTGAAGCTCTTCACGTTTTTGCCGCTCTCCGAGATAGGCGCGGTAATGGCGGAACACGAAAAGAACCCGGCGGCCCGGACGGCCCAGCGCCGCTTGGCCGTCGAGGTCACGACTATAGTGCATGGCGCCGATACCGTAGCGAGCGTCGTGGCGGCGAGCGAGTTTCTTTTTGGCTCACAATCCCTTTCCGACACTACCGAAAAAACTTTGGAGATACTCAAGGCTGAAATGCCCTACAGTACACTTTCCGCCTCTCTCCCGTTGTCGGTCGTGGACGCGCTGGCCGAGGGCGGCGTATGTGAGAGCAGAGGCGAGGCGAAGCGCGCTATAAAGCAGGGCGGCGTCACTGTAAACGAAGAGCGCGTCGGGTCCGAAAGCGCCGTCATAGAACCCGAAAAACTCCTGTTCGGTAAATATATTTTTGTCCGCCTCGGCAAAAAACGCTTTCAGCTTATAGAGATCGGCGGGCGGTGAGAGCGGCTATGGCTGTGAAGGACTGCATATGGTTTATATCGGGGTTTCATAAACCCTGGGAGGCGAGCGCAGCGGCCGGTTTGGCAGGCGCCCTGAACGCCGCGCGCAAGACGGAAGATATGGCGCCTCTTCGCGTCTACGTTACGGGCGGGACGGGAAATTTCAGAACCGCGGGCGCTTGCTCGTGGAAATCCATGACTTTTTTTGAGCGCGTCTCGACCGTCCTCTTTAGGGGCAAGGTGTGGCACTTGTGGGGAGACGCTCCTTTTTGGTGGAGATTCATCAGGCTCCGCGCCCGCACGGTTCACACATCGCTCGACGAAAAACCAAGCTGGAACGGACATCCAACGCGCCTTTTCGCGGAACAGGCCGATTGCGGCGAAAGCGTCATCAGACCCACCTTCGAGGTTAGGGTTTCAGTAGCTGGCGACGATAAAGAAATGCGTGAAAAACAGGGCAAAAATAAAAGCTCCGCGTTTATAATTATGAGCGAACCGCAAGACTTGCCTGAAGGTTTGAATATAGAAGCGGTTTTCCCCACCAACTCGTCCGCCGCCTCCGCTGACGCGTTGTTTACGGAGGATTCACCATCAGGAGCGCTCTTGGCCGCGTCACTGACAATGCAGGGTATTCCGGTGATAGCCGCCCCCTTATTGAAAGGGCGCTCTTATCTGCGCGCGCTCTTGGGGAATGACGGCTATATCGTTTTACAGAGCCGAGACGCTGAAGGATGGCAGGCGGCGCTGAGCAGCGCCGCGGGCGAACCCGGGCGCTTCGCGTCGGCGTCGGCCCGTCGTTTCCTGAATGAAAACTACCCCGCCGCCGCGGCCTTAGAGAGTGTCGAGGCGCTTTATTGACCTTATGTAATAAGACGATATGAAGGCAGCGGCGTGGCTGATTGAGGGGTTTTGCGCGTTCGCCAAGCGCGGGTGGCGGGCTTCTTGCGAGGCCGCCATTTTTCGCGCGCTTCTCAATATAATCAAACCGCGCGGTAAACGCGTGCTTTCAAACCTCGAACTGGTCTACCCCGAAAAAGATTCGCGGTGGCGCAAGTGTACGCGCCGTCACGTTTACGATAATTTAGGGTGGATGCTGGCCGAGATTTTGACTTTGCAGCGCGACCCCGCGCAGGCTCTCGATTGGGTAGAGGAAACGATAGGCGCGCGCTATATCGAGGGAGCCATAGAGGCCGGAGGAGGCGTGATTTTTTTGAGCGCCCACTACGGCAACTGGGAACTTGCCGCCGCGTGGTACGCCCAATATCTGAAAAAAAAGGGACTTCACAATTTTTATATAGTCTCGCAGAACACAAGAGACCCCGACATCGCGGATATAATCGAGCGGTTTCGCACGTCCGCAGGCATAAAACTCCTGCCAAAATCGACGCCGACGTTGGAATTTGTCAAATTATTAAAAAGCGGCGCCAACGTCGCGGCGCTGGCCGATATTTCGTGGCTCGGGGGCGTGGTCCTGCCCTTCATGGGACAGCCGTGCAGACACACGATGGGACCCGCCGTGCTGGCCTCTTTGTCGGGCTCCCCGATAATTCCCGTAGCCTTATACCGCAAAGCCCCGTTTCGTCACGCCGTGGAGTTTTTTCAGCCGATTACAGCCCGTCACGACCCCAAGGAAAAGAACCGCCGTCTTGAAATCGAAAACACCGCTCGCGAAATAATAAGCGCGACCGAACGTATCATAACGCCGCGGCCCGAGCTTTGGTTTTGGCTTCACAACCGTTGGAAACATCCATTGTGAGAGTTTTTTGTTATAATGACGCAGTTATATGTTTATGAAGGGATTGACCTGTATGATAGACCGTTACACCACCAAGGAAATGTCTGATATATGGAGCGAAGAAAACCGTCTCGATGTGATGCTGAAAGTCGAATTGGCCGTGTGCGAGGCTTGGGCCAAGCTCGGGGAGATACCGGGCGAGGCTTTAGATGATATATTGAAAAAAGCGTCGGTTTCGGCGTCTCGCGTCGCTGAGATAGAGGCCGAGACCCACCATGACACCATAGCCTTTGTCAGCGCGGTCGCGGAGACTATTGGGGAGAACGGACGCTTCGTGCATCTCGGCCTGACCAGCAGCGACGTTTTAGACACGGCCTCGTCCGTTATACTGCGGCAATCCTTAGAGCTTATCAATTCAAATCTTTCGGACCTGAGACGCGCCGTTCTCGATAAGGCGAACGAGAATAAATATCTGCCATGCATAGGGCGCACGCACGGCATTCACGCCGAGCCTATGACCTTGGGACTCAAGTTTTTGAACTGGGCCGCCGAGCTTGACCGCGACGCCGAGAGAATAGCGTTGGCCGAAAAACAGATAGCTGTCGGCAAAATATCTGGCGCTGTAGGCACTTACGCTATGTGTCCCCCGGAGATTGAAAAAATAGTATGTGAAAAACTCGGCCTGTCGCTCCCCGATGTAACCAATCAGATTTTGCAGCGCGACAGACACGCAGCTGTCTTAAACGCGCTGGCTTTGCTTGGCTGCGGGCTTGAGCGCATGGCCACCGAGATACGCCACCTTCAGCGCACCGAGGTGGCGGAAGTTTTCGAGCCGTTTGCCAAAAAGCAGAAGGGATCGAGCGCGATGCCCCACAAGCGCAACCCCATAAAATGCGAGCGGGTATGCGGAATGGCGCGCCTGCTGCGCGCCTACGCGACAACCGCCATGGAAAACGTCGCGCTGTGGCACGAGCGCGACATCAGCCATTCGTCCACCGAGCGCGTCATATGGCCGGACTCTTTCAATATAGCCCATTTTATGCTGAGAGACTTAAAATCTATCGTGGACGGGCTCGTTATAGATAAAGATAAAATACAAAAAAACCTCGACCTCACCGGCGGCGCTATATACAGCCAGAGGGTTTTGCTCACGCTTGTGGACAAGTTCAAGCTATCGCGCGAGGCGGCCTACGCGGTCGTTCAGAGCAACGCCATGCGGACTTTGGGCGGCGAGGGAAGTTTCTTCGACCTTCTCATGTCAGACGAAAGGCTGAAAGGGCTTATCGACGAGGCCGAGCTGCGCTCTCTTTTCGATGTCGGTTTTTACACTAAGCACGTCGACTATATTTTTAAGAATTTTGAGTAATTTTGAGTGAATTCGGCGAATTAAACGCCCGCGAAGCTGGGAAATACGTAGACAACTTCTGCGCTTATCTTGTGGCGGAGCGCGGACGCAGCTCTTTGACGGCCGCGAGTTACGCCTCAGATTTGAAGCAATGGCTGAGCTTTTGCGAGGACAACGGATGTCCGGCGTTTCCGCCTGCTTTGTCCGACGTCTCCGCTTTTCGCCGCCTCATGGAAGAGGACGGGAAGGCCCGCTCCACGCAGCAGCGGCACGTGGCGACGATGCGTTCTTGGATACATTTTATGGAGATGGAGGAGACGAAAGACTGCGACATCCGCTTGCCTGAGCTTCCCGGCAAAACGGTAAAAGAGCCGCGCATACTCAACGAGGCGGAGGTGAACCGTCTCCTAAACGTCTGTGGCGGCGATAAACCATTGGCCGTGCGAGACCGCGCCATTTTGGAGATAGGTTACGGCTGCGGGCTGAGAGTTAGCGAGATATGCGGCCTTAAAACCCTGAACCTCGACTTCGAGTCCAAACTTGTCAGGGCAAGGGGCAAGGGCGACAAAGATCGAATGGTTCCGTTTTTGGGCGCTACGGCGGCGAGCGTGAGACGCTATCTGGATTTCGCGCGACCGAAGTTAGCCAAAAACGCAAATACCGGCGGCGCCCGCGAAGCGCGCGTGTTTTTGTCGTTCTCAGGGCGCGCTTTGAGCCGTCAGGATGTTTGGCGCGTTATCAAAAAACGCGGGCGCGAAGCCGGAATAGCCGAGTCTCGGCTGTATCCGCATATTTTGCGGCATTGTTTCGCCACGCATCTTTTGTCGCGCGGCATGGATATAAGAACATTACAGGAAATGCTTGGGCATTCTTCGATATTGACCACGCAGGTCTATTCTCATTTTGACCAAGAGATGAGAACGGTTTACGACCAATTTCACCCAAGAGCCTGAAAAACGAGAGGCGGTAATTGAAATGATATTCGACGAAAGAATTTACTATGAAAACGCCGCGGAAGCCCTTCAGCATATACAGGATATTATCGGGCATTTTAAACCCAAGACGGCCGTGGTGCTTGGGACGGGGTTGGGAAAAATAGCCAATGAAGTTCAGGACCCCATAGTCATAGAAACCAAAAACATCCCCCATTGGCCTCATTCCACGGCTCCCGGACACGCCGGACAGCTTGTTTTCGGAGGTCTCGGCGGACGTCCTGTGGTTATTCTGAAGGGGCGGGTTCATTATTACGAGGGATACACCATGAAAGACGTGGTTTTTCCGACAAGAGTCATAGGTATGCTGGGCGTTTCGCAGTACATAGCCACAAACGCGAGCGGGGGCATCGACGCGCCGCTGAAGCCCGGCGATTTGGTGCTTATAAAAGACCATATAAACTTCATGGGGGACAACCCGCTGAGAGGCCCGGTGGAACCGCAATGGAACGCCCGTTTTCCCGATATGACCCGGGCATATAGTCCGCGGCTCATATCTATTTTTGAAAAGCTGGGTGAACGTCTCGGCATTCCGCTGAAAAAGGGAATTTATATAGCGTTCTCCGGGCCTTCTTATGAGACCCCGACCGAGATAGTGATGGCTCGCCTGATGGGGGCGTCTGTTGTCGGGATGTCCACCGTCCCCGAGATCATAGTGGCCAACTCCATGGGGCTTGAGAGCGCCGTTATCTCCTGCGTGGGAAACCCGGCGGCCGGCTTAGGCGGTATCGATCACGAAACGCTTACCGAAGAGGAAGTGATAGCGGCGTCGGAGGGCGCGTCCGGACGTATCGCTTCTCTTCTGACCGCGATGATGAAATACCTTCAGGAAGAAGCGTAGGGTCGAACGTGAAGCCGAATATAAAAAAGATAATAATTTTCACATATTTCAGGAAAACTTTTTTGGGTTTCCGGAGCCGCATTTTCCAAAACTGCGTTTTCCTGTGTTGTCTTTTGTTGTGCGCCCCTTGCGCCGGCGCGTCCACGTCCGTTACATTTCCTGATAGTTGTGACGTGGGGCAGGTTTTTGCCGTCGCCCTGTCGTCCCATACGTCATACGAGGAGCCGGCCGTAAGCTGGTTGGGGACGGTTGTTTCTCTCGACGTCGAGCCGGGGCGCGAGGGGTATGTCTCTTATGGGCTTCTCGGCTCTTACGTGAGGGACGTCAAGCCTGGGGTCTATCCTCTCATTTTTGAATTTGTCCAAGACGACGAAAAATTTCTCGTCAAGTGCGAAGTGACTTTGAATGAGAGAAAATATCCGGAGGAGCATCTGAAGGTAGAGGATAAAATGGTGACGCCTCCGAAAAGCGAGAGCGCCAGAATCCAAAAGGAAGCCCGACTATCCGCGGCCGCGCGAAAAACTATGACGGTGAAGCGCCGCTGGACGACCCCGCCGCGCAGGCCCGTCCATGGGATATTTACAAGCAGTTATGGTTTCAGGCGCGTATATAACGGCGTCCCGCGAGGGTATCACGCCGGAACGGATTTTCGCGCCCCCACGGGGACTCCCATATCCGCGCCGTTTGCCGGAGATGTCGTGTTGACGGGAAAATTCTACTATTCGGGGGGCAGCGTTTTTATAGATTCAGGCAACGGCGTCATAAGCGCGTTTTTTCATATGAGCAGAATTGACGTCAAAAAAGGCGACAAGATAGCGCAGGGGCAGCTCATAGGCGCTTCGGGAGCCACGGGGCGGGTGACAGGGCCTCATTTGCATTACGCTCTGAGTTTGTCCGGGCAGTACGTGGACGCCGCGCCGCTTTTTGAGACGAGCATAACCGCTCTTTTAAACAAAATGCGAAGCGAAGTGGTTAGGCAGTGATTGAGTGAGCTATAGCGTTTGCTTCGGGTATCGCGCGCCATGACCGTTTCATAAAAAATTTCAGGCTTAACAAGAATGTACAAAAGGGAAGCCTCCCGCATCTGCGAGTTCGCGGCTTCCCTTTTTGCTGTTTTGCAATGCCTTAGGCTGTTTAGTCGTCTTGTTTACTGTCTTGTTTACTGTTTACTGTCTTGTTTACGAGTGAGGAACTAATGTTTGGAGCTTATCTATCGGCAATTCAGCAATCTCGGCGACTTCCAGCAACGTCATGCCGCGCGATAGCAACTTTCGCGCCATATCAAAAGCCTTTTCGGCTCTGCCTTTCTCAATACCTCTTAGTTCCGCTTTTTCTGCCGCTTTTTCTGCCGCTTCTTCCGAATAGGTCAAAATTCTATCCTGCAACATCACATCCCCCTCCTTGAACTCCGTGTATTGAGCAAACAGTTCTCTGTACAACCGCTCC
>BOCC01000043.1 GCA_026002715.1 Synergistales bacterium
ACGAAGAGATTATAAGCAAGTATCATGGCTTGTCACGGATAGAGGATTCCTTCAGGATAACGAAAAGCGACCTTGAGGGCAGACCTGTTTTTGTCAGAACACCTGAGCATATCAACGCTCATTTCCTACTGTGTTTTATAGCTTTGTCAATGATACGCGTTATTCAATGCAAAGTTCTTAAACACCAAGGAAAAGACACGCTTAGCATAGATGGATGGGAGTCCGGCTTGAGCGCTGAAAGAATACAGAAAGCGCTCTTGTCATTCAACGCAGACTCATTGCCAAGCGGTTATTACAGGCTTACCAAGCTTAATGCGGACTTACAACTGATTCTGAACGCTTTTAGAGTGAATGCCACACTGAGGCTTCCAACAGCGGTAGAGTTAAGGCAACTGAAATACAGTTTCGATAAAGCGAGCGCTATATAGTTTTTTATGCATCTATAATTTTATATTTAGTATAATACTGATATAATTCAGTATTAACAAGGTTTAATGTGTTATGTTTTAAAATTTTGCTGTAAAAGTCGTGGGACGTTATTATTGGCTTAGATTTCGTGCTATAATATTAATTACACATAATACCCTAATCCGCAGGTTGCAACTCTGTAATTTCTGTAAAGACAGTAATATAGAGCATTTATGGCGTTTAAGGCTTTCACCCATTGGGTGAAATATGAGAAACGGTCTATCTCTTGCACTGGTGAGAGTTGTGGAGATTTTTCAAATTCAACCTGCGGATTTGGGTAATGTCGCAGTTGCCAAATACGTTAAGGGAGGTTGTTGTTCATGAGGCGTTCGCAGTGGTGTACGTTGTTGTTGTTGGCGGTAATTTTGCAGTTTTCGTGGATATGGCATGGCGCGGATGTGGCCGAAGGAGCTTCCGGCAATATTCGCGTCAGGCTGAGCGTGACGGGAGCGGATACCGCCCCGATCAGCCTGGGGGCGAAAAAATGGGCGGAGCTCGTCGAGCAAAAATCAAACGGACGCATCGTCATTCAAGTTTTTCCCAATGAACAACTGTCCAGCGGAAACCAGCAAAAAGGACTGGAGAATCTTCAAATGGGCGTTATTCAAGCCTCTATGCACTCTTCTATTATCTACTCCGTTCTCGATCCTCGCTTTAGCGTTCCAAGCCTGCCGTGGTTGATACCCAATTTTGAGGCTGTGGACAAAGCCTTCGCCGGAAAAGGCGGAGAAATACTAAAAGAAATTGCGCGCACCAAGGGCATCGAACCCATCGCTTTTATGGAAAACGGCTTCCGACAGATTACAAATGGCGTCAGACCCATTCATACACCAGACGACATGAAAAATATGAAACTCAGAGTGCCTTCGATGAAGCTTTACATGGACCTCTTCGCCTCATTGGGGGCCGATCCGATCTCGATGAATATCGGCGAGGTCTTCACTTCTCTCCAGCAAAAAACTATCGACGGACAAGAGAACCCCATATCCGTAATTCACAGCAGAAAATTTTACGAGGTGCAGAAGTATCTTACCCTCTGCAATTACTCTTACGACCCATATATTGTGGGGGTGAACAAGAAGTTTTGGGACAATCTGGACGACGGGGACAAAGAGATTCTCCTTTCCACGATGAAAGAAGCCGCGGTTTATCAATTGCAGCTTACGCGGGACACGGAACAAAAGCAGATCGAGGAGATCACCCAGGCCGGAACCGTTGTGGACGCTTTAACACCAGAGGAGACGGCCGTCTTTCAGGAGCGTGTTCAGGGCATCTATGACCAGTACGGGCCGCAGTTCGGCAAAGAATTCATCGACGCGTTCAAGAACCCTTGAACCTCAAAAAAGCGGATAGGGAAAAGTCATGTACGATAAATTTTTTAAATTTTTGGATTCCTTCGAGGATTATTTTCTGTCCATCTCTCTATTTTTGATGTTATCCCTGACTTTTGCGGAGGTCATATCGCGATATGTCCTACATTTATCCATGGCGTTCGCCGAGGAGGTCACCATTAACCTTTTCGTATGGAGCGTGATGGTGGGAGCCGCCAGCGCCGTCAAGCATGGCCATCACATCGGTTTTACGTTGATTACGGATGTTCTGCCCCAATCCTGGCGCCGCGTGGTGATGCTTTTTGTCGCCATGGTCTGCATCGGAATTTTGTTGGTCATCGTATGGTATGGTTGTGTAATGACTATGTCCCAGATGTATTACAACCAAAAGACGCCCGCTCTCGAGTGGCCCGAATGGGTCATGGGGTTATCAGTGCCGGTTGGAGGCATCCTCTGTATTTTTCGTTTTTTGCAGGCCGCCCGCCAAAATTGGAGAGCGGAGGTGACGCGGTAATGAGTATCGGAGCCGTGCTTTTTATCACCTTTTTTGCCGCGCTGGCGTTTAACGTTCCAATCGCTTTCAGCTTGTTCCTGTCATCTATCGTGGCTATGTTCATGACGTCAACGCCTTTTGAGATGATCGCCACCTCGCTTTTCGCAGCCGTATCTAAATTCACGTTGTTGGCCGTGCCGTTTTTCATCCTTGCCGGTATGGTGATGGAGAAGGCTGGGGTCTCTAAACGACTTATTCATTTCGCCAATACGTGCGTGGGGCATATACGGGGTGGCCTGGCCATCGTCATGGTCATCACGGCCTGTTTTTTCGCGGCGATATCCGGAAGCGGACCCGCGACTGTCGCCGCCCTGGGCGTCATCCTTATCCCGGCGATGGTCAAATCCGGCTACGACAAAGGTATGGCCGCGGCTCTAATGGCGACCTGTGGCGGCATTGGCCTCATTATCCCCCCCAGCATCTCGTACGTTCTTTATGGCGTGGTGGCTGAGCAGTCCATAGGCAAACTTTTCATGGCGGGCGTCATTCCAGGCCTTGTGGTGGGGGCATGTCTGATCGTGGCGAGCTCCATAGTCTCCCATAAGCACAATTATGGGTTGAAAACGGCCAAAGCCACGGGTAAAGAACGCTGGGAAGCCTTTAAGGACGCCTTTTGGGGGCTTCTGACGCCAGTTATTATCCTTGGCGGTATTTACGGCGGAGTGTTCACACCCACAGAGGCCGCCGCCGTAGCTGCTTTTTACGGAATGTTCGTGGGTTTTTTCGTTTACAAAGAATTAACGATTGCCAAACTGAAGGATCTCTTGATACATACGTCGTTGACCACGGGGATGGTCCTCCTGATTATCGGCGGAGCTACCGCGTTTGCGTGGATGGTGACGACAGAGGGTGTAGCTTTACAATTTTCCGAGGCGATGCTACAGACATCCAGAAACCCAATCGCGGTCCTCGCCGTCATCAACGTTATCTTCTTGATCGCCGGTTGTTTCCTAGACGGTATTTCCATAACCTATATTTTCGTGCCCCTGTTGGTTCCAGTTCTTCAAGAGCTCAATATCGACCTGGTACACTTCGGAATTATCCTCACCGTCAACGTCGCGATAGGACAGATAACCCCTCCAGTGGGCATGAATCTGTTTGTAGCCTGCCCTATCGCCGGACTATCCCTGATGGAGATCTCTAAATCAATACTGCCATTTTTGTTGGCGTCTATCGTGGCGCTTTTGCTTATTACCTATATACCAGGGCTGTCGTTGTGGCTTCCTCGACTTTTGGGGATGTGACCAATTTCCAGGGGCGTTCGTAGCGCGAAACGCCCCGGTTTTTTAAAATCATGCAACAAGAGGTGAGTACATGCCTGCCGAAATAAGAATGCCGCAAATCAGTATGACCATGCTCGATGGAACCATAGCCAAGTGGCACAAACACGAAGGAGATCTTATCAAAGAGGGTGAAATACTCCTAGAAATTCAGACCGATAAAGTTGTGGATGTTTTAAACGCGTCCCTTTCTGGAACTCTGTTAAAAATTATCGCCCAGGAAGGAGATGTCGTGCCGGTGGGAGAGCTTCTTTGCCTAGTGGAGCAGGACGAAAAAGGCGCGGTGGAGGCCCCAAAACGGGCAACGCCGTTGGCCAAAAAAATCGCCAGGCAAAAGGGAATAGACCTGAGCGCTATTCAGGGGACCGGCCCCCGAGGCCTGATCGTCAAAGCGGACCTGCCCAATATCGTCGACACCGCACCCAAGCAGTCGTCGCTATCTCAAGAAGAACCGGAGGATACCCTTGTGGCTTTTGAGGGAATACGCCGGAAAATCGCGGATAATTTGATGTTGAGCAAGCGATCCGCGGCCGATGTCACGACCGTAGCCGATGTCGATATGGGCAAAATCCAGGAAGTTCGTCAAGTTTTACCTCTTTCCTATACAGCGTTTATCATCATGGCATCGATAAAAGCCCTAAAAGAATATCCCATCATGAACGCGCTGGTCGAGGACGCGCATATTCTAATAAAAAAACGTATTCACATCGCTGTGGCTGTTTCCACAGAACATGGGCTTTTGACACCGGTCATCAGGAACGCTGACGAGAAAAACGTAATGACGATATCCGAAGATCTATCGGATCTGGCCGAGCGTGGACGTAACAATAGCCTGACGTCCCAAGATTTTGAAAATGGAACCTTTACCGTGACGAACTCTGGAATTTATGGATCCGTCTTGTTTACTCCCATTATCAATCACCCACAGAGCGCGGTGCTCGGTATAGGACGTATTGCCATGACGCCCGTCGTTCGGGATGAAAAGATCGTAGCCGCACCGATGATGTACCTTTCATTAACGTACAACCACCGATCTATCGATGGAGAGACGGCCGTGAGGTTTCTGCAGAGAATTCGATATTTCTTGGAGCATCCGCGCGAGATGATGGGGGGCAAAAAATGAGCATGGCGGCAAAATTGAGAATAGAGTCCTACGAAGGCACCGCGGGCAAGATTGTTCTGGCGAGAATCATGCGGCACACAGATCTAGTCTCCGGCGTTATCGCAATATGCCGTAAACATGGGTTAAAAATGGCCGCGATAGAGATAGCGATAGGTAGCTTGATCAGTGCTTCTCTCAGCTGGACTCGCGCCAGCGAGAAAACGCTTCGAGGCTCGGAAAGAACCCCGATCGTTCAAATTGACGGCCCTTTGGAGTTTATTGCCGGCCAGGGGTTTGTATGTCTATGCGATAAAAAACCCGTCGTTCACCTGCATGGAAGCCTGTGCGATGGCGAGGGACGAGTCTGGGCTGGCCATTTCTTCGAGGGGGGTAACCCTGTGCACTCCACCATGGATGTTTGGGTTCAGGAGTTGTGCGGCGTGCGTATGGACTGGGTACACGACGACGAGATTGATCTGGAACTTCCAGTTCCGCGGCCGGATCCATCCTAAACGGGCGGCGCGTTACAGGTGACATTTTATCATCATATCAATCACCCATACAAAACAAAGAGGAGCACCGAGATGAGCCTTAAGCGAGAAGATCTTTTAAAAATTTACAGGATGATGTTGTTAAGCCGTACGACCGAGGAGCGTATGGTAGAATATCATAAGCATACGCCCCTAACGGAACTGCCCCATTCCGGCATAGGCCAGGAGGCCGTGGCGATTGGAACCGTATACGATCTGCGCAAAGAAGATCTCATCCTTCCATCCCTGCGGACGCGCGGCGCTTTTTTGGCCAAAGGAATATCCTCGCGAACCATGATGAGCGGAGCCTTTGCGAAAGTAACCGGCGCCGCCCGAGGAAAGAATACGTCGCATCACATGGGCGATATTCGAGCGGGGGTCATCGCGGGAACAGGGGTCGTCGCCGGACATCTTCCGGTGGGCTTAGGGATCGCCCTCGCCGCAAAACTGCAAAAAAAAGACTATATAGCCGTCGTGTATTTCGGGGACGGCGCCAGCAATCGCGGTGATGTACACGAAAGCATGAACATGGCCGCGGTCATGAAACTGGGGATCGTTTTCGTCTGTGAAAACAACGGCTACGCTATATCGACGCCCGCCTCGTTTCACTCCTCCGTTCCAGACCTCGCGATCCGGGCCCAAGGATATGGTATGCCAGGCGTCATCGTCGACGGAAACGACGTATTGGCCGTTTATGAGGCGGCTCAAACGGCTTACGACAGAGCTCGCGAGGGCGAGGGCCCCACTTTTATCGAGTGCAAGACGTATCGTTGGCGCGGGCATTCCGAGCGGGATCCTCGAGACCTTCGCTCCGCTGACGAGATAGAGGCATGGAAGACCAAATGCCCCATCAAACGCTTGAAGGACTATTTATTACAAGATAAACTCGCGGACGAAAAGACCCTGAATGAAATTCAGTGCGAAGTTACGGCAGAGGTCGACGACGCGATAGCCTTTGCCGAATCCAGTCCATACCCTCCGGCGGAGGAAGCTCTCCTGCACGTTTATGCGGAGGGGGGAATCAAAGATGAATAAAACTTTACGTGAAGCTGTTCGAGACGCCCTTGCGGAAGAGATGAGAAGGGATCCCCGTGTTTTTCTCCTTGGAGAAGACATAGGGGCCTATGGGGGAACGCTTCAGGCCACTTCAGGACTGTGGGGCGAATTTGGGGGGGATCGCGTTATTGACACACCGCTTTCCGAGGTAGCTATCACAGGAGCCGCCATCGGAGCAGCCATGATGGGGATGCGTCCCGTGTTGGAGATAATGTTCTCGGATTTTATTCCCCTCGCCCTAGATCAGATTTTGAACAACGCGGCCAAAATGTGCTATTCGTACGATGGAGAGATGTCCGTTCCCATGGTTTTACGAGCTCCCTTCGGCGGTGGGATGCGCTCTGGTATGCACCACTGCCAAAACCTCGAGGCCTTGTTCGCGCACATTCCTGGGATCAAGGTCGTCATGCCTACGACCCCGGAAGACGCTAAAGGACTGATGTTGTCCTCGATACGCGATCCAAACCCAGTCATATTCTTGGAGCATAAAATGTTATACGGCATTCGCGGGGATATCCCAGAGGTGGAATATACGACTCCCATCGGAAAAGCCGCCATACGCAAAGAAGGAGGCGATATCTCCATCGTTGCCTGCGGCGCGATGGTTCCAAAATCTTTGAAGGCGGCGGATGAACTGGCAAAAAGCGGTATCGACGCGGAGGTTGTCGACCTGCGCTCGATTCGCCCCCTGGACAAGGAGACCATCGTCCAATCGGTGCGCAAAACAAATCGACTTCTTATCGTCCATGAGGCCTGTAAGACCGGCGGCATCGGCGGAGAGATAGCCGCGATCGTTGCCGCTGAGGCGATAGACGCCTTGGATGCGCCCATTGAGCGCGTAACCGCACCGGACACCCCGGTTCCTTTTAGCCCAACCCTCGAGGACTACTTCATCCCACAGGCGTGGCAAATTACGGAGCGCGCAAAAAACATGTTCGGTAAAAAATATCTCTAACTCAGGCCGATAGGGGGTGTGCCATATGACCTGTGAAAGAACGAACAGGAAGATCGCTATCGTAGGAGGCGGGCCAGGAGGCTACGTCGCTGCTATAAGGGCGTCTCAATTAGGCGCGTCCGTGACTCTGATAGAAAAAGACTCCGTAGGAGGCACCTGCCTCAATAGGGGTTGCATACCCACAAAGGTCCTCCTCAAAACGGCCAGACTCCTAGATGACATAAAAAACAGCGATATATTCGGTGTCCGAGTGAAAAACGCGGAGTTAAACTGGGAGGGGTTGACGAAGCGCAAAGATGAGGTCATCGATCATTTTGTAGCGGGCGTCACCTCTCTTCTGAAGGGCAACAATGTGGAGGTTCTGCACGGAAAAGCCCGTATGCGATCCTCTCGCGCTCTTGAAATTTTTTTGCCCGATGGAGCGATTCGTATTTTGGAGACGGACTCCATCATCCTGGCTCTGGGGTCTTTGCCAACGGTTCCGCCCATTCCAGGGCTCGACCTTTCAGGGATCTTGACAAGCAATGAGGCGCTCTCGCTCGATCGGCCTCCACGTTCGATGATGGTCATAGGCGGTGGCGTAATCGGCGTCGAGCTTGCCTCCGCTTTCGCTTCCTTTGGGGCGGACGTCACCATCGTAGAGGTGGCTGAGGAGATCCTTCCACGTTACGATGCGGATTTAGTTACCCTACTTAGGGCTACGTTGAAGCGTAAGGGTATAAAAATAGAGACGTCCTCCCGTGTTTTGAAAGTAGACCCCCATGACGACATATATCGAGTCGCCCTTGAGTCTGGCGAGGGGGCCGGAAAAAAGGTCGTAGATGTAGAAAAGGTTCTGGTGTGCGTTGGCCGGAGACCCAATACGAAAGACCTTAACCTTGATAACCTGAGCGTTAAAACAGACCGAGGGCGGATAGTGGTCGATGAAAAAATGAGCACCTCCTTGGATGGCGTTTACGCGATTGGGGACTGCGCTTCACAATTCATGCTCGCCCATGTCGCCTCGACCGAGGGGGAGGTGGCCGCCGAAAACGCGATGGGGCGTGACGCGAAAATGAGCTATGCCGTGATACCATCAGGGGTATACACAGAACCGGAAATGGCCATCGTTGGAATTTCCGAAAAAGAGGCGGTCGAAAAGGGATTGAACGCAAAGGTAGGGCGTTTTTCGCTAAGCTCCAACAGCAGAGCTGTAATTCAGGGACAGCCCCAGGGCATGGTTAAAATCGTGGCTGATGGAAGCACTGGAGAAATTTGGGGAGCGCAGATGTTCGCTCCCGACGCTACGGATCTTGTTATGGAAATAGCCTTAGCGATGCGCAGCGAGGCGACCTTAGATGAGGTTATCGCGACAATACACGCGCACCCGACCGTCAGCGAATCAATCAGAGAAGCCTCGTTGGATGTGTTTCAGCGTGCCATTCACGCTCTTCCGTTACAAGTTTGAGGTCGCGGGAATCAACCGGATAGGGCGTCGGTCTTATCGCGGTAAGATTCCCTTAAGTGGCTCACCTCAAATTTTGCGCCACGCTTTCCATCAGATCTTTCGAGGGGGACTTCATATCTATTTTTGAAACCTCCGAGATAAGGCGATAAAGATCGATTTTTTTCTCCCCGGCGACCACCTGAAAGGTCTTGAGAAAACTAGAGTGGCAACCGCTGTAACCCAAGATCAACTCCAGCGGAGAAATCGCCGTTCTGTAGTCAAATTCGTTCATCCTGGGCGCCAACTTGCCGTCGATAAACGCAAGCAGGCCATACAGGTCTATCTCCTTAGCCCTGCCCAAGCGCTGGAGGGCCGCTACCATGACCTCGGTCGGAATGTTCCCAACGCTTCTTGCCATCCCCATGAGCCCCGCGTCTATGGAGCAGGCTCCGCCCTCGGCGGCGGATAGAGCGTTAGCGACGCAAAGCCCCATGTTGTTATGCGAATGGATGCCGACTGGAATTTTCAAGGCCCCCGAGAGCGCCTCCGCGTAGCTTCGCGCCTGATCGGGGAACATGTAACCGGCGGAGTCCATGATGGTAACGCCGGACGCGCCGTAAGATTCCACCCTTTTGGCCTCGTTGGCGAGTTTATCGGGCGGCAGGATATATGCTTTCATCAGGCTGAAGCGCGCCCTCATGCCGGAGGATACGATCCTGCCTATCAGTTTTTCAGCCGTCGCCGCGTCGCCCGCGTTGGTTCCCACGCGCAGGAAGGCAAGCCCCATCGACGCGGCGTGTTCCACGTCCTCATCCGAGGTCAGGGACGGCTGCGAGAACATCCCTATCTCTCCTCGAGCGAAAAATGGCCTCCCAACCTCGAGATACTCGATGTCCGTCAGCGGAGAGACGTCACCCCCCTTTTTGTTACCCCCTATTCCAGACGGGTGTCCATATTCGATGGTCTTTACGCCGTTTTCAACCAGTCCGGTCATTATCAAACGCGTCATCTCGGCTGAAAAGCCCTTGCCGACGACGTTTCCTCCATCACGCAAAGTGCAGTCCAATATCTCCATCAATAATTCCTCCGTCCTGCCGCGACCAGAAATGCTTACGTTGTGGGATCCGCCGTTTTCCTACCCCGAAACTCCCTGTAAAGCGGATATCCAACCGTTAGGACGATCAGCGCTATCAGCACGAGGCACAGCGGACGTTCAAAAAATGGCACGATACTGCCATGGAAAAGGGACAGCGAGCGGCGCAGTTCCGACTCGGCCATAGGACCAAGGATGAGCGACAGAACGATTGGCGCCGGGGAGAACCCAAAACGCTCCATCAGGTAGCCCAACAAGCCGAAGGCGAACAACAGCCCAACGTCGAAGAAATTACCACGTATCGCGTAAGAGCCGATAACGCTCAAGACGCAGATTATCGGCGCCAGAATTCGAGTCGGCGTTTTTATGATTTTTACAAAATATTTGGCAAAAGCGATGCCGATGACCCAAAATAGAATATTGGCGATAAACAACGATAAAATCAGCGTATATGTTATCTCACCATATTTGGAGAAAAGAGACGGGCCGGGGATGAGCCCATGAATGGTCAATCCGCCGATGAACACGGCGCTGACAGCGTTGCCTGGGATGCCAAGGGTGAGGGCGGGAACCAACGAACCACCCACGACCGCGTTGTTGGCGGCCTCGGCGGCGGCGACACCCTGAATATTCCCCTTGCCGAAGGTCTCGGGTTCTTTAGATACTCTTCTTGCCTCATTGTAGGCGAGAAACGAGGCGATGCTCGTCCCGGCGCCAGGCATTATCCCGATAGCGATACCTATGATACAGGATCGCAGCATGACCCACCATGTTTTCCCCATGTCGTCACAGGTTGGCAGTACCCGGTCCGAAAACGTCACATCTCCCTTTACCAACGTCGTTCCGGCACCCACCGCAAGTTTTATGGCCTGGGACAGCGAAAAGAGGCCTATCAACGCGGGGAGAACCGGGATGCCGTCGAGCATTGAGTTGCTTTTGAACACAAAACGCGGGACACCGGTAAAGTTATCCAACCCAGCGGTCGCTATCAACAGCCCAAGAACTCCGATGATAAGCCCCTTTAAATAGTTTTCCGACGAGACCCCAATTATGACGGACAGCCCGAAAACCGCTACCAGAAAATACTCCGGCGGGCCAAAGCACAGGGCCAGCCTCGCCAACGGAGGCGCTACCAAAAGCAGGGCCACCGTGCTGGTCACTCCCCCTATCATGGAGGCCGTCGTGGAGATGCCGATGGCCTTGCCGGCAAGCCCCTTTTTCGTCATCGGAAAACCGTCCAGGGTCGTCACTATCGACGCGTCCGTCCCGGGCGTCCGCAGGAGGATGGCCGTGATAGAACCACCGTAAACCGAGCTGGAGTACACGGCGCCAAGAAGTATCAACCCTAGTTTGGGGTCCATTCCAAACGTCATAGGTATAGCCAGAGCCACGCCCATCGTCGACGACAGCCCCGGAAGGGCGCCCACGACCAAGCCTGCGAGCGTGCCGGCGAAGAGGATGAGCGCCACGTCGATCGAGAGCAGGTTCTCTATAGCGGGGATAAGGAATTCGGTCACGATTCTGGCCTCTCTTTAAAACAGGATCCCCAATGGGGTTTGTAGTTTAAGCAGTATATTGAAAAACGCATAAATTGCGCAGGTCGTTCCAGCCGAGACGGCGAGGGCCATTGAAAGACGGGCCGCGCGCGTGGCGACGATAAACGACACAAGAAAACAGGCGGTGGAAAAGTAAAAGCCCAAAACTGGGATCAGGGCGACATAGCCCGCGATAAAGATGACGGCCATGATAACTTTTCGCGCGGGCTCAACGCTGTCCTCGTCGATATTCCCCGATGTCCGGCGAGAGGGGCGCAGGACGGATTGAACCAACAGCAACAGCGATAGAACAGCCAGGGTCGCCGAATAAAACATTGGAAGCATCCTCGATCCGGCGGGATAACCCAACGCGACGAAAAAAGCGCTGCTCCCAAACACAATAAGCACCGCGGCTATAACGGCGTCAGCTTTATTCATAAATTTGCCTTCGTCACATCCATGGGTCGGACTTCCAAAGTTTCTCCCACTGCTCGTTTTGATCTAAAAGATATTTGCCATACTCTTCTCCGGCTATGAAGTCCACCGGCATGTTTAGTCTTTTCAGCTCCGCCAAGTAATCCTCGTTCGAGACTATTTTTGTCATCGCCTTAACCAATATATCGAGATTTTCCTTTGAGATATCCCGCGGGGCGGCGAAACCGCGGGACGCCACACCCTGCATGACGGTCGGGAAACCCTGCTCCGCAAACGTCGAGACGTCCGGCAGTTCACCGGATCGCTTGTCGCCCTGCACCGCCAGCGCGTGCAGCTGCCCCTCCTTCACCATCTCCGCCACCTCAGAGACGTTGACGGCGATGATATCGATATGACCGCCCAACACCGCCGCTTTAGCCGGCGCGTCACCGTCGAACTGAATGAGGTTCATTTCTATGCCAGCCTGCTTGCAGAACTCGACCACGCCGAGATGATCTCCAGCGCCGGCGCCCTCGTGAGATACCGCCAATTTGCCGGGGTTGCTCTTTGCGTAGTCGATTACGTCCTTGAGCGTCTTAAAGGGGCTGTCCGCCCTGACGCACATTATTCCAGGGTCGGTCACAACGTTGGCGATAGCCGTGAAATCTGTTATCCTATATTGAACTATCTCCGGCCTTGTTATCGGGTTGATAACGATGCTGCTCATGTTGATGAGGCCTATCGTATAGCCGTCAGGGACCGCTTTAGCCAGGGCCGTAAAGCCGATATCTCCGCCGGCGCCCGTTCTGTTCACCACTACGAAGGGGCTTTTAAGCTCCTCCTCCAGGAACTTTGCCGTGATTCGCGCAAGGGTATCCGTGCTCCCGCCGGCCGCGTAGGCGACTATCATGTTAACCGACTTTTCCGGATACGCGGCGACCGCCCTCCCGCCCGCAGACAGAAAACATACCAGGAGAAAAACGCACAGAATTACCCTTACCGCTGAAATTTTTTTACATGGAATACTAGCGAACATAAAAAACTCCTCCTCGATGTTAAAATTTGGCGAAAGTTCAACCTTTGGTGACCTCGGAGACGAACTCCGCGAACCGCTTCACCCCCTCTCGGATATCGGCCTCGGAGCACGAGTACGATATCCGTACATAACCGGGGCAGAGAAAAGCGCTCCCCGGAACCATGCCGACGTTCTTCTTATCTAGCAGCTCCAGGCAGAACGCCACGTCATCGGCCAGCGACGGGACGTTAGGCCTAAGGAAGCCGCGAATATCGACGAACACGTAAAACGCGCCATTAGGGCGTCGAAAACCGACGCCAGGTATCTCGCTTAGAAGATCGACGATGAGGTTACGGCGCGCCTCAAACCCGACTCTCATTTTTTCGCAGTCCTCCTGTCCTCCCGTTAGCGCCCCTACAGAGGCCCACTGCGAAATGGACGACGCTCCCGACGTCACATGCCCCTGAATGTCGGAGATCGCCTTTATCAGCTCCGCCGGACCAAGCGCATAGCCAATTCTCCACCCCGTCATAGCGAACGACTTGCTTACGCCGTTTACGTTTAGTACCTGATCGCGCAGGTCGGGGCACTCCTTTAGGATTTGGGGCGAGGTGCCCTCGCTGTACACAAGGCGCTCGTATACCTCGTCGTTGATGATGAAAATATTGCGCGCCTTTGCCAGTTTTCCTATTGCCCGAAGGGTCTCCGAGGTGTAGACGACGCCGGTTGGATTGTTCGGAGAATTGATGATAATGGCCCTTGTGCGCGGGGTGCGGGCGTTTTCGATGCGAACGAGGTCGGGGATATAGTCGGTGTCTGAGGTATCCACCTTAACGGGGACTCCGTCGAACAGGCCTATCTGCTCGACGTAACTCACCCACGCCGGCGACAGAATCAGAACCTCGTCGCCGGGGTCTATCAAGCATCCCAGCGCCGAATAAATCAACTGCTTTGCACCTGTGCCCACGACGACCTCGTTTGATTCGTAGGATAATCCAAAATGCTCTCTGTAATACTCGGCCGCCGCCCTTCGCAGCTCCGGAATGCCCTGGGTCGGGGGGTAATGGGTTTTACCATCTTTTATCGCCCTGAATGCGTAATCCTGCGCTGAGCTGGGGGAGTCATAATCCGGCTCCCCGGTGGTAAAGGAAACGACATGCAACCCTCGCTTCTTTTTTTCCAGGGCTTTCGCCGCCATTTCCGCAGTGGCCGACGGCGACATCCGCGCTACTCTGTTGCTGATCTTCATCGCGTATATTCCTCCGATTCCGAGCATAGGTCACACCAGATATGAAAAAATAATATCATATATTTTAATAAAAATGCAAGTATTTTTTCAGAATATTATTGATACTTCACACGTCGACGTCCTGGGGGCAGAAGACGTTCCATCGGGTCGCGATTTTGTTCATGGCAAGTAAACGTTTCTGGGAGGACTCGACATCGCACAGAGCGACGGCCGTGGCGAGGGCGTTAAGAAGCACCATCGTGGCGGCGTTTGAGTTGAAAAAGCTCATGCTTTCGTACTCCACCTGGAAGACGATATCGGCCAGCCGTCCGGAGGGAGACATTTCATTGCCCGTTATTGCAATGATTTTGCAGCCGGCCCTCTCCGCCTCCTGTGTCACCATAAACAAATTCCGCGCGTAACGCGGAAGCGATATGCCCAGCAGAACGTCCTCCGGGCAAAACTGCTCTATCCACTCCTGGTACAGATCGCTACCCAGCGGAACCAGCGAGACTCCCTTTCTTATCTGCCCCATGACGATCGAGAAAAAAGACGCGCAGGAATATTGAGTCCTTATGCCGGCCACGTAAACCTGCCGCGCCTCATGCAGGTAGGACACGGCACGTCTAAAAAGGTCCTCGGAGATCGTATTTAGCGTCGATTGGATGTTCTTCATATCCCAGTCAAAGGAATCCCTGAAATGAAAGGACTCCGAATTGACCGGCGAGCGTTCCATTCTTTCCGTGGGAAGAAGGGTCGTGTGGAGCTGTTGACGAATATAGTTCTGAACGTCCTTTTGCATCTCGGAGAAGTTTGCGTAGCCAAGCGCCGCAGCGGTGCGCGTCAGCGTGGACGTGCTGGTGCCAATCTTCGCGGCGAGCTCGCCTATGGACAGGAACGCGGCTACCTCCGCGTTCTCGACGATATATTTTACGGCCTTGCCCTTTTCTCCCTTCAGGTCTCCACAAGCCATTTTAATGCGTTTCAAACGATCAACCGTTACGCAAAACTTATATAACCTTAAAAGAAGGTAATGTTTGCCTCTTACCGCCTCGCAGCGAATAGCAAAGATCGGCTTATGCTACTCTGTAAGCGTAAATTCCCGTGTAACTCACAGTATATATTGCGTTAGCGCCGTCTTTGTAGTACTAAGCGACGTATCTCGAAAGGTTGATTGCGGCGTTTAAGTCTCTGTCTATCTCAGTTTTGCAAACGCCACAACGGTACGTGCGTTAGTATAAGCTTAAAACAGGCTTTATATTCCCGCAACAACTGCATGTTTTAGAGCTTGGGTATAATCTGTCAGCTACAACGACGGAGATTTCCACGTTATCGGCTTTATATTCAATGAAGTTCCTGAACATATGATACCCAAATGCTGAATAATTTGCCAGAATCCAAAGAGATAAGTTCTGCCACCTAATTGACTGTCTGGTAAATCTGAAGGCAAATGAGTAATAAAAGCCTGTTGTTGTATAGACTTCGCCAACTTGTGATTCCTCAACATGCCCCAAACGTTCAAATCCTCGATAACGATTATGCATAGCTTGGTTTTCACTATACTTGTCGTTACCTTTTGAAGATTGTCCCGTCTCGCGGGTGATAGCTTACGGCTTACATTCGGAAGTTTGCGCTCCCGTTTCTTCTGGTTTGTTCGTTTTGCGCCCTTTCTTCGTTAGATTTTTTGATACTTTGCGCTGGTATCTTACCCTGCGCTTTTCCAAACGTTTCATACGGTCTGTTTTGTTGATGTTTTCGTATCTGTCGCCACCAGAACAAACAGCCAACTCCTTCACGCCCAGATCAATTCCGAGGCTCACGTCTGACAATATCTCTGTCTTTCGCTCATATTCAACACCGACGCTGATCTGCCAATGCCGTCCGTCATGCGTAACTATCGGGTTGCTGTACTTTACTTCAACCGGTATCCTGCCGTGTTCGCTTAACATGATCCGACCTATTTTCTCTACGTGAACGTGCGTAGTAGAAAACTTTATCTTGACGTTAACCTGATAAAAAGAAGGCTTAGAACTAGTCACAAAATAACTTCCGTATTTTATTACTTGAGAGTTCAAAGTTCGAATTCTTCAAGCTACTGTTGACAGCTTAGAATCGTCGTTTGATTTCATCTTGGAACGAATTATTTGCACTATGCCTAAATTCGCTTTTTTCACAAACTGCACAAAAAAATCCCTACGTAAAAACCCTGCTATACTTGCTTCTGTCGGTATCGTTTTCGATACTGTCCTCAACCATGAAAAACTATTTCCCCTCAGCTCCGACGAGAACTTCAATGCTAATATCTGCAACATGCCTGTCGCTATTAGGTTCATCATCACATATCTTTCGGTTGCCGAAAATGTTTTCTGAATCTTCGCTCGCTCTTTTCCGGATTTTTTATCTCCTCCAGCGGGTTGACCCCTCTCTTTTTACTGAAACGATTCAATCTCGGCATGCACATACTCCAAAAATGATAGCTAAATCCTCCCAATAACTGCTTTAACGTCCTAAACATCACTTCTATCTTGAAACGATACCCATACAAACGCAAGATTTGCTCCGCTGAAAATTCCATATTCGTGCAAACAAATATCGCTCGACAATTCTCGTCTTCTGCCAATACAAAACGAACCGGTTGATACAATCCCTTTCCCTAAAGCAGATCCTTACTCAAACACCGCACCGACTTTTCCTTACCGTAAAGAACTATCTTCATTTCCTTGAAATTTTCCCGTTCCACATCAAACAGTTCTTTTACTTTGATTGCGTCTCCCTTTTTACGTGGCCTGCCTCTTCCTTTATACGCTGAAGGCTCTGTATACGCCACAACTGCCTCGTTACAATTGCCGGATGGGCTCTGTTTCCCTGTTCCGGCCATTCCTTCAGAGCCGACCGTCGTGAAAAATACGCGTCCAACAACAATATGGAACTGCCCATCACGGGTATCACAGAAAACGCGTCTCTGATCATTCGCACAACATGACTGACAGCTTTGTACTCTTTGTTCTCCCATTTTCGTATGATGCTGTCTCCATCCTGTATACTTGCGGAACAGAGGTACGCAAAACAACTTCTCTGCGCTTCCTACGAGAACTCCGATGACTCCAAACATATGACCAAAGATGTACTCCGGCTTTCCAGAATTTTCGGATTCTTGATGCATTCGCTTAGCTCCGGGCATCTTTCTTCCTTCTTTGGATTGTTTCACTCCATCTCCAATAAGTATAACCCCCCACTCTCTGTATACAGTGTGTTGGAGTTATAGACAATATGCATCCACCTTTTGTTGAGACATTCCAATGTCCATGCCATCGAGCGGAAAAAATGAAGCATCGCTTCGTATCCACAGGGTATCAGCCCCAACGCTTGAACTGATACTTGTGATGCCTGCATAATGTTTCGAAGCATAACCCGTAATTCCCGCCTTTTTCTGTAACCTTTAAGATTCTGCATAATTTTTTGCGGTATTTATGCAGGGCAAACGCATAAAAAACCACGCTCAGATCTTGAACTTATAGAAAAGAAGTGATAAAAATAGAACTATTCCATAGAAAAGAAAGGGGTAGCTCTATATGTCTTTAAAAGCCACAAGCATTCAC
>BOCC01000044.1 GCA_026002715.1 Synergistales bacterium
TAGTGCTGGAGCATATGGAGCGGTTGTACAGAGAACTGTTTGCTCAATACGCGGAGTTCAAGGAGGGGGATGTGATGTTGCAGGATAGAATTTTGACCTATTCGGAAGAAGCGGAACTAAAAGGCATCAAGAAAGGCATCAAGAAAGGCAAAGCCGAAAAGGCTTTTGATATGGCGCGAAAATTGTTGGCGCGCGGCATGACGTTGCTGGAAGTCGCCGAGATTGCTGAATTGCCGATAGATAAGCTCCAAACATTAGTTCCTCGATAGTAAACAAGACAGATAGACAGCCTAAGGCATTGCAAAACAGCAAAAAGGGAAGCCGCAAACTCGCGGAACGCGGGAGGCTTCCCTTTTATACATTCTTGTTAAGCCTGAAATTTTTTATGAAACGGCCGTGACTCAAAAGCTTTTTGTCTTGACAAGCGCGCTCGCCGTCATTAAACTATGATGTAACTTATGTGACAAGTGATAGATGATAAGTTTTTCTAACCTGAAAAAACGACCTATGGTTCCTTGATGAAATTGACGAAATTTTCCGTTGACTTTAAGGAGAAAATAAAAATGTCAATCGAAAAAATAAATCTTTGCGACGAGGCTTTCGATCATATTCTTTCCATTATCGCGTCGCAGGGTTACGAGCCAGCGAGTAAAATTCCATCTGAGAGCGAATTAGTCATAGTTCTCGGAGTCAGCCGCAACACCGTTCGCGCGGCCCTGAATCGTCTTAACGCGTTAGGGATACTCGAAGCGCGGCAGGGCGAGGGCTATTTTTTGAAAGACATAGACGTGGATGTCTTCACTAACCTTCAGCTTCCCATCCTGCTTGAGGCATATTCAAACCTCGAAACGCTGACGGAGTTCCGCGTCGGCGTCGAATCGCAAGGGGCGTTTCTCGCCGCGCTGAAGGCGACGGAAGAGGACATAGCCGGCATGGATGAGGCGCTGAACTCGGCCAAGCTCGATATGGAGGACAACGAAAGGTTCGCCCTTTATGATATGAATTTTCATCTTGCCTTGGCAAAGGCCTCCCGAAACACCATGATCTATCGGTCGGTCGAGATGATCAAAACCCTCTACACCGTGTGGCTGCGGGGTTTTATTCGCGTTCACGGCAACGCTGAAAGCGACGCGTTTCACCATAAAATATTCAACGCCGTCAGAGACGGCGACGCGGAACTCGCGCATAGGTTCATGACTGAACATATGACGGACGTGCTTTACAAGGTCAAGATGGACGCCGTGAAAAAGGCGGCGGTTTCGGCAGAGTAAAGAAATAAGAGGTGAAAGAGACGATGGAAGATGCTGCGCGTTCACTGTTAGAGTTTCGGCATATCTCCAAAAGTTTTCCGGGCGTCAAAGCCTTGGAGGACGTTTCCATTGATCTCCGCGCCGGCGAGGTGCATGCAATCGTCGGTGAAAACGGCGCGGGGAAATCGACGCTGATGAAGATTCTCTCGGGCGCCTATCAGGCGGACGAGGGGCAACTTATGCTCGAGGGGACTCCGGTACAAAAAAACAATCCAAAAATGTCAGAGCAATTAGGTATCGCCATGATTTACCAAGAGCTGAACGTGACCTCGGAGCTGTCCGTGGCAAACAACGTCTTCCTCGGACACGAACCCCAAAGGGGCATTTTCATCAACAAAAAAGAGATGGAGCGCCGCACCGCCGAGCTGCTTGACTCTATCGGAGTGAACGTACCTCCCTACACGCTGATGAAAAACCTCAGCATCGCGCAGCAGCAGATGATCGAAATAGCCAAAGCCCTATCCAAAAACGCCAAAATCATAGTTTTCGACGAACCGACGAGTTCGCTCACTGAAACGGAAGTCAAAGAACTTTTCCGTATAATTTCAGACCTAAAGAAAAAAAACGTGGGGATGTTTTACATCTCTCACCGTCTCGATGAGATATTCGAGATAGGCGACCGCGTGACGATAATGCGCGACGGGAAGAAAATATCCACGAGCCTCATAGCCGATATCACGATGGAAAAAATAGTCGAGGGTATCGCCGGGCGCAGGATTGAAAACATCTACCCCAGGACGCCCTGCGCGAAGGGCGACGTTTTCTTTGAGATCAAGAACCTCTCTGGCGACAGATTTGAGGACGTCAGCCTAAATGTGCGCTCAGGGGAAATTGTCGGCATCGCCGGACTCGTGGGCTCCGGACGTAGCGAGGTTGTCAAGGCGGCGTTCGGGGTCGACCCCTGTCGGTCGGGAGAGGTTTTTGTCAAGGGAGAAAAGGCCCCCGGCAACAACCCTCAAAAACTGAGCCGTATGGGCATAGCCTTCCTTCCGGAAGACCGAAAGCGCGAAGGATTGGCCTTGGCGCTTAGCATCAGAGAGAACTCGGTCATCTCGGCCCTCAGGCGATTGAACCCATTAGGCGTCGTCCGCCGGCGTCAAGAGCATGTCACCGTGCGAAAGTACGTTCAGGATTTGGAGATCTCCACCCCAACCATAGAAAAACTGACGAAGTTTCTGAGCGGCGGGACTCAGCAAAAAGTCGTAATAGCCAAGTGGCTTATTACCCAAGCTCACACGTTTATCTTCGACGAGCCCACGCGCGGCATCGACATAGGCTCGAAAAGCAGCATATACGGGCTTATGGACGAACTTGTAGCTCAAGGGGCGGCCATAATCATGATTTCATCCGAGCTTCCCGAAGTGCTGGGCATGAGCGACCGCGTCTACGTCATGGCCCAGGGGAGAATCGCCGGAGAACTCGACCGCAAAGACGCCACTCAACAGAGCGTCATTCAATTGGCTTTTTCGCAGAAGGGGGAATAAAAAATGCAGGCCAACCGGCATCGCCTACGATTATCCAATCTTCCCAACTCGATTTTCGTTTTCCTCTTCGTGTTTGCCCTTGCGTCTTTCGGAGTGCCCAAGTTCTTTTCTCCGGGGAATCTCTCTACGCTGCTGTTGCAGGCTTCTATCCTTATGATTTTGAGCACGGGCATGGCCTTGGTGCTGATGAGCGGCGGTATCGACCTCTCGATGGGCGGCAATCTCTCGATGTGCGGGGTGGTCATAGCCCTTTGTCTGAGGGACGGGATGCACGTCCTCTGGGCAATCGGGGCGGGCGTGCTTTGCGGGGCGCTCTTCGGACTTCTCAACGGAATTTTCGTCAGCAAAATGAAAGTCCCTGCCTTCATAGCCACCTTCGGCTCTATGGGAATAGCCCAGAGCTTCGCCAACACGCTCTCTGAGAAGAGAACGATTCACTGGGAGGCCGGCCCTCAGAACCGGCTGCTGAATTTCTTGGGCGGCGACGTCTTGAGAATCGAGTTCGGAAACCAGGCGAGCATGGTGCTTTCCGTGTCGTTTTTGGTGCTTCTTACGGTATGCGTGTTGATTTGCGTCATATTTTTGTTCAAGAAGACCGTCTTGGGCGCTTACATCTACGCCATAGGCGAAAACGAGGAAACGGCGCGCCTCTGCGGTATAGATACCACCAAGTGGAAGATATTCGTATATATGCTGTCCGGCGCGCTGGCCTCCGTAGCCGCGCTTTTAGTGCTTATCCGTACCAACAGTATGCAGCCTACGTCGGGGGACGGACTTGAGTTTCAGGCCGTCGTCGCCGCCGTTCTCGGGGGCAACTCCCTGAAGGGCGGCAGGGGCAACCTCTACGGCGCTCTTTTCGGCGCGCTGACGCTTTACGTGGTGAGAAGCTCACTCACTCTGGCCGGTATAGACACGTCGGTCACGATGATAGTCATAGGCGCTGTGCTTGTAGTGGGGATGATCCTGAACGAGCTGGCCGTCAGGCATGAAAAAAACCTCCGGCTGCGGACGGGGAGGGGTTAGACGATGAAACGCTTCCTTAAAATCGTCACGGACTTTTCGCCCCTTCTTATCCTCGTCGGGATATTCGCCTTTTTTGCCGCTGTAAACGCCTCTTACGGCAACGATTATCTGACGATGTCCAATATCTCGGTCATAGTCAATCAATCCTGTTTTTTGACCATCATAGGCATAGGTCAGGCTCTGGTTATTCTGACCGGCGGAATAAACCTTTCCATAGGTTCCGTGATGGCGTTCACCACGGTGATGTGGGGAAGAATGCTGATGAACACGCCGGGACATGTTCATTACGCTATTCCCATGCTCTTGGTCATCGCCACTGGGATGGTTATCGGTCTCGTGAACGGCGTCCTCATCACCAAGCTCAAAATGCCTCCGTTCATCGCCACATTTGCGGTCATGTACGCCTGCCGGGGCATGGCGTGGGTAGCGCTCGGGAAAAAGGTAATATATAACCTAAGCCCGGCCTTCCGCTATTGGGGTACGGGGATTATCGCCAACGTCAATGGTTTTATGTTCACCGTCCCAATGGTCGTAGTCTTGGTTTTATTGGTGGTAACCGGTTTTATGCTCAAGAGAACGTCCTTGGGGCGAAAAATCTACTTCACCGGCTCCAACCCGGTAGCCGCTAAATTTTCCGGGATTCCCACGGACAGGATTCTGATTCTCGTCTACGTCCTGAGCACGGGCTTGGCCGCGTTCGGCGGCCTGCTTTACGGGGCGCGGCTTAACTCCTTCGAGCCGGGGATGGCCACGAAGGCGCACTTTGAGGCAATAACCGTGGCGCTTATCGGAGGAATAGCGATGAGCGGCGGCTTCGGCAATATCTGGGGCGTGCTTTGCGGCGCCGTCATCGTGTCCGCTATCTACAACGGCATGAATACCCTGAGCGTCGCGTCGGAGCTCCAGACCCTCGTGATGGGAGCGTTGATAATTCTGACGGTCGCCTTCAACCAGTTCCTCGTCACCAAAAACATGGCGCTGCGGAACGAGCTTGACGAAAGCAAGGCCCGAACCAAAATCTCAAACCCTTAACCATGAGGTGAATACTATGAAACCCGTTGTCGTTTTTATCGCTACTTATGACACAAAAGGCGCCGAATCGGAGTTTATCAAGAAAAAAATTATCGGCCGCGGAGCCGACTGCCTCACTATCGACGTGGGCGTGGGGAAGGTCTCGCCCATAACCGCCGACGTCACCTTAGAAGGACTGTGCCAGGGAAGCGCTTATACGGCTCCCGGCATCCGCTCCATAAAGCGCGGAGAGGCGGTAGAACAGGTCTCTAAGCTGCTTGAGGGCTATGTGAAAGACCTCTTCCAAAAGGGGCGCGCCGACGCCGTCATAGGCATCGGAGGAGCCGGGGGGACACAGATAGTGACTCAGACAATGAGAACGCTTCCGTTCGGGCTGCCCAAACTAATGCTCAGCACTCTGGCCTCCGGCAATACGCGGTGGTATCTCCAGGAAAGCGACATTATGATGTTCCCGTCCATAGCGGACGTGGCCGGCCTGAACGGCGTCACGGAATTGGTTTTCAGCCGTTTCGCCGCGTTTGCCGCAGAGGCCGCCGCTTGGTATCACAATGAATTTCCGGCGTTCAACGCTCGCCTTAACGATAAAAAAACCGCCCGCGTCTCTCAGACGATGTACGGCACGACGACCGAGGGGGTGTCGAGGGCGCGGCTCAGGTTAGAAAGCGCGGGGTACGAAACGCTGGTCTTTCACGCCTCAGGAGCCGGCGGGCGCGCCATGGAAAACTTCATCCGCGAGGGGTTTGTCCAAGGCTCTTTGGATATGACGCTCGCCGAAATCGGCGCTCACCTCACGGGCGGTCTGCACGACGCCGGGCCTCACCGCCTCGAGGCGGCCGTATCCATGAAGATTCCGCTCGTCATAGTCCCCGGCGCGGCGGACACGGTAGTGCTTCCTCCCATGACCGACCTGCCCGAAAAGTTCAAACACGGCAGAACCCTCAATCACCACAACCCAACCATGACGACCATGCGCACCAATGTAGCCGAATGTAAGGCCATAGGGGCCTTTATCGTTGAGAAACTGAAAGACGCGCGGTCGCCTGTGAAAATCTTCATTCCAAAAGGCGGCTTGAGCTCCATCGACAGACCGGGGGAGATTTTTTATCTGCCGGAGGCGAACGAAGCCCTTTTCGAGACCTTGAAGTCTGGGCTCAAGGAGAGCGCCAATGTCGAGGTTATAGAGGACTCGAGGCATCTTTACGATGAAAACTTCGGAGAGGACGCGGCGGACCTTCTGATTTCACTCATGCGAAAGTAAGGATTTTTAATTTATCTATTTTATCTATTCCATTCTGAAAGGAAGTCGGTTTTATGCAACAGTACACAAGGGAAGAAATGATAGCGGGCTTTAGAAAAATAAGAGGCGAGGGGAGGTACATCATCGCGGCGGGAGCCGGTTCCGGGCTTTCGGCCAAATCTATTGAAAACGGCGGAGCGGATATGCTCCTCGTCTTCAACTCAGGTTTTTACCGTATGCACGGGCACGGAAGTCTGTCCGGCTGGTTGGCCTTCGGCAACGCCAACGACGTCGCTATGGAGATGGGGTTGCACTACGTTTTCCCGGTCGTAAAAAAAGTTCCAGTGATATGCAGCGTTTTTGCTCAGGACGTCACCAAGGTTATTTCTCATCATCTCGATAAGGTTATCGAGGCGGGTTTCTCCGGTATCAACAACTTCCCCACGATGGGGATGGTGGACGGGCAGTTCCGCGAGCAGCTTGAGCTCACGGAGTTAGGATTTGAAAAAGAGGTAGAGATGGTGCGTATCGCGGCCAAGAAGAACATCTTCACCTTCGTCTATGTTTTCAACGAGGACGAATCGAGAAGGATGGCCGAGGCGGGCGCGGATTGTATCGTGTCTCACGTGGGGCTTACGGTGGGAGGGATGATCGGGACGACAAAATCTCTTTCTATTGAGGACAGCGCGGTTTTGACCAAGAAGATTATGCAGGCGGGCAAGGAGAAGAAGAAGGACGTTATCTGGTTAGCTCACGGCGGACCTTTGGCGACGCCGGAGGATTTCAAGAGTTTCCTCAAGTTTTTGCCGGAGATAGACGGCTTTGTCGGCGCGTCCAGCATGGAGAGAATTCCAACGGAGAAAGCCATTTCGGAGACGGTGAAGAAGTTCAAGGACATAGCTTAGCGGTAAGCGCCAAAGAACGTGAACGTGAACGTATACAGGGCAACAAAGCGCTGAGGGAGGTTTAGGGGATTTGGAAGCTGAGTTTTTCATGTAAAGGAGAGAAAGAAATGAGAAAAAGTGCGGCAGTATGGGTTATCGCGGTTTTGTTTTTGGCTTCGCTGTTTTCGTGTTCGGTCGTCAGTGAGGCGGCGGCAAAGGAATTGAACTTCGTTTTCATCGTCAAGAGTATGCAGTTCCCGTTCTTTCTGAACATGATCGACGGGGCGGAAGAGGCGGTCAAGCTGTTGCCGAACGTCAATTTGAAGTGCATCGGCCCGGAAACGCCCTATTCCGTTGAGGAGCAGATTCAGCTCGTTGAACAGGCCATCACGGACGGAGTCGACGCCATTCTTATCGCCCCCGCTGACTCCAAGGCTATCGTTCCGGCCATCGAAAAGGCCAACGCCGCCGGCATCCTTGTCGCTACGCCAAATACCAAAGCCTACGGCGGAAAAGTGCTTACCTGGACGGGCGTCGATAACTATCAGGTTGGCTACGACCTCGGAATCGCCCTTTGCGAGGCGATCAAGGGCAAGGGAGACGTTCTTCTCATCGAGGGCACGCCCGGAAACTCCACCTCCGAAGAACGCGTCACCGGCTACAAGGACGCCTTCAAAAAATACCCGGACATCAAACTGCTCGACTCCCAGCCCGCGGACTTCAACCGCGAAAAGGGCATGAAGCTGATGGAGAACTGGCTGCAGAAGTACAAGAAAATAGACGCCGTCGGCTCCATCAACAAGGACATGACTATGGGAGCCGTTGAGGCCGCCAAATTGGTCGGACGCGACAAGGAGATGCTTCACATCACCTTCGACGTGGACAACGACGCGTTGGACGCGCTTGAGAACGGAGACATCTTGGTGACTGGCGCGCAGAACGAGCGCAGCCAGATTGCGCTCGCCATGTTCAGCTGCTACCTTTCCCTTAACGGCTATAAGGTTCCGGCCGAGCAGTATTTGGCCTTATCGCTCGTCTTCAAAGACGACGTTCCCAAGTATCGTTAGACTATGAAATATTCAGGGGGTTCCGGCCCCCTGAATATTTGTCGTTATACGATTAATTTTTCGCTACGAGAGGAGTAATGCCATATGTCTTTGCCGAAGGTATACGTGAGCCTGCCGATTCAGGAGGCCGGGCTTGAGGTTTTACGGGGGAGGGTTGACTATAAAACATGGGACGGGGAAGGCGCGCCTAACAGAGACGATCTGCTGCGCGACTTGAAAGACGTCGAGGGGCTTTTGTCGGGGCTCCCAGTCCGTGTGGACTCGGAACTGCTCGAGGCCGCGCCCAAGCTGAAGGTCGTCAGCAACTACGCCGTGGGGTACGACAATATCGACGTGAAGGCCGCCACGGCGCGCGGGGTGTTGGTGACAAACACGCCCGATGTCCTCACGCCGGCGACAGCCGATTTGACTTTCGCCCTCATATTGGCCTCGGCGCGCCGCCTTATCGAGGCCAACGCCTTTTTACGCAGCGGCGACTGGAAAGTCTGGGCGCCGGAGCTTCTTGTCGGCCGGGAGGTGAGCGGCGGCACGCTTGGCGTGATAGGCATGGGTAAAATAGGACAGGCCGTCGCGCGGCGGGCTAAGGGCTTCGATATGAAGATAATTTACTTTGACGCAAATCGCTCGAGCGACGCCGAACAGACCCTTGGCGCGAAGTACGTCACAAAAGAAGAGCTTCTGAGGGAAAGCGACTTCATCACGTTGCACTGTGTTTTGAACGACGAGACCCGGAATATCATCGACGAGTCGGCGCTGCGGACGATGAAGAAGACCGCCATCCTGATAAACGCCGCTCGCGGGCCGTTGGTAGATCAGGCGGCGCTTTATAAGGCTTGTTCTGCGGGATGGATTTGGGGCGCCGGGCTCGACGTTTTCGTGAAGGAGCCCGTGCCGCTTGACGAGCCGCTCCTGACGCTGCCCAACGTGACGACCGTGCCTCACATCGGGAGCGCCAGCAGGGTCGCGCGGGACGGCATGGCGCGCGTATCCGCCTCGAACCTATTGGCCGGCGTCTCAGGCAAGAGGCCGCCCAACCTCGTCAACGCCGAAGTTTGGAAAAACTAAAAATACATAAGGAGGAAGCTGAAATGTTATTCAAATTTGACTCTCTGGAAAATTCCATTATGGAGAAGCCGCGCGGCGGCCCCGGCAGCATGGAGTGTCTCTTTGCCTTTAAGATGGGCGAAGCTCCCGCGGGAAGCCCGTTTCAAGTCGTAGCTCACCAGATTTTGCAGCCGGGGAGCGGCCTCGGCTATCACCAGCACACCGAGAACGAAGAGCTTTACTACATTGTATCGGGACACGGCACGTTCACCGACAGCGATAAGACCGAGAAACAGGTCGGCCCCGGCGACTTCACGCTGACGCTGAAGGGTGAGTGGCACGGCCTTGTCAACACCGGAAACGAGCCTTTGGTGTTTGCGGCCATTATAGTTAAAAACTAAGGGAATACTTGACAATACTAAATTGTTTACGTATTATGCCTTGTAAAAGTTACTTAGTTGCTTCCAAGTTAAGATTTTCTTTCGTTTTTGTACGGATATAAAAATCAGATTGGGGAGGAATTAGGAAATGAAGAGAACGTTTACAATTTTGTTGGTTTTGTTGGTTTGCCTGTCTTTTGTCGTGTGCAGCGGTTCCCGTGAGGCTTTCGGCGCCACACCCATCATTATCGGCACCACTCAGCCTCTCACAGGCACTCAGGCCAACCCCGGCAACGACGCTCTTAGAGCTGTACAGCTCGCCGTCAAGCAGAAAAACGCAAAAGGCGGACTGAACGGTAGCCCCATCCAGTTAGTCGCGTATGACAGCCAGGGCATCCCCGAAGAAGCGGTCAAGGTCGTGACCAGGCTGATCGAAGTGGACAAAATAAATTTCATGATCGGCGACACCATAAGCAGCTGTCTGCTTGCCGCCGGTAACATCATCAACGGCGCCAAGATGCTTACCATAGGCACCGGCCTCAGCTCGACTTGGATGGAGCAGGGCTGGGAGTACATCTGGCGCGCCTGCGTCAACAACGGCCGGACCATGCCGGTCGCCGCCCAGACGGCTTACGACATGGGCATCCGCACCATGGGCGTAATGCACGGACAGGACGACGCGAATATGTCCGCCTGGAAGGCCTTCAGAGAAGCGGGCGAGCGTATCGGCCTTACGTTCACCACCGCCGAGACCTACATCGAGGGCGACACCGACTTCTCCGGCCAAATTGCCAAGATTATTCAAACCAATCCCGACGCGATTCTTATGAGTTCCCACGGGCCTACAATGGGCGCTTTTTTGAGACAGCTTCGCGGTCAGGGTTTCAGCGGAATAGTCTTCGTAAAAGAGACCTTCACCTCCGACTCGGTTCAGCAGGCGGGGCCCGCCTGCGACGGCGTTGTCTTCATTTATCCTTACGTGACATACCTCTCCCCCGACGAGTGCGACGACCCCATGCTCAGGACTTTCCTGGAGGAGTTCCTCAAGGAATTCGGCCAGATGCCTATTCAGGAACACTCATATCGCGCTTACGACTCCATGAACGTTCTCTTCGCCGCAGCGGAGAAAGCCGGCAGCAATGATACCCAGGCCATAATGAAAGCCCTCGGCACCATCAGCGGCTTCAAGGGGCTTGTGGGCACTCTCGACTTCACCAAAGGAGACAGAGAAGGCGTCAGCGGCAAAATCGGCGGCTTCGTCGTCCTCGGCGGGAAGTACGTTCCCTTAGAAGGCTGGGTAGCCAAAGGCGGCCACTTGGAATATCTGAAGAAATAGCGACAGGAGCGGACAAACGCGTTCGCCCCTATGATTGACCTGTTCTAAAACCAGCAAGGGCGACCTTTGGTCGCCCGATTTATCTTTAAGACAGGGGGAATAGATACTTTGTTAGCGCGAGTTTTGGTGTCCGGCCTTGTCATCGGTTGTATCTATGGGTTGATTGCTTTGGGGTATAGCCTTATCTACCGCGCGTCCGGCCTGATGAATTTTTGCCAGGGTGATATTTTGACAATCGGCGCTTTTCTGGGCTATACGTTCTACGCCATGTTAAAGCTGCCCTTCGCCGTGGCCTTTATTTTGACGATTGTTTTAGAGATAGCGCTGGGTATGCTCCTTGAAAGGGCCGTTATCAGAAGGCTGCTTGGAAAAAAGGTAGACGGAACCTATATCGTCCTCGCGACCATCGCCGTATCCTATATGCTGCAAAACGGCGCGATACTTGGCTGGGGAACGAGGATTTTTTATTTTCCTCCTATTTTCAGCGTGCTGTCGGTCAGGGTCTTCGACATCAATATCCAGTCCGAGGCCGCGTTTTGTATTGTGGCTTCGGTGATTTTAATGATAGTCCTGCACATATTCGTTAAATATACCGCTTACGGAACGGCCATGAGGGCCTCCGCCATGGACGCTAAGGCCGCGAAGGCCTGCGGCGTCGACCCGGCTATGACTATAGCTCTGACGTGGGGAATCTCGGCGGCCATCGGCGGTCTTTGCGGTATGCTTATCGGCCCTGTCTACGGAGTTTTCATAACCCTCGGAGCGGCGATAGGGCGCAAGGGTTTTGCGGGCGCGGTCATCGGAGGATTCGGCAATATGTACGGAGCTTTGCTCGGCGGGGCATTGCTCGGGATTATCGAGACGGTGACGACCGCGTATGTCTCTTCTATATACAAAGACGTTGTGTCATACGGGCTTCTGTTGGTATTCCTGCTGATCAAACCCACGGGTATATTCAATGAAAGAGCTATAGCGGATTAGGCGGGATAAAAATATGGCTGATAAATTGAATCTTAAAACCAAATCGGTATCGGGTCCCACAGCGGCTATTCTGTTGTTGGTTGCGCTGGCAATTCCGCCGTTTCTCAGCGCGATAAACTTGAACTACGGCATCCTGATTTGCTGCTTCGTGCTGCTATACGTCGTGGCGGTTTCCGGCCTTGACGTGGTGTTCGGATATTCCGGGCAAATCTCCTTAGGGCATGCCGCCTACTTTGCTATCGGCGCGTATGGGTCTATCATGCTGCATAAGTATTTTGGCGTCACAATTGTTTTCTCCATGCTCATCGCCTCGGCCGTCGCAACCATTATCGGCATCGTCATAGCTTACCCGGCGTCTCGGCTGAGGTTTCACTTCCTGTCCCTGTCAACTATCGCTTTCGGCGAGATTGTCTATCAGTTGGTTTTGCAGTCCCCGAGCGCCGTGACGGGCAACTCTCTTGGCATATTCACGGAACCTATCAGCTTTTTCGGCTTCAAGTTAGATACATATACGCGCTTTTACTACTATGGCTTAGCCGTTATGGTTATATCCCTGATACTCAAGAACAACCTCATCAACTCCAAGACCGGGCGCGCGCTCATAGCCATTCGGGAGAACGCGCACGCCGCGGACGGCGCAGGCATCAACGTAACGCGTCACAAGGTTATAGCCTTTGCCGTCAGCACCTTTTACTGCGCTTACGCCGGCGCTATGTACGCGCATTTGGTCAGATTCATCAGCCCCGATACTTTCATGTTCAGGCAGTCGGTCCTGTTCCTGACCATGCTTCTGTTCGGAGGCACCGGCAGCTTGCTTGGCCCGGTTATCGGCGCGTTCAGCGTGACGCTGCTAAACGAGGCTTTGAGAGTTGCGGAAAAATATCAGATGTTCATTTACGGCACGCTGATGCTGCTTGTGATCATTGCCCTTCCCGGCGGTATTTACGGTTCTCTCAAGAGGCTGCTGAACCGCTTCAAGAGGAAGGAGGCGCGCTGATATGCTGCTGTCGATTGAAGGCGTTACGGTTAAATTTGACAGCCTTATAGCCGTGAACAACGTCTCCGTCAATATCGCCAAAGGAAAGATCACTGGGCTTATCGGCCCCAACGGCGCTGGAAAAACGACGTTAGTCAACGCCATAAGCGGCGTATATGCGCCCAACGCGGGAAAGGTCGTTTTCGACGGCGAAGACATCACCGGTCGTCGCGGATACCAGATCAGCAAGGCCGGATTGGCCAGAACCTACCAGGTAATCAACCTGTTCGAGCACATGACGGTTCTCGAAAACGTCCTTGTCGGAATGCACACGCGCCTGAAGAGCTCTTTGACGGCCGCGTTTTTCAAGACGAGGGCCGAGCGCGCCGAGGAAGAAGCGGCCCGCGAGAAGGCTTTTGAACTTTTGCGTTTTGTTCGCCTTCAAGACCGCTTTGACAACGAGGCTGGTTCCCTGTCGTATGGCGACCAGCGCAGGTTGGAGATAATCCGGGGGCTTGCGAGCGACCCGAAGATGGTTCTGCTCGACGAACCGGCGGCGGGTATGAATCCCGTTGAAAAAGACGACTTGGACGCAATGCTGCGCGAGATTATAAACAGGGGCGTGACCGTGCTCATGATCGAGCATGACATGAAGCTGATGATGGGCGTCGCTGACCATGTATTCGTACTCAATTACGGCAGCAAGCTCGCGGAAGGCACACCGGCTGAGATTCAGCGAAACCCGGACGTAATTACCGCGTATCTGGGGGATGATTAATATGACCGCGTTGTTGCAGGTTAAAGATTTTCATTATTATTACGGTAAAATCCACGTCGTCAAAGGCGTCAACATGGAAGTGCGCGAGGGTGAGATGGTCACAATAATCGGCGCGAACGGCGCCGGAAAGACGACGACGCTGCAGGCTATTTCCGGCCTTCTTCCCCCAGGCGGCGTCAGGGGCGAGATAACGTTTAACGGGAAAAACATAACGAACTCAGGCGGCGATAAGATCGCGCGCATGGGATTGTCGCAGGTAATCGAGGGGCGCCATATTTTCTCCAAGCTGACGGTGCAAGAAAATCTGATGGTCGGGGCCTATTGCCGCAAGGATAAAACCGGCATAGATAAAGACCTCGAGCGCATCTTCAAGCTGTTCCCGCGCCTCAAAGAAAGGCTGAAGCAGCTTGGCGGCACCCTCAGCGGCGGCGAGCAGCAGATGCTGGCGATTGGGCGTTCGCTTATCAGCAACCCTAAGATGATTCTGTTAGACGAACCGTCGCTTGGCCTCGCGCCCATTGTTTTCAGGGAGATATTCGAGACGATCAAGGAGATCAATGAGCGTGAGGGCAAGACGGTGCTGTTTGTCGAACAGAACGCCAAATTAGCGCTGAAAACCGCCGGCAGGGGGTACGTTTTCCAGACGGGCGAAGTGGTCATGCACGACACGGGTGAAAACCTTGAAAGGAATCCTGAAATCCGCAAGGCGTACTTAGGCGGCTGATAAAAAATTCAACGGCGCTTTGCCTAAGTAGAGACGGTCGTATGCGGCCGTCTCTACAATATTATCTCGCTCGAACCATTGGCGTTAAAACAAATACAGCGCCCCGATCATCCCGAAAATTATCAGCGGAATGTTGTAGTGCAAAAACGTCGGGACGCAGGTGTCCCAGATATGGCTGTGCTGTCCGTCGGCGTCAAGGCCGGAGGTTGGCCCTAATGTCGAGTCTGAGGCCGGGGAACCGGCGTCGCCGAGCGCGGCGGCGGCGGCGAGGATACATACCGTCGCGCCCACGCTGAAGCCGAGCTCAACGGAAAGCGGGCAGTAGATAGCGGCCACGACGGGAATTGTCCCGAAGGACGTGCCTATGCCCATCGTCACGAGAAGCCCGATAAGGAGCATTAAAAACGCGCCCCAGACCTTGCTCCCGCCGACCATACCGACGACGGCCTTGACAAGCTCGTCCACGCCCTTTGTCTCGCGTATGACCGCGCCGTAACCGGCGGCCACGAGCATTATAAAGGCTATGAGCCCCATGAGTTTCATGCCCCCCTCGACGGAAAGTTCCAGATCATTCCATCTAATAGCGCCCGTCACGGTCATCAGAGCGAGAGCGGCCAACGCGCCAAGCGGCAGGGAGTCCGTGTAAAGCTGAACGCCGAAGGCTAAAAACACCGCCACGAGAGTGGCGAGGTGGGCGAAGTTGAACGTGTCCTTTATCTCCTCGCGGCTAACGCCGGCTATATCGAGGTCTTTATATTTGCGCGGCTTCGTGTAGGAAAAGAACACCGCTATGAGAAGCCCCAGGACCATGCCTATGCCCAAAATCCATGTGAAATTCCATACAGTGGTCTTGTCTATGACCATGCCGTTGTTCCCCATCTCGGCCGACAGGATGGTGTGAAATATCATACCGAAACCGAACGGCAGCACGATGTAAGGGGCTTTCAGGCCGAACGTGAGGGCGCAAGCCACGCCTCTGCGGTCTATTTCGAGCTGATTGAACAGGTGTAAAAGCGGCGGGATGAGAATGGGGATGAAGGCTATGTGAATGGGGACGAGGTTCTGAGAGAAACACGTAAATACGGCGATCGTCATAATCAGGAAGTACTTTCGTCCGTGGATGACCGAGGAGAGCTTTTTGCAGGCGAGCTGCGCCAAGCCGGTGGCGCTGATGGCCGAGGCGAGAATACCCAGCAATACGTAGCTCAGGGCCGTTTCGGCGTTGCCTCCCATACCTTTGATTAAAAACCCTATAGTGTCGCCCATCGACATTCCAGCGGCATAGCCGGCCACAAGGGTTGAGAACAGGAGCGCCAGAAGGACGTTGAGGTTCAAGAGGCAGAGCGCGATCATAACTATTACTGAGACAACCACAGGATTAGTCCATATCAAAACAATTCCCCCTCTAAAATAATATAAATTCCATACAGATATATTAAGTCGAAATATACAGACCTTTCAATCGGCATTTCACGCAAAAGCAACCCAAAACCTTAGGACGAAGATTGTGAGAGCGTGTCGTTGTTGACTCGCTTCCAAATCGCGGTATAATAACATCAAACCGCAAGCAAAAGCGAGAAGGGGGAATTTTACGATGAGTATTAACGGTGTGGGAAATTTTGCGGCAAGCGCAAATGTGATTCGTGATTTTGACGAGATTTACAAACTTCGCAAAAAGAATTCTATTATAGAGGAACAGCGCGAAGCCGCCCTCGAAAAGGTTAATGAGGCTTTTGAGGCCACCGCTGAGGCCACTAAAAAAATGATGGACACGCATAATGAGATGGTCAAAAAATCTCAGGAAATGCGTAAAGCGAGAGACAGGAAGGAAGCTATTGAGCGCATGAGCCGCGAGCGGCAGGACGAGCACACTGAGCTTTTGGCGCGGATAGCCATCACTAACGCCGAGCGCCGCGATATTCTGGAAGCTACGCGGGCGCGCAAAATCGCGCAAGAAGACCTACTGAAAGCGTCATAGTTTGCACAAACTGCCTCCGACGAGCAAAGACTGGCAGGACGTTATTTTATTCGGGCAGGTGTTGTCCCTCGGGTTGCTGGTCGGAGGATATATCTTTGCCGGGGTTTGCGTGAAAAATTGGCTTAGCGGCAGAGAGGCTCCATATATTTTGATCGTCGCGGCCACCCCTGTGTTTGCGTTTTTCGGGCTATGGCAAGGCTGGCTTCTGTTATCGCACATAAACAAGTCGCGTAAAAAATAAAAACCCGGCGCTTTTGGGCGTCGGGTTTTGCTGTTTGCTTTATCTGTTCCAATTTAGGCCGCGGAGAAAAATATTTTGCCTTGCGAGGGTATCCTTGCTTTGCGCGTTATATACGGTCCCGGATGCCGAGGTTTCCCAAAAACGCATCGCGCTCCAGCTCACTCTGCTCATCCAGTCTACATTGAAAGCGTCAAGGACAAACGTGAGTATCGCAAATCCCCAAACGCAAATAATCAAAGCGCCTAAGATTTTGACGCTGGATTTCAGCACTCTGTCAAAATTCGTCTCAAGCTCGTGTATTACGAGAAGCGGGTCTTTTCCTTTAGTTTCATTGTTTTTTGCGCCGTCGCCATTCTTAAGGCCTGTTCTCGTTGTGTCGACCTCGTCCATTTTGTCCATTTCCAAAAAAACCTGAGCAGAGCGCGCGGCCGGACTCGTTCTCGCGGCCTGCTTCTTTTTTACGTCGCGCAATTCCCACAGGGCGGCTCCGCTCTGCGCCCATGCATACAAACCAAAGAAAAACATCGTCGCAAATATCAACATTATCAACAGCATCGGTTCAACGCCTCCTTTAATGGCTATAAATTCCCTTAGTATCGGTAATTTTCTCACGTATCACAAAATTTAGCAAGCTGTTCAGGATTTGACCTTCCGTTAAAACGCAAAAACTCGCGCCGTCTAACCCAAAAGACGGCGCGAGTTTTTGCGTTTACCGAAGATGGGATCTCCCTCAAAAACTCCAAACCCACCCAACATTTATCAAATGCCTATTATAGTCATGAATCTCCGAGTTACTCTCATTGTCCGTGTACTGATAGCTCATCTCCAATGTGAGTTTCTCGCTCAGGCGCTTAGCGGCGCTGAGGCCGATACGAAGGCGTTTGTCCCTGCGGTTGTCCGTTTCGAGTATCGTAGCCGGGCCGTCGTATCTTTCCTCTGTATAACTCAAACTCGGCGACAGCTCAAGCCCGTTTTGCAGTTTGAAGCGAAACCACGCGCTCGCCTCCCATCCGTCGTAACCGTAGTCTTTATAGTCGGCGTTAGCAAAGACGTAACGGCCGCCTATGGTAAATTCGTGGTCTGACTTGCCGAAGAGCCACCAGGAGT
>BOCC01000045.1 GCA_026002715.1 Synergistales bacterium
GTTACGAACTAATTTTTAACAAAGGCGGCCCAGAAATTTTGGGGTCGCCTTTATCTTTATCAGGGACATTTATATTAAATTCAAAATTTGATATATAATATATAATGTATAATATATAAAATATAAAGTTAAATTTTTCACTTCAGAAAGGAGTCGAACAGAATGGCGGCGGATGTCAGGATCGTCAATATCGGCGATATAAAAAACGCGTTGGGACGTATTAGGGAAAAGGTGCGCCATACGCCCATGCTGAGAGCGGACAAGATAGATTCTTCAGTGGACGCCGAGGTATGGCTCAAACCGGAGAATCTTCAGATTACGGGTTCTTTCAAAATCAGGGGCGCTATGAACAAGATTTTGACCCTGACCGACGAGGAGAGAGCGAAGGGCATAATAGCGTCGTCCTCCGGAAACCACGCGCAGGGCGTCGCCTATGCCTCGAAAATGCTGGGCGTGAAGGCCATTTTAGTCTTACCGGAGAACGCGCCCAAGACCAAAATCGAGGGATCGAAGGAATTAGGAGCGGAGGTCGTCCTTTATGGCTTCGACTCCGTTCAACGCTATAAGAAGCTCTACGAGCTAAAAGATCAGTACGGTTACACTATGGTACATTCCTACAACGACCCTGAGCTTATCGCCGGACAGGGCACGAGCGGTCTGGAAATCATCGAAGACCTCCCGGACGTTGACACGGTCGTCGTGCCTCTGGGCGGCGGCGGTCTTCTGGCCGGCGTCGCGGTCGCGCTGAAGGAATCGAACCCCAAGGTTAGGGTCGTGGGCGTCGAGCCCGAGCACATCGCCCGCTACTCCGAGAGCCGCAAGGCCGGAAAGCCCGTGGTGGTCGAAATGGGGCCGACGCTGGCGGACGGCCTTATGATAACCCAGACGGGCGAGCACAACCTGCCCCTTATTGACAAGTACGTGGACGAGGTCGTCACGGCGTCCGACCCCTTCATTCGTAAAGCTCTTGAGGCCATCATCTTCAAGGGAAAAACGCTGGTTGAGCCGTCCGCCGCTATCGGCTTAGCGGCCGCGTTAGAGGGCACGTTCAAAGTTAGGAAAGGAGAAAAAATCTGTTTCTATCTTTCGGGCGGAAATATCGACCCCGATAAGCTGGTTTCTCTTATTTCTTAACGAACATACTCAAACTTGTAACTTTTTTACAGACTACTCTTAATACCGAATAGCTATGTTCATTGCGCTGGTAGGATTTCGTCTATTTTGTCTGCGTTAGATTTAGGCGTCGCAGGCTGTAAAAAAAGAGGAGGAACAGAGTATGAAGGCGTTAAAAGTAACGGTGAAATTTAGGAAAGTATTGCTTTTCGTTCTGTTGTCGGGACTGTGTTTATCGTTGAGCGGTGTTGCAAGGGCGGCTTTTCCCGAAAAGCCCGTAACTATTGTCAATTCCGCGACGGCGGGTTCCCCGACTGACGTGCTGGCGCGGCAAATAGCCCACTACGGCGAAAAGTTCCTCGGCCAGCCGATGGTTGTCGTCAACAAGCCGGGCGGAGGCGGCGGCGCAACCTTCGCGGCGCTGCTCACAGAACCCTCGGACGGATACACCGTCGCGTCTATCAATGCCTCTCAGATAACGGCTCTTCAGGCCCAACTCAAAAAAGATTTTTCCTATGATGATTTTGAATTTATTTGCAGCACACAGCTCGATCCCTACGCGGTAGCGGTTTTGGCCGACGGCCCCTTCAAAACGGCGCAGGATGTCGCCGACTACGCCAAGAAAGAGGGCACGGTCATGATAGGAGGACAGGGCACCGGGACGGGGCACCATTTGATGATCTTGCGCTTCGCGCAGCTGGGCGGCTTTGATGTGACGTGGCTTCCGTATCAGGGAGGCGCGGATTCTGTGACCAACCTTCTCGGTGGGCACGTTCAGGTTATCGCCACCGCGCCGGCGACGGTCAATCAATATGTGGAGGCCGGTCAGATTCGTATTATCGCCATCAGCGGAGAGAAGCGGCTTGAGTTCTTCCCCGACGCCCCGACTTTCAAAGAATCCGGCTACGATATCGTCATGACGATTTATCGCGGGTTTATCGCGAAAAAGGGCATTCCCGCGCCCGTCAAGGCAAAATTGTCCTCGACCATCAAGAGTGCTATGGAGGAGCCCGGTTTTCAGGAATTTGTAAAAAAATCGAACCAGATGATAGATTATATGGATTCCGACGACTTTGCCAAGTACGCCAAGAGAGATTTCGACCAAATGGCGGAGATGATGAAGCTTCAACAACAATAAGACGCCTCAATTCAGAGGGGGTAGCTTGATGGCAAAGTGGGTTGGAGAATCTATACTGTCGTTTCTTTTCGCGGCTACGGGAATTTACTTCTGGGTGGCGAGCTCCGCGTACGGGTCATTGAGCGGCGCGGTAGGCTCGGCGCACTTTCCGAAATTGCTGGGCGCTCTCCTGTTTTTGCTGGGAGGAACTAATTTTTATCAGGCCGCGTCGAAGCGGGAAAGGGGCGAGGCAGAGGCCGTCTCCAATGTCCGGCTTTTTGGAGGGGCGTTTTTGTCCGTGACGTACATCTTTCTCATCCCGATTTTGGGCTATTTTTACGTCACTCCGGTCTTCGCGGTCTGTCTCCTGACGCTGCTGGGTTACAGGAATCCTGTTAAGGTCGTGCTGGTGTCGGCTGGCTTCACCCTCATCGCTTATGTCGTTTTCTACCGAATACTGTCGGTAGCCCTGCCGGTGTAAGCGCCATGTGGGAACAATTATTGGCCGGATTTGGCCGGCTTTGCGAGCCTTCGGCTTTGATGGCCTTGTTCGCCGGAACGTTTATCGGTTATTTTGTCGGGGCCATGCCCGGGTTGAACCCAACTTTGGGAATATCGCTTCTCATTCCTTTTACTTTCGGGATGAAAGCCGTTCCCGCTATGGTGCTGCTCACGGGGCTTTATATGGCCTGCGAGTACGGCGGAGGGATAACCGCCATACTCATCAATACGCCCGGGACCTCGGCGGCCGCGGCGACCGCGCTTGACGGCTATCCGCTTACCCGACAGGGGAAAGCGGGCAAGGCTTTAGGGATTTCCATGATAAGCTCGGGCATTGGAAATTTCTTGAGCACTCTTTTACTTATCGTCTCAGCCGTTCCGTTGGCGTCGTTTGCCCTGAAGTTTGGAGGGCCGGAATATTTTGCGCTGGCCTTTTTCGGCCTCAGCATAGTGTCGAGTCTTTCGATGGACAACATGCTCAAGGGCTGGACCAGCGCCATTCTCGGGCTTCTTTTATCCTGTGTGGGGGTAGACAAAATAGACGGGGTATCACGTTTTGTCGTAAGCTACCATTTTCTCGGCGGAGTTCCGTTCGTCCCGGCTATGGTGGGTTTGTTCGCCATCTCTGAGGTTTTTATACTGTTTGGTGAAACGGAAGAAAAGGGTACGGTTGGATACGATGGCATAGTGAGCGATCTGCCTACCGCCGCGGACATTAAGTTTACGATGCCCGCGACGCTGCGGGGAACGCTGATAGGGTATATCGTGGGGGTTATCCCGGCGGCCGGCGCCAACATTGCCTCCTGGCTCGCCTATAACGACGCCAGACAGCGTTCTAAACGTCCTGAGCTGTTCGGGCATGGGGCGATTGATGGAATTGCGGCCTGCGAATCCGCGAATAACGCGGCCGTTTCCGGGGCGCTCGTTCCTTTGCTCACGCTCGGAATCCCGGGCTCATCGGCGGCGGCCGTCCTTATCGGCGCTCTGACCATTCAGGGATTGCAGCCGGGGCCGTTGCTTTTTACGCGAAACCCCGAGATCCCCTATTCCATTTTCGCGGCCTTCTTGGTTGGCGCGCCGTTGATGACGCTCCTTGGGCTTTACTGCGCCAAATTTTTCGCGAAAGTCACCCTTGTCCCCCGCGAAACGCTCGCCTTTTCGGTGCTGGGGGTCTGCGTTTTGGGGACTTACGCGCTTGACAACAGCATCTTCGGCGTTTGGGTCGCGTTTGCGTTCGGAGTTCTTGGCTACGTCATGAGGAAATGCGACTATTCCACGGCTCCGATGGTGCTTGCTATGGTGCTGGGGCAGATGGCGGAGTATAACCTGAGGCTGGCGCTTCTGATGGGCAAGGGCAGCTTTATGATTTTCCTGAGACGCCCTATTAGTTTGGTTGTTTTGGCGTTGGCCCTCTTTTCATTCGTAGCGCCCTTATGGAAAAAATACAGGACTAAGGCTAAGGAGAGCAAAGCATGACGACGGAGATAAAACAGTCGGGGGAGCTTGACGGGGCTTTTGCGGAACACGGTTTTTGTTTGCTTCATGTCGGCGTCAACTGCTCGGACGCGGAACAGTCGATGGCTATGGCGCAAAAAATGGCGTTTTTGTTCGGGTTTGCGATTCGCGAGCGGCCAAATTCCAATTTTGCCGGAATAGGGTTCGAGTTTATGAAAAAGCCTGATTTAGGTGAAAAAGGGCACATCGCCATAGGGACGTATGACGTAGCAAGGGCGGCCGCCTTTCTTGAGCAAAGAGGAATCCGCTCCATTCCCGGCACGGAACGCTATGACGACGACGGCGGTATGCGGCGCGTCTACCTTGATTTCGATATGCTGGGGTTCGCCGTTCATCTGAGAAAACATCCTTAGGCAAGGAGAAGGGACACAATGGAAAATCAAGCCGATATGGAAAAACAGGGAGAGCAGGTTTTACGCGAGGCTTCTCAGGAGAGCCGATACCGCAATAATATGGAAGGCTCTTGGAAGTACGCTATTCTCATTCTGTCGTGCGTCTTCGTTCTGTACCACATCGTCACCTCTCGCTTCGGGATGCCCCCGCTGTTCAAGCACCGCGCCATTCATTTAGGGTTCATTCTGTGCCTGACGTGGCTCTACTATCCGGCCACGAAGCGCTCCCCGCAAAATCGGCCCAGTTATCCCGATATGGCGCTGATAATCGCCTCCATCGCTATGGCCGCCTACACCGTGTTCAACGTGGACGATTTCGCGCTGAGGGGCGGAGTGGCCATGACGCGGGACTACGTGTTCGGGGCTATGGCGATTCTGTTGGTGCTTGAGGCGTGCCGCCGCGTCGCCGGCAAGGGGCTTCTTCTGCTGGCCGTCATATTTTTGCTGTACGCCTGGCTTGGGCGATACATCCCCGGCGTTCTTTCTCATCGGGGATATTCTATTCAGCGCATAATCTATCAGATGTACCTGACCACCGAGGGTATCTACGGTATGCCTATCGGAATAGCCTCTACTTATCTCGTTCTCTTTATAGTCTTTTCGTCCATGTTAGAAAAAAGCGGCCTTGGCACGCTCTTTAACGACGTGGCTATGGCTTGGGGCGGGCGTCACGCGGGAGGCCCGGCGAAAGTAGCGGTCATTGGCAGCGCCCTCGTGGGCATGATCAGCGGAAGCGCTGCGACGAACGTGGCGACCTCCGGCGCGTTCACCATTCCTCTGATGAAGAAAGTCGGCTACAAAGCCTACTTCGCGGGCGCGGTTGAGGCCGCCGCCTCCACGGGCGGGCAGATAATGCCGCCCATCATGGGCACGGGCGCGTTCATCATGGCCGAATTTTTAGGGATTCCCTACATCCGAATTGCGACCGTGGCCATCATTCCGGCGGCTCTTTACTTCGCGGCGGTTTATTTTCAGGTTGACATACGCGCGCGCAAGCTCGGCCTTATAGGCTTGCCCGAGGATCAGATTCCAAAAGTTTGGTCGACGCTCAAAAGCTACGGGCACATGTTCATCCCTATAGTCGTCTTGGTCTGGCTGTTGATGGAGCAGTTCACCCCTCTTTACGCGGCCTTCTACTCCCTGCTTGTGACGTGGGGGCTGTCTTTTGTCCGTAAAGACACTAAGCTTGGGCTCTCGAAGCTCCTGCCTATGGCGGTGTCATCCGCGAGAAGCTGCATCAGCTTGAGCGTCGCTATGGCCAGCGCGGGCTTTATAGTCGCGGTGCTGTCCATGACCGGTATAGGCATCATTCTGGCGGACAATATCGTGGTGCTGTCGCACGGGTATCTTTTTGTGACGTTGGTTCTCTGCATGGTGGTCGCCATAATTTTGGGCATGGGGCTTCCCACCAGCGCCTGTTATATAATAGCCGCGAGCATCGCTATTCCTATTTTGCGCGAGATGAAGGTGCCGGCGCTTCAGGCGCACATGTTCGTCTTCTATTACTCCTGCCTTTCGACGGTCACGCCTCCCGTGGCCCTCGCGTCTTACGTCGCGGCGGGGCTTTCGGGATCGAGCACCAACGAGGTGGGCTGGGCCGCGTTCAAGCTGGCCTTGGCGGGCTTCATCGTTCCCTTCTTCTTCATCTACTCCCCGGCCATACTGCTCGAATCGGACAGCTCTTTATTCATTGCCTGGGCCTGTGCGACGGGGCTTCTCGGCACGGCGCTTCTGTCCGTGTCTGTTGAAGGATACCTCTATTTTCCGATTTCGGCCATTTTGCGTATAATATTTTTTATCGCCGCTCTCTTGTTAATAGCGCCGGGCGTGGCGACGGACGCCGCCGGGTTTGTTCTGAGCGGCTTGTGCTTTGCTTATATTATTTCCGTCAAAAATAAGAGAACTATCGGGGGAACCGTTTGATTTGCGAGTAAACTTTACGGTAAAAACATTTTGAAGGAGGTTATTGCAATGGGTATGAAGGGTACGGTCAGAAAAGCGGCGATGTGCTGCGCCGCGGCGCTTGCGCTCTGCTTCGCTTTCACGGGAAGCGCGCTTGCTGAGACGTTTATCACGATGGGTACGGCCGGCGTCGGCGGGATGAACTACCCCGTTGGTATGGCTATGGCCAAGATATGGAACGCCGCTATCCCGGACATGAAAGCCGTCGCCATATCGACGGCGGGCGCGGTGCAGAACATCGACATGCTGCGCACGAAGGACATTGAGGTGGCGACATGCCGTCCCGTCGAGGCGTACCGGGCTATCAACGGTATCGAGAAGTACAAAGAGAAACTGCCATGGATCCGCGCCCTCTCCGGCGGCGTCACGGCTGACGCCAAGCAGGTTCTCGCCCTCAAGAACTCGGACATCAAGTCCGTAGCCGACCTCAAGGGCAAGCGCGTGGCCGTCGGCCCGGTAGGCAGCGGCGGCGAGGCCGATTCCCGTGAGATACTCACGGCCTACGGGCTCACCTATCAGGACATCACCCCGGAATACGTCGAGGCCGGACAGGCCGTCGAGATGATGCAGGACGGGCTCATCGAGGGAGCGATTCTCGGCCTCACCCCCGGCGCGTCGGCGGTCAGCGAGCTTATGCTTACGGGCAAGGTCGTGATTCTGCCCCTGTCCGACGAGGCTTTCCTGAACCTAAAGAAGGGCAACCCCTTTATCTTCCGAAGAACGATTGCCGCCGGAGTATATCCGAATCAGGACTACGAGATTCTCACGGCCGGCGACCCGCCCGACCTCGTCGTCTGCCGCGACGACCTTGACGAGGAATTGGTTTACCAGATGGTGAAGGCTATCTATCAGCCCAAGAGCATTGAGCAGATCAGAGACATCGCCGCCGCGGTGCGTCAGTACGGCCCCGACTTCGTAACGCCTCCCGAGGAGATGATGCTCCCGTACCACCCCGGCTCCCTGCGCTTCTTCAAAGAGGTCGGCTGGATTAAATAAACGTTTTGCCGCTTTTTATCTATTCCCCCGAGACAAATGCAGGGACGTTGTACGCAACGTCCCTGCGTTATTGAGGAATGTGACCCGCAAGAGGGCCGGCCGCCTTATGAGACGTATGGGCATAGAGGCCATTTATCCAAAGCCAATACTTAGTAAGCCCAACAAGGACAACGGCAAGTATCCGTACTTGCTGAGAGGTTTGTCCATTTATACCAAGTTGCAATCAACATATTGAGAATAGGGGATTAATTATCCGTTTAGTCGTGATATATCAACGGTTTCTAAATAGATTAAATCCCCATAGATTGCAACTTGGTATTAATGGTCTTGACAGATGGGGCCACTTCAGTTTAGGTATGATTTTTGCAGATTTTAGGAACAAGTTTGCATCGACGGACTCGTTTTTGTTTGTTATACTATACCGCATCAAGGTTTGCGCGAGGAGGAATTTACAAAATGGCCGAAATAGAAATATTTCAAGAAGAGTTCCCCAGTTTAGAATCATATTGGCGTTCAATAATTTTGTTTGGGCAAAATGTTGCCTCGTACAAATTTGCCTTGGCTAAATCACTTTTGGAGATTGCGCCCTTAGGGAAAAATGCGCTTACCCTCGAAGATTTGTCAGAGCCTTTTTCAAGACATCTTTGTGAACATATCAAGAACTTCCCAAAGCAAGTGACAAGCGGTTCCAGCAAGTTTCTTGACACATGCAAGGCGTTTAACGACGGGGAAATATCAAAGGATAGATTGCTCGCCGCAACATCACAGATGGGTTTTAATAACGTGATTGACGCATTCCATGTTGTCAATAAAAAGGATATTCCGATGCGGTTTTATCAAAAAGATTACGGCAGAAGAAACAAAAAAATTGTATTGACCGATAATATCTTCAAATTGCAAACAATGAAGTATTTTGATGATTTTACCAACGAAACCGAATCAAGATGGAATCTTGTCGAGACTGCGTGGGAATTAGGAATTTCAAGAAATTTATTGGATGTTCAATACAACGAAAAAGATAAGATTTTATTTGTAAACGACGATTTCAGACGAAAAACAATCACCTCGGCAAGAGACGCCCTGAACGGCTATCAAAAGGGTAAGTGTTTCTATTGCTTTGATGACATTACCGTTAATGGCTCGGAAAATTTAATCTGCGATATAGACCATTTCTTCCCGCATACCTTGCAACCAATGATGAAATACATCAACATCGACGGTGTGTGGAATTTGGTTCTGTCGTGTCAAAATTGCAATAGGGGCGGCGGCGGGAAATTCGCCCGTGTCCCCGCTGTAAAGTATCTGACTCGCCTCCATAAAAGAAATGAATTTTTAATCAAAAGTCACCACCCGCTAAGAGAAACAATCATGGCACAGACAGGCGCTTCGCAGAGTGAAAGAATAGCTTTTCTGCGCGCGACGGATAAGAACGCCGTCGGACTGCTGATACACAGATGGGGCACCGTCAATAAAGGTATGGAGGTGTTTTAGCAGATGACTCAGACGATAGAATACTACAACCTCCACGCGGCGGATTTTACCGAATCCACGCTACACGCCGATATGAGCAAGCTCTACGCGGCTTTTCTTAAACACATAAAAGCTGGAGCCAAAATCTTGGATATGGGGTGCGGCTCAGGACGCGACAGCAAGTTTTTTATAGAGTATGGCTTTACCGTAAAGGCAATAGACGCTTCGGCGGAGCTTTGCAAAATAGCGACTGAACGCATCGGGCAGTTGGTCGAGTGTATTTCTTTTTCTGATATGAGCTACGAAAACGAATTTGACGGCGTGTGGGCTTGCGCTTCATTGTTGCACGTTCCGTTTGGAGATTTGCCCGGCATCTTCGGCAGGATAGCCAAAGCATTGAAAGAGAATGGCTGTGCATACGTATCTTTTAAGTACGGGGATTTTTCAGGTTATCGGAATGGTCGGTTTTTTACTGATATGACCGAAAAAACTTTAGAGAATATACTTCACGAGGCCGAGGGGCTTAAAATAGCCGATATTTTTAAAACAAGGGATGTTAGAGCCGGGAGAGAAAATGAACTTTGGCTAAACGCGATATTGTTGACGTCCGCGAACTGATAGTTAAGAATCGAGGGGATAGGCTATGCCTGTATTTGAAATGGTGAAATACGGAAGATTGGCATATCCAAAAGATATGGCGTTGAACATTGAGGAAATAGCATGTAATTTTGATAAAAGCGCTTTGACCGCCAATATAAATTATTCAATCTCTTGGGGTGCGATACCCCGCAGCTCTGCTGCGGGGTAGTTCATTAATGACATCGGGCGGATTGTCTAAATAGACCCTCCGCCCGATGCGCTTGTTCCTTTAATTTCTACGCCGCGCCGCAGGCTTTTTTATCCGAGAACAACTCGATACCCATATTTAACTTTTCTTTTTGGTCTTCTTTGCGCCGCTGTCGTTTTGGTGTTTTGCGAGAGCCCTCAGCGTGCGTTCCTCTCCGTGAGCGAGATGCGCCGTGAGCGCGCGGACAACGGTCTCGACATCGCCGCCCGAGAGAGCGTCGACGACGCTCATGTGTTCTTTGGATATTTCAATCAGAATGTCGTCAACCATCGGAAAGCTCTCGGCGAAGTAGCGGAGGCGCCGTGATTGGTCTAATAGATTCCTGAGTGTGTCCTTGACGAGGTCGTTCTCCGCGTTATCGCAGAACAGCAGATGAAGATCGCGGTCGATTTCCCGATACAGTTCAAAATCCGACGGCTCGCGCAGATGAGATTCGATTTTCTTTTTCAGCTCGCGGACGCTTTTAGCTTCGATATGGGGCACGGCTTCACGCGCCACAAAAGCCTCGAGAAGAGAGCGAAACTGCCAGACGTCTTTCGCCGTCTTCTCGTCAATCTCCGACACGATAGCGCCCTTGTTGCGCACTATGTTCACCAATCCCACGCTGGCCAGCTTGAAAAGCGTCTCGCGTATGGGCGTGCTGCTGACTCCCATTTCGTCGGCCAATTTTTCGATCTGAAGCATCGTTCCCGGAACGTAAACGTTGCTCAGAATACGTTCTTTTAAAGTCTGATATATCTGCTCGCCAAAGGACAAGAAAGACTTTGTCTCCATTTGCTTCACGCGCCTCCCGCCGCTCTTTCTGTCACCTGTGGTACAAAACTCTCAAGCAAGCGTTGCTGAGGGCTTTTAGGCTGGAAACTTCCCTCTCGGCCGGAAGGCCGGAGGCGCTGTACGCCAAAGGAAGCTCCGTACAAGCCGTGACGACGGGGATGCCTTCTTGACTCCACAGCTCTTCCACAAGTTCGCGCAGCACTTTGCCGGCCTCCGGTATGTCGCCTGATTTGACTAAACGAAGACTTTTATCCGCGCGCTCTTGCTCGGCGTCCGAAGGCTCCTTAAAACGGTAGCCGACTGATTTGGCATAGGCCTGATACATGCCGCTCGCCCTTGTGCCGGATGTTGATAGAAGCCAGGCGCCGCCTTTGTTCATGGATACCGCCTCGAAAACCGTGGCTTCGATTATATGCACAAGGGGCTTGGTGAGCTCCGCTCGAAACTTATCTATAAAAAAATGCGCCGTGTTGCAGGGGACGGCCAAAACATCAGCCCCCCATTCAATCAGGCGATCGAGAGAGGACCGCAGCAAAGGCGTTGGGTCGTCACGCGGAGTTAAAGATAATCCCTTTAGGGACTGATGTATGGCGGTAGAGCGGTCGGGCACGGCGGGCTCGGAAATGAGTAGTAAACGCGGGTGTTCTTGGTCGTTTCGCGCAGGGGCGTCCTTAGCCAGAAGCCGCAAAAACTCCGCTCCCGCGGCCGGCCCCATTCCGTCCAATACACCGAGGGTTTTCACTGGTATATTCAAAGATTCCGACATTTTCAAACCTCTTTCAAATTATTTAGATTTCGTAATATATTATATATTATATATTATATATGTTACAATAATTTATAATTCATAATTTAGCGATATATGCCTGTGTTCTTTATCGAACGGAGAGTGTGCAGATGGAAAAAGGACAAAGGGAAAAAGGACAAAGGGAAAAAGGACAAAGGGAAAAAGGACAAAGGGAAAAAGGACAAAGGGAAAAAGAAAACAGGGTTTTGAGCGGCGTGCATTTTATGCAGGGCAACTACGCGGCGGTGGAGGGAGCTCTGGCGGCGGGGTGTGATTTCTTCGCCGGTTATCCCATTACGCCGGCCAATGAGGTTTCGGAGCGGATGTCGCAGCGTTTACCGGCGGTGGGTGGCGTGTTCTTGCAGGGCGAGGACGAGCTTTGCTCCATCAACGCCGTCGCGGGAGCTTCCTTGGCGGGGGCGAAGGCTATGACGGCTACGGCCAGCGCGGGATACGACTACCTGCAAGAGGGACTCGAGTACGGAGTGGCGGTGGAAGCGCCGATGGTTGTCGTGGATGTTCAGCGATGCCGGGGTGAGAACTTTGCCACTCAGGCCGACATTATGCAGGTTCACTGGGGTCCCGCCGGCGACCATGAAATGATAGTCCTTGCGCCAAGTTCCGTGCAGGAGCTTTTTGATTTTACGGTGAGGGCGTTCAATCTCGCGGAGGAGTATAGGACGCCGGTCATAGTGCTGTCCGAGACGACCATCGCCCTGATGCGGGAGCGGTTAGTAATCCCCGAGGCGGATAAAATTCCGGTGGTGAACCGTAAGTGGACGACCAAGACGCCCGAGGAATATCTGCCCTTCAAGGCGGACTCCGAGTGGGGCGTGCCGGAGTTCTCGGGCCTTGGGCGCGGATACCACACTATTTATTCCATCAACCCCCACGATGAAAAAGGGAGTATCGAATGGGACCCCGATGCCTTCGAGCGGCTTTATACGCGCATTCCGGCCAAGGTCGCGCGAAACCGGAAAAAAATATCGACGGTACAGCGATACGGTTTGGACGACGCGAAAGTTGCGCTTGTCGCGTATGGCAGCGAGGTAAGGCCCTGTATCGACGCGATGGATGTCCTGCGCGAAGGGGGCAAAAAAGTGGGTGTCATGAAGCTCGACGCGCCATGGCCGTTTCCGGAGGAAGCGATCGAAGAGCTGAGCAAAAATATGGACCTTGTCGCGACTGTCGAGATGAACGTCGGCAAGTACGCGGGCGAAATAGAGCGCGCCTGTCGCGGACGGTGCCGCACGGCTCGCGTGACCAAAAACAGGGGTCTGATTCACTCTCCCGAGGAAATTTTGGAGAGCCTGAGCGGCTTTGAGGAGGTGCGTTGAGATGACTTTCCAGGTCAACCCCCTACGCAAATACGTCAGAGAGGACCGGATGCCGCACTTTTTCTGCCCCGGCTGCGGGTGTGGGCAGGTGCTGACTTCCTTTCTCAGGGGCGTCGACGCGCTTTCCCTCGACATAAACAAGATGACGACCGTCGCGGGCGTGGGTTGCACGGCCCGAATACCAGTCTATATGAAGACGGACACGCTGCACGGCGTTCACGGGCGCACTCTGCCATGGGCGACGGGGATTAAACTGCACTCTCCCGAGACTAAAGTAGTCGTTTTCGCCGGGGACGGGGACGCGGTTTCCATTGGCGGCAACCACTTCATACATGCCGCGCGCAGAAACTTAGACGTATTGATGATAGTTGTGAACAACTTCAACTTCGCGATGACGGGCGGACAGGTGGCTCCGATGACCCCGGCGGGTTCTGTCACCATGACCACGCCGTATGGCAGCGGCGAGCCTCCTTTCGACCTCTGCGCTCTGGCTGTCGCCGCGGGCGCCACATACGTAGCCCGCGCCGCCACGCCCTACATCCCTCAGATGGATAACGCGATTCAAAAGGGCCTCGAACACGAAGGCTTCGGCGTCGTCGAAGTCCTCTCGCAGTGCCCGACGCACTTTGGGCGTTACGCGCTGGGCAGCGGCTCTCCCGCGAAGACCCTCGACTGGATTCGCGGCGTCTGCGTCTCGAAGGCCAAGGCTGATACCCTCTCACCGGAGGAGCTGAGGGGCAAGCTCGTCACGGGCGAATTCGTCAGCGTCTCCCGTCCCGTGTTCAAGGGCAGCACATTTCTCAAAGACGAAAACGGAGGGCGCAACCCATGAGTTCCGCAACAAAAGCCACCAGTATTCGTTTCAGCGGTTTTGGGGGTCAGGGAATAATTCTTTCGGCGGTGGTGCTTGGAGACGCGCTTGTCATCCACAGAGGGCTTTACGCGGCTCAGACTCAGTCCTACGGGTCGGAAGCGCGGGGCGGTCAGTGTCAGTCCGAGCTGATAGTATCCGAAAAGCCCATTCTCACGCCCATTCGAGCCACCAACGACATTCTCGTGGCCATGTTCCAGACGGCGTTCAATACTTACGTCGATTCTCTGCGCAAAGGCGGCGCGCTGTTCGTCGATTCGGAATTAGTGAAAGATTTGAGCCGCGTTCCGCCGGAGACGGCCTGCCATAGCATCCCAGCCACTCAGATAGCGAGCGGTTTGGGCAACAAAATGGCCGCCAACATGGTGATGCTGGGCTACTTCGCCGGCGTTACGAACATGGTTGGCTTAGAACACTTAGACTCCGCCCTCGCGGAGAACGTCAGGGAGCAGTTTTTGGACCTGAACAAAAAAGCGATTCGCGCGGGTTTCGACCTGTCGCTCGGTAAGGCGTGATGAAACTATATGAGTTTCAGGGCAAGGCCCTGTTTCGCCGTTTCGGCATAGCCACGCCGGACGGAGTTCTTCACCGAAAAGGCGACGTTCTGACAGGCGACAGACCTTGTGTGCTGAAAGCCCAGACACTTTCGGGCGGGCGCGGCAAAGCTGGCGCGGTCGTCCTCTGCGAAACGGAGGCCGACCGCGGCGCGGCTCTTGAAAAAATCCTGAGCATGACCCTGAAGGGCGAGCCTGTAAACGCGGCGTTAGAAGAAGAACGGGTGGAGATAGAAAAAGAGTTTTACATCTCGATTGCCTTCGACGGCGAGGCCGGCGTTCCTTTGATCATCGCGAGCGCGTCGGGCGGAACGGACATCGAGGAGGTCGCGGATAAACATCCCGAGAAAATCTTGAAGCTACCGTTTGACTCGCTCATCGGTCCTCTCGACTATCACCTTAGCCGAGTTGTGAAATTTCTGTCCACGAAGCGAACGAAAGAACTGACGGGCCTTCTGAAAAAGCTCTACATTGCCTATCGCGACTTAAACGCGGCGCTCGTGGAAATCAACCCTCTGGCGGAAACTCCGAACGGCTTTGTGGCGCTTGACGCGAAAGTCGAGCTTGACGACGACGCGGAAAGCCTTCATTCTGAGCTTTTCGACGCGCTGCGTAAAGAGCGGAGCGAAATCACGGGGAGAACGGTTATCGCGCAGCGCGACACGATAACCTACGTGCCCTTGGACGGCGACATCGGCCTTATCTCAGACGGCGCCGGTACGGGAATGCTGACACTTGATATGATCCGCGACCATGGAGGCTATGCCGCCGACTTTTGCGAGATGGGCGGACTCACCAACCCCGAAATAATGTACTCGGCTCTGGAGCGCGTGAGCGCGTCGGAAAAACCGCTGCGCAGCCTCTTGGTCGTTTTGATCGGGGGGTTCAACCGCATGGACGAGATGGCGGAGGGAATCGTTAAATTTGTGTCTGAGCGCGCCTTTACTAAGATACCCTTAGTAGTGAGGCTCTGCGGAACTATGGAAGAAGAGGGCAAAAAAATAATGCGGGACGCTGGGCTGAGCGTCTATGACGACCTCGATGACGCCGTAGGCGCGGCTGTCGTGGGAGGAGGCCTGTAACCATGTCGATACTCATTGACGAAACTACGCGTGTTTTGGTGCAGGGGATAACCGGAAAATCGGGTTCGCTCCAGACAAAATCCCTCTTGGACTTCGGAACGAAGGTAGTTGCGGGCGTTACGCCCGGCAAGGCTGGGCAGGAGGTTTATGGGGTGCCGGTGTTCGACTTCGTAGCCGACGCCCGCACAGCGGCGGGGGATGTGGACGCGGCTATAAGTTTTGTGCCGCCCTTGGGTGCCCGAAGCGCGGCCATTGAAGCGATGGACTGCGGGGTAAAGTTTTTGGTTCTGACGATGGAGGGCATACCCAAAAAAGACGTGCTAGATATTCTGGCCTATGCCGCGCCCCGTGGCGTCAGAGTTCTGGGGCCCGGGACGGCGGGGATGATCGCGCCGGGCAAATGCAAGCTGGGGGCGCAGCCTGCCCGTATGTTCACCCCCGGTCACGTCGGCGTGGTCTCGAAAAGCGGCGCTCTTTCCTATGAAATCGGCAAGACCCTCACCGACGCGGGAATCGGTCAGTCCGCGGTCGTCGCTCTGGGCGGCGGCCCCATTTGGGGAGTAACGCAAATGGACGCCGTGGAGCTTTTCAACTCCGACGAGGAAACGCGGGTTATAGTCCTTTTGGGCGAGATCGGAGGAGGCACGGAGATAGCCGCGGCGGAGTACATAGCGTCTTATGTCAAAAAGCCCGTGGTGTCGCTGATCGTCGGAAAGTCAGCCCCGGAGGGGAAGTCTCTCGGACACGCCGGCGCTATAATCCGGGGCAGCAAAGGAACGGCTCAGTCCAAGATAGAAGCCCTCGCGGGAGCGGGCGTAAAAATCGCTTCATCGCCCGCTGAGGTCGTCAGGCTCGTAAAAGAATGCCTATAGAAAACGGAGGTGCGTGTTCGTGTCGGTTACGATTGATAAAAACCTTTGCAAGGGTTGCGCTCTTTGCGTCACGGCTTGCTCCAAAAACGTCTTTGAAATCGGGACGGAGGTGAACCAAAAGGGATTTTCCGTCTCCGTTGCCGCGCGCGCGGGCGATTGCGTTCAGTGCGGCGTTTGCGAAAAGACCTGCCCGGATCTCGCGATTCGCGTGGAATAATCAGCCAATGTCTTGCAGGAGTTACATTATGAAAAGCCCGTTTTTTAACGAGGAAGGAGATTATTATGTTTGATTCAAAGGTTGAGAAGCTCCTTAACGAGCAGTTAATTATGGAGATATACTCCGCAAATTTCTATCTCTCTATGTCCGCTTGGTTTCGGAACAAGAGCCTTGACGGATATGCGAACTGGTTCTATGTGCAATATAAAGAGGAGATAGATCACGCGCTCATCTTCTACAATTTTATCCTCAACGCCGGCGGTCAGGTCAAGCTCGGCGCCATTAAGTCTCCAAGCTCCGAGTTTGAGGGTGTCGGAGACATATTGACCAAAAGTTTCGAGCATGAAAAGTTTGTGACCTCACTCATTTACGAAATCAATGAGGCGGCGCTTAAAGTCAAGGACTACAAGACCGTGCAGTTTCTCGATTGGTTTATCAAGGAGCAGGTTGAAGAGGAAGACAGGGCTTCGACTAACATCAATCGTTTCAACCTCTTTGGCGCCGATCCCAAGGGCCTGCATTCACTTGACGAGGAAGCTGCCGCGCGTACCTATGCGCAGACACCGCAGCTTGCGCTGTACGAGCCGGCGGTAGTATAGCGCAAACCCAACATCGCGCCAAAAGCAAGGGCAGAGACAACCTATTTTTGTCCCTGCCCACGGCCGTTTCATAAAAAATTTCAGGCTTAACAAGAATGTACAAAAGAGAAGCCTCCCGCGTTCCGCGAGCTCTCGGCTTCCCTTTTTGCTGTTTTACAATGCTTTAGGCTGTTTAGCCGTCTTGTTTACTATCGAGGAACTAATGTTTGGAGCGTATCTATCGGCAATTCAGCAATCTCGGCGACTTCCAGCAACGTCATGCCGCGCGCCAGCATTTTCCGCGCCACATCAAAAGCCTTTTCGGCTTTGCCTTCGGCTTTGCCTTTCTTGATGCCTTTCTTGATGCCTTTTAGTTCCGCTTCTTCCGAATAGGTCAAAATTCTATCCTGCAACATCACATCCGTCGAGTAGACAGTCTCGACACTCCTTTCATCAATACTTACTGAGTGAAGGTATTGTCTACTGC
>BOCC01000046.1 GCA_026002715.1 Synergistales bacterium
AGTTTGTCATTGTCGAATAGGTGAATGGCTCCGACTCCGGCCCGCGATAGCGCTATGGCCATGGTAGAGCCCAAGCTGCCGCACCCAACCAAAGTTACCGCCTTGCCGCGCAGCGCTGTCGTCTCAAAAAGCCCTGAGTTGCGCTCGTAGACGGACTGCTCGGGGTCTATGAGTTTGTGCGGAATGGGTAAAATCTCGCCTTCGTTTACGTGATAGCAGTGAATATCGTCCTTGCCCACAATGGCCGTCACACAGGCGCATGTATCGGCGAAATGTATGTCGTCTCCCGCGCGGACCAAGCGGAGGGTGGCGTTCTTAGCTCCGCCGAAAGGGAAAAAAACGTAGCTCTCCCCGGCGTTGCGGATGCCTAAAAACTCCGCTTCGTCGTCTTCACTCGCGCGAAAGCCGCGAATAAGAGCATCGTCGATAAAAACCATTGTCTCTAAATTGCTCTCAGGTGGAAAATCTCTGAGGTGTGACGAAAAACTCCCGGCGTCGAAGACCCCCGGGCCGCCCAACTGACGGGAAACCACCGCGTGATTTTCTATGAAGAGTCTGTCGTTCGCTATGTTTATCACCGGAAGCAGCAAGAGAGGCCATCCCTCGTCTGAAATCAAGCCTTCCGCTGTCTTGATGTCCGTGGCGCTGAGCGAGGAGAAACCGCCTGGGTGTTTGTGCCACTCGCCGAGGTATTCCCAGCCGCGCGTCTTTCTGTAGTACCCGACTCGGTTGCGGTAGTGAGAGAGCTCAGGGGAAAACAGAGCCGACTTGCGCTCCGCTCCTTCACCGGGGCCGCTGGCGCGCGAGACGTTGATGAGCAAAGAGCCGTCCGGTTTTCGTTCCCAAGCGCCTATCAGAACTCCCCCTGTCTCCAAGTCCGCGGAAGCGGCGGATGCGCGGCAGATGACCGACAACGCCTCGTCTGAGTAAACTACGTCGATATACGAGTCGCCCGAGGTGTTTCGCGCGTCTTCAGATACGCTGCCGCTTTCGTCCGTCATTTCCGTTTCGTCCAAGTCTCCCGTATCTTCCATATCTTCCATATCTTCGTACCTCGCGTCTTCTTCCGTATACTCGTCAAACTCCGCGGCGCGTTCTCCGTATTTCATATCTCCGCCCCATACCCTTTTCTTCACAAGTTCGAGGCCGTCTTTGTAGCCGCAGCTGAAAGCGTCGTTGCGAGGCATGACGCGCCCGTCCGATGTGACGTAGCCTATGTCACTATCGTCTTTCAGTACGCGTTCGGTGAGAGTGATGATGTCCACTTCTCCCGCGCCCTCGAACGGGTTGCGCGAAGCGCCGCGCGGGTTGTGACTGCGGTTGTTGCTCTGAACACTGTTCTCATAAGGCATTCTCATGGGTTATCGTTCCTCCTAATGTGTAATTAATTATTTTTGGATTTCCATCCGCGGCTCCAAAACGGGAGTTTCTCGAGTAGTCTCGGCTCCGCTTCCGCTCGCGCGCGTTTAGCCCATTTGTCGGCTAAGTCGTTGCCGGCGTTGCCGGCGTGTCCTTTTACTTTGCTCAAGATAACTCTCCTGCTCCGCCACAGATTCCGCATGGCTGTCAGCATGGGGTCTTCTATTGCGCTGTGAGGATTTGTCACCCAGTCCAAGACGATAAGACTGTCGGTGATTATCTCCACTTTTTCGTCCTCGCCCGTCCCCAAGATGTCATAGCCCAATAGAAAGGCCATGCCGAGCGCCCTTTGTTCCGCTTCGTTGCTATCAGCGCACCGGCAGGCGGCGTAAAAAACAGCGACGTCGCCGTCCGGAACGAGAGTATCCTGAATCATCCGAATCTTCCACTTGGAGCGCCACGGACTGCTTATCCCGAGACTCCATAAAGGCCCTATTACGGACATCCCTCCCTGACCGCCAAGATATGACGCGTCGGTAAAGATTCGCTCCATGCGTCTATTCCTTCCCCGGCCATCTGCCTGTGCGCTGATAGACCTCCCACGCGTTGAGCCAAGCCGCGGTCCAGGCCGTCACTGTAGTGGCGGTGGTTTCGTCCCCGACTCCTTCGCCGGCCCCGCTGTGGTCGTTGGAGTAGAGGCACAGATGCCCGTCCACGTACATATGGCGGCTGTTTACATGTCCCTTCAGTTCGGGTATATAGGCTCTGATTCGGTCGTTTGGGTAGTTGCGCGGATAGACTATCGCCGCGCCGTATTCCGTGCCGAAGTTCGTCTTCAGGTATCCTCCCCAAAACATCTCGCCATCCGGCGCGAAAGAATGCTCTGGCCCTATCCTGAACAGCTTGAACTGCGGAAACTTACGGTTCATCGCGGGCGCTTCGTAGTTCGTGATTCTTTCTTTTGCTGTTGCGTTCATAATATTGACCTCCTAAGTTTGTCTAATCCGCCGCGATTTTGCAAAGACATATAGCATCTCTCCTTTGTGTTTATTGTTTTACGCCACAAGGTCGTATTTGATGTAATCATTAGTGAGCTTCAAGAGATAACACGAGCAGTGATAGTATTTCTGCTCCGCATGGGAGCGGCTCGGTCTGATACGCTTGAGTTCACCGATGGTTATGCCATCTTTTAGTCTCGTCCAGAGTAGGCCATTTGTGCGGCGGGTGGTGACGTAGTATTCTTTGCCTTCCATGTCAATGTAGACGTCCAGTCCGTGTGCGCCGTGTTTCGCGCGGATAACAATTTGGTCAAGATTTTTCATTAAGGCTACTCCTCCTTGTTTTTGTTGTTTGCTTATACTTCATATATCACCGGTTAAAAAGAGAAGGTAAAAAAATTAAAGAGCTTTCTTAAATGAAATATTTTCTGAACCTTATAAATCTGAACTCAGCGTGTTTAACAGTTTCGCCGTTTGCGCCGATATTTTCGCTGACTTCGCGCTTTGAGCAGGCAGCAAGTGTTGTTACGTTGAATTCGACGAGCCGCGCCGCCACGGCGAACGCTAACGTCATCTCGCCTTGGCACAGCACTGCGTTAGGATCAAAAGCCATGATTTGAGCGACGTATTTGTCCGCAAGTTCGCTTATGTACGTCTCGCGGCCGTCCGGGTCTACTTCCGGGAAAGGTATATCGCGGATTTCGCCGTAAACATTTGCGGCGGTAAGTTGTTCAGCGGTCCATTTTGCGCTTGGATGATTGGTAAAGTTGATTAGCATATGTTTCTCACCTCCTAATATATGTATCAGGGAGAAACGGATGCAAGTAAAAAAAATCCTCCGCCAAATTTGGCGGAGGATTTTTTGCATTTTTAGCCTACACAGGCTTGTATGAATTGTTGATAATAATCTCTATTCTTGGTAATCACTGTCGGTTTGGAAATGCCGTAACATTTCCCTATTACTTCTTGCCTTTTATCGAATAGTTTCACGTCTTTAAGAGGGCTCCTCGCAACGTCGCGCATACTTGCGGCAAATCCGATAAGCAGATAATCGGTTACAGACGTGTCGACTGCGGGATAAAGCGTGTTGTTTTCGCTCACTACTTCCGATTCTGATATCAACTCTTCGATTCTGAGTGCTTTTGTTATATCGAACGTGAAAAAACCCGAGAAAAATCCGCTTTTTGATTTGCCTAAATGCTCCTCGGCTTTTTTGCGTTCCGCCACAAGCGAAGCAAACCTGACAAATATGGCGATCTCAGTGTTTTTTTCGTTCGTCAACACATCAAAACCCGGATTAATCATTCTCTCTCGCGTTTCTATTTCCTCATCAGCGAGCGTATCAAAATCCGGATTCATCGCAGATTCTCCCGCTTCGCCCAGTATTTCAAAGTGCGCGTCAAGAGACTTAATATTTTTTTCTTTATTGAGCTTGGCAAAATAATCCTTGATCCTGTTATTGAGCTGCCACGACATCGCGGTGACAAAAGTACCTTTTTCGGGGTTGTAATTCCGAAAAAGCCCCATAAGTACGTCAATAAATATGTCATAGAAGTCATTGAACGGTATTGCGCCGTTAAACCGCTTCAATAACGGGAAATAAGCTTTGCCGCCTAAGTTTTTAAGCCAGCCGAGTTCGTAATCGGCTATTCTTTCTTTGGCGGTTGTTCTGATAGATGAATCTTCCGAATTCAGTTGAAGCGCCCAAACTTGCAATGCGTCATTCGTCATGGTCGTTCTTATCCAGTCCAAGCATGGCCTTAATCGCGGTTTCCGGGTGAGGAGCTTTCATTTCCGCGAGTTTATTAACGATGGAATCCATAAAGAACAGGGCGGTAGTGTCGTAAATCATGCCGTTATAGTTTGCGTCGCCATGCAGATACCGACCGTAAACAATACAGCCGATAGATATGTCTTTTTTGAGCCGATAAGCATAATTTAACGCCATAGTCTCTATAATCGGCGTGGGTTTTGTGCCGTAGGTAATGCAGGCGTAAATTTCCTCGTTATCGCCGATTTTATCGATTATATCTCCGAAAAGTCTCAGCTGCGTGTCGATATCTTCGCTGTCGGCTGTAGTGATCACTTCTATGCCGTTGAATTCAAGGCCCTTAGCTTTTACGATGGCGTCTATCTCCGGCACAAAGTATGTTTCATAGTTATGCTTAAAATTTTCGCCGGCGGTGATTATCGCAATAACGCGCGCCTTATCGCCGCTCTCGGCGTATCCGCTCATCACCGGGATAATTGGGAAACGCGTTTCGCCGTAAGCGAGCTTACTGTTGCCGCATGGTTTATAAACCGTGCTGTTAAGCTTACCAGCAGGCTGAAAGGGAATTACCGAAATAAATGTTTTTGTTTTCGCCATTTTGCACCTCCAAAGAACACTCATCACTCGATAAATAGCAAATGCTATTTATACTCAAATTTTACGATGTCATTCAGATAGGGCTTATTTACCACATAATCTTTTATTTTCTGAAACGTATAATTGTGAAAATAGTCAAGTGTCAGATTTACTTTTATGCCACGTTTATACGCTATCTCAATAAAATATTCAGCCAGATGCAACTTTTCATCTAAATGACCTTGTTCGTTTTGATTGTTTGAAAGACATACAAACTTGGGCCCAATTGCCGCGCATAGATCTAAAAATTTTTCTATCTCTACTTCTTCAGAATTATAGCCGTGAATAAGATTGTATTTCAGTTCTACTTTATCTTTTCTATATCTGTTTATTGTATCTATTACCGCGTCAAACTTATTCACTCTCTTGATTTTCTTGTATGTTTCCGCGGTTCCGCTGTCAAGGCTGATATTTAATGATACACCATCAGCATTGTTGAGCAAGTCAGATATTTCACCGCAATATTTAATGCCTGATGTAAAGATTTTACCTCTCCACTTAGTTTTGTTCCAAATATCAAGAAGTTCTCCGCAACAATTTGAAACGGTTATTTCTGCCGAGGCATAACTCATATAAACAGTCTCGGATTCAAAATTGCCTCTCACATATTTGAATATATCCAGAACACCGTACTTGCATTTTTCTTGATTCTTATTCTCTAATGAATCACAGTATATACAGCCGGCATTGCATTTGTCTCCGCCCGGAAGCCCGGAATTGAGTATGAAACTGTTCTGTTGCTTATCTTTCCCTACGCCGTCCACCAAAAATTGACAGTCCCGACATGTCCCAAGTATACCTCTCCCCAATTCTTCTCGCCGGATAGCAATATATTTCATACACTCTGCATAATCGTCTTCGATACTTCCATTTGTAGGAAATTTCTTCCCTTTACCCACACAGCAATAACGGAAATGATTCCCGTCTTTATTTGCTCCCGGAATAAAATAATTATAATTCAGAAACATGCATTGTTTTGGTTGCATAATAATCTCTTTTCCATCCTCGCTCCGCAAACTCTGCTCTACTATCTATCAGATATTGATCACAGGTTTGGTAAAATAGTCTTTTGAAAATAATTTTTCACGTTATCCGCACTATCGTTCAATTCGCCACCATTAGCGTGGTTAAAGTTATTTCGCAAAGTGCGTACTTTTTGAGACTGCTCCTTTGTGACATTTGGTAAAATATGCCTCGGTTTTCCATTTGGCCAGGTCCCATCTTGTTGTTTATATTTCTCCCAAACAACCGTAACGGCTTGTTGAATATAATCGTTGTCCAACAGCCAATCAACGAGCGACTTGAGGTAATGTTCCTCGTGGATAAACGCCATCTTTACAGCTACTATCTCGCGCACTAAATCACGAAACACCAGTAATTTGGAGTCATTTTCAGAGATTGTGGCGTTATTGATACCATCAAGAGCTCCCCGCAGTTTTTCCACTGCGCTGTCAAGCCGCGATATTTTGCAACACAAAATCGTGTCATAAAACTCGCGCATAGCCTTGACAAATTCCGTCTTTTCAGGTATCCCCTTGACGTTTTTCAACGCTTTCGATATGCCTTTCGGGTTGCCAGTCACCGCGAATAGGTTCACCGCGTCAAGCAGTTCCCACAGCTCATCGGCTTCGCGGGTGTCGGAGACTGTTTTTGTATTGAAATCAGAAAATGTCGAAAACAGGACATTAACCCCACTGTGACGTAAGAAACGTGAAAATAATGTCAGGGCGTTTATGGCGTTTCTGTAACCGCCGGTTGTTTCAATAATCACACTGTCTTCGGGCGCTACGGGGAATAATTTATCGATTGTCAAACCCAGTAACTCCACCGTTGTCACGCTGTCGGAAATATCAAGAGGGATTATTTCTGTATCGGGACTTGCGGCTTTTACCGTTTCGGTAAACTGTGCAAGAGCCGTGTTACGAGCAGTCGGCGTTACGAGCACGATAATCCTATCGAGCTTTTGCCTATTCTTTTCAAGTCGCTTCAGCGCGTACCTTACCGGGGCCTCATTGGTCTGAAGCCCCTCAACATCGCCGCAATCCGTTGTATAAACGGCCGACTTGGCGTTCGGAGAAAGCTGCGACAGAAACAATATCATCGTTGTCCGCATATTAATCACCTAACTTTCGCTTGATTTTTACGCATAGTTCCGCGCATTTGCTTTCAGCCCCATAAGTCGCGACGAATTTTTCGAGCTCTTTCTTTTGCTTTTGGTCGCACTTGTTGAAGATTTTCAGTGTGTATTCCGCTTTTGCCATCGCTTTCGCGAAGTCTTCGTCATGCTTTTGTTTCTTCTTTTCCTCCGCCATCGTCTCTTTTAGCGCGTCTAAGTCTTCAGGTTTTACACTGCTTGGCTTTGCTGCGGGTTCAGATATATGTTTACCCACGGCCTTATGCGCATTGCTGGCACTGCCCTCCGAGTTTTTCGCAAGCTCTATATGTTTACGGTTGCCGCCTATCTCCCCATCACCGCTTTCATATTTCGGCAACGCAATGTCTTTTAGAGGAAGTGGTTTCGGCAATGCATAGTTGAAACTGGGATTAAACGCGCCTTTTTGGATCTGTTTGTTGATCTCGAACCACTCGTAAATTTTCCCTTTTTCACCGATAGGATATTTTACGAGGTCGCTCGCGCTACTAAAATCTGTCATAGCAAGATATTCCTTTAAAGTGTCTGTACTTTCCGGCGTCTTAGGCGTGATTTGCGCCGCGTTTTCGGAGAGTGAAAAATCATCGCCAAGGCTGATCGTTTTGACTTCAGCTTTCGTAATTCTCACACTCCCATATCCTACAGGTTTGCCATGGCCAAGCTTGTGGGCATGGGTGAGGTTCTTGTCACCAAAAGTCAACACCCAAACAAGATGTTTGAGTTCTTCTTCTGTCAGTCTATCAAACGCTATATCAAACTTGAATGTCTTGCCGCTTTTCACAGGGCGAATTTCCGTACGCTGCGCAGGAAATAATGTTGACTTATCTAAAAGCGGAGTTTTTCTGTGCCAGTAGAGTTTTCGGCCGCGTAGTTTCGGATTTTCAAGAAATGTGCGGACGGCCTCATATTGTCTTGTCCCCCCGTTGTAGTAGTTGACAGAATAGTCATAGTTGAAGTACGCCGAGCCTGGTACATCTTCCATATAGAACTCCGTAGCGGACACCTTAGGAGAACTTAAAATAGGCAAGACTCGGACAGAATCGTAAAAATCACGCCAGTTATCGGCGTCTTCCGCAGGCGCGGCGTCTTTGAAAAACAGCCTTGACGCCCTTGATTCGTCGCCGACCATTCCGAACAAAGCACATGCGGCGCAGAGGTTTTTCCCGTCCGCGCAAGGATTGTGACCACCCTGTCGCTCAAGGAGTTCAGCGAGTGTACGCGAAAAAACTTCTTTGGTTATCGCAGCGGGAGCGAGGTAATAAAAGCCGACGTTTTCGAGTTGAGTGTAGTAAACAGGAAGCGGCTCGGAGTTTAAGTACCCCTTGTACCCACTGTGCGTTCCGGTTTGGTTTACACCCTTGATTTCACCTTGTTTATTCTGATATAGCCGCCAAACTTCCACAAAATTGGCCCACTCGCGGCTATCTTCGCTGAAACGAGCCACCTCAATTTTATCGCCATTCGCGTCAAGCTCATACCGCATAATAGCGTCGTATTTTTTTGCGGTTTTGCCAAATGGAAAATCTTCTCCGCGCAGATACACACCGCCGTCACCAAACAAATCCTCGCCTGTTTTGTGGCTTCCGCGCTTGCCGATAGGCCAGTTATCGTCTCCGGATTGACTCTTCGACGCCTCATAAAGGACGCGCTCGCTGCCCAGTTTTTCGATAATTCCGTAAAATTTTCGCGGTACAGGAGTACGGCGGTACAGCGTGTTTTCATCATCGCAGCTCGACATACAACCATTTAACGCTGCTTCAAAAGCGCTCCGAAGACACCCGCGAATGGACGAACCAGGGATTATCGGGCGAGCTGGGTTATCTTTGTAGTCGCCGCGTTTGGTCAAATCTTCGTAGCTGAAAAAGTCGTACGAGTGCGAGTATGTATCCCCAAACGTGTTGTCTTTGCTCGTATTAGGAATAAACAGCGGGGTAAGCGTTTCGAGTTCACAGGAGATAACACCGCTCAAAGTACCGTAAGACACCGTGTCACGTTGAACCGAGTCGTCTATCGAAACGAAGTTATAAGGATTTATGAATTTTTCGTTCGTAATCCTATACTTGCTCATAGCTCCACCGCCTTTTCGTCATTGTAAGCGTAAAAAAATCCCGTATACGCGTAATCGACAACCTCAAACGCGCCGGCGCCGCTATGATTGAGCCCGAAATCGTACTCTTCATTTGGCGGACAGACAGGCACAGCGTTATAGCGCACAAAGTTTCTGATTCCGAGTTTCAACCCGACCTTGTCCTCCGGAAACGAGAGCCGCGCGGGGAAGTAAATCGCGCCGCCCCTGTCTTCCCATAGCTTCGTGTAGTTTCCGTCCGTGCTCGCTTGCTCGCCGTACATAAAATATTTGCTATCCGTGAGTTCCAAGTCTTGAATAAAATTTTCGCCTTTATAAATGTTGGTGTCGCGACATTTGTCGCCACTAAATTTAAGTTCGCGCTCGTTGCTAAAAACACGCAGAGTTTGCAGCAAACTCTCGTCAAGTTGGTCGCAAAATTCAAGTTTTTCGCCGTTCCACTTGCCTATTCGCACAGCGTCAAGACTTTCGGCATACGCCCAAGCATACCCCGGAAACGCGGCTTTGATTTTCTCGTAGTCTATTCTCACGCAGTTTCACCAGCCTTTTCACTGTTTTTACTATTTTCAAGCGCGTCTTTCAGTTTCGGTTTAGGAGCGTTTATCGTTATATTACCGCTCTTGTCGGATACTGTCACAACTTTGATAAAACCGCGCCCCACAGATGTTTCGCCGCCAATTTGTATAAGCCCCTTGTCAAGCGCGTCAAACCCGAGCAAGAGCAGTTCACGAATGTCCTCGCAGTCTTTAGGGTAACGTACTTTAAGCTCTGTCTTGCCGCCATACCACGGTTTTTCTGAAAACAACGCGCCGTCCGCCGCGCCGCCTGTGAAGCGGTCTATTTTCACCCGCGTTATATTTCGGTAGCCGTCGGTTTTTTTGTCTGATTCTTCAAGAAATGACGCGTCGAAAATCACCCTTGACGGCTCGCTTTTAGCCTCGTCAGCGCTGCTCGCTTCTTTGACATAGCCAAAAACATCGTCCAGATAACACTTTGCCTTTTCTGGGTATTTTTGCGACAGCAAGCGGTATAACCCAGAACGGAAAGCGCCGGCCCACGACGTACCAAGAATAGCCGGCTTGCCACCGACTGAAATATGCTTATAATCCGGCGCTTTCGGTTCATCATCGTCAAAAATGTTTCTCATATCGCGAATCATGATACTTCCGTCTAATTTCAGCGCGACGGTCAGAGTTTCGTAGTTGCCGGAGTATTCTATGGTTTGCGCCTCTTGCCATAGTTTTGCCGCTTCCGCTTTCTCGTCTCTCATATCGAATTCTATCCAGTTCCTCAACGCATCGGCATTGCCGGACGCTAAATCAAACTCGCGCGCCAGCAACTTTTTGCAGGACACGCGCCCAAATCCGCGCTTTGTCTTCGCCCCAAACGCAACTTCGTTTGCCTTGATGACGCCAAGCAGCTGTTTCAGCAAGTCCTCATAGTCTTTATCTTTATCCCGCGCGCGAATAGTTAGCAAAAAATAGAGCGTGAAAATCGTGCCGCAGTCTACGGCTTCGTAGTCGTATTTTTTCGCGTCAATCGCTACTTTGTTCAAATGGCTGAGCGCGACGCCGTCGAGTTCTATGACCTTTGCCGGTTTTCTGTCTTTTGGTTCGTAAAGCTCGGCGTCATACACCCAAAGCGGGCTTATACTATCAAGCGCGCCAAACAAATCGTTACTCTTATCTTTGTTCTCTGTAAGCGAACGCAACACGCCCGCAACCGTCGAGCCGGGCAAAAACGCGTTGCCGTCATTGTGGCGCAAAATATCGCTGTCGGTGTTCTCGCCAAACCCACTCCCAATCAGAGCGGGTGTCGCAAATTCACAGTCCGCCTTAACCGCGATACGTTTAACGACGGGATTTTCGTTGTCTTTACGCATTATTCTCGCCCCCCTTTCGACTGTTCGCGCCGCTTTTGCTTTATCCTTGTCACGGCTGCGGTGAGGTGCTTACGGAACATCTCGTAATCGTCGCTCTCGTTTTTAAGCAATTTTTTGATGTGATCCACATTCAGATGCTCCGCGTCGGTCTTAAAGTAGTTCTCATTCGCGCTTTTGTTTGTCGCGAAAGCGAGCGCTTTCACTTTCTGCTCCGGCTGCTTTATGTCGACGAGTTTTTTCGCGAAGCCGCCAAAATCCTCAGATGCGCCGATCCCTGCGATAATCCTCGCAAGTCCGGCGTTTTTAGGCGCCTTTTTATCCTGCAATGTTTCGCCGTACTCAGTACCGTTTGCTACTGCTTGTTTTCCTGCGCGAAGCTCTTTGATTTTTTTACACAGCGGCGAATTGCACGTTTCGCCGCTTATCAGTTTCTCGTGTTTATCCTGATTTTCGTCAGGCTCAAAAGGCTTAAACTTGTCCGCTTGCGGAACCCACTCGACCAGGTATTGTCCAAACCCCTCGCCGTTTCTGAGACCCATAAAGCCGCCCGAAACTTCTGCGCCGCTTCCGCCGTACTCGAAAACAATGACGCTGCCCTCGGCAATCGCTCTCAACTGCTGCCGTGCGAGCAGCCACTTGCCGTAATAGCCGGCTACAGTAGTTTCCGCGCAGAATTTACCGGTTATTTTGATATCAGAACCGAGCGTTTTCGCGACAATATCTAAATCCGTGGTGTTGACGCCGTTTTCGTCTTCGAGTATGAGCGGTGTAATTACGACGAGTCTAAATTTATTAAATTCACTGTCTTTTTGCAACTCTAACGGTTGCGGCGCAACGACTGCGGCGGACTTAATTTTCGCGCTTCCGTACTGCGCCGTGCGCGAACGCCCTATTTTGACGTCCGCGCTGTCGACAAAGAGCGCCGCCAATATTTCCAGATCGCACTCGTCCCCGATGACGCTCCCCGCAAACTGTTGCCTCTCCGACAACGCTTCATACGAGTAAAAACCCCCGTCTTCATCCGTCGCGTGAGCTATACTTTTGTCACGAGGTCGCGCATGGTGCAAGAATACGGTCTTTTCGGGCTTGAACCGTTTTACAGTAGCGTCTCCATCTATAGCAATATAGCCGCCGAGCCTTTTGCAAATCGGGTTTTCTTCATCTTTTTCTTCCGGGATGCCGCCTGATTCGTCCGACAAGCGTTTTTTGATTTTGTTTGTTTTCAGCGAGTTTGGCGCTGGTGTATAGACCTGTCCATCTTTGAAAGGCAGCGCCGCCGTGAATTTGACCGCACCGTCAAGAAATATGCGGCGAAAATCCGCGTCAGGACAATACGCCTTTTCCGGGTCTAAGTTGTGCTTTTTGGCATATTTCGTGGCAAAAGCGCCGAGTATCGCGCTTCCAAATATGTAGTCCTCGCACTTGAACATCTTGCCGCCTCGCTCCGCTGAGATAACCGGCGTGTTAAGCGTCAGGACATACGAAAACGCTTTTTCGCCCGAATAATCCGCTGCTTTCTCAAAAGTTACGCCTTTTGCTTGCGTGTCGTCCAAGAGTTCGCACACAACCTCGCCAAGCCCGCGCGAACGGTTGAGCCCAAATCCGCGCAGGGATTTTACGCAATCTTCAAGAAATTTGAGGGCGTCTTTATCATCGGGAACAGTGATGGGAAACTCGAATGTTTCGCCCCTGTTCAGTACTCGCATAGTGCGAAGACTTCCATGCACGGCTTTTCCGTCCTCCATTTTAGTGCGAGAACGGACGGACGTATAGACCTCCGCTATCTCCGAGCGGTGAATGTCCGCCGTTATGCTTTCGGCAATATTGGCGTAGTCTTTAAGCCGTCCGTTGCCAACGGTCAGTTCGCCTGGCGTAAGTTTGCCCAGCGAGCCGAACAGTCTATTAAAAACAGTCTCAGTCTCGTGACTCTCGTCAACACTCAAAATATCCAAGCCGCACTCGCGCAGACAACCTTTTAATCGTTTTCCGGGTATGTACGGCAGGCCGTTATCCTCAAAGCAGACGTCGGTGTCAACATAACCGGCGAATCCGTCACCTGAAGCGGGGCATAAATCCGACTTCAGTGTTATCTTGATTATTTTATTCAGCATTGCCCGCGTCTCCTTTGTCTATCAGATTTTTATAAACGTCGAGCATTTCCAGAATGTCGAATACGGGAGCGTATTCGCTAATTTTTTCGTCTGCAAAAACCGACATTTTTGGCAGCTTCTCGCCGCGCAACGTGTTTTCGGCGAGTTTTGCCGCTTTTTCCCCGGCGCCTATGGCGTTTCGGATTGCTTTTACCTTGTTGCGCGGAAAACGTTCTTCATCGGAAAGGAGCGCGCAGTTACTCTCAAACCAATTGAAATTGGGGAGCTTATCTTCTAAGCCCGCAGACACGCGCCACGGACGGCGCAGTATGCTCTTGCCGTCTACTGTGTAGAGTTTTTCGCGCAGAACACTTAAGTCGGATACACCTCCGGACTGATGCAGATGGAAGTCGATATACGAACCATCATTGTCGCGCGACGGTTTTTTCGCGTTCCCGCACAGCGCCTCGGCGAGTTTATAGGCTTCTGAAAACGGATAGTGGCTGTGGAATATGACAACTCCGGCACAGGCGGTGGGCGTAACGCCCGTAAATGGGCGTGATTCTTCCGGTGTGTTCTCGATTTCCCTCAACAGACGCGTAGCAAAGTCCAGCGCGAATTGCCCACCGATAACGAGCGTAGTGTCATCGCCGTCGCCGATGAATTCCAAGAGCGGTGGAGCTTCATACAACTCTTTATTCGAGGGCTTCTTTTCTAAATCCGCTATGTATTCCGCGTACTTCTTTTTGAACGCGTCAATCGCCCGTTCACGCGCTTCCTTATAACATTTATCAATAGACGTGGACAATTTTCTAATGTTAGGCACTGCTTCAGAATAATTATTGAACTTTTCCTGTTCCATAAACGTCTTTATGCGGCTGCCCATATTGTTGCCGTCAGCGTGGATAATTGCTATAAGACTGTCCGTACCTTTTTCAAATGTGAGGTCGTCAAAATCGTCAATGTAGGTCTCGGTTTCTTTTTTGTACGCAGCGTACCTATCCCGTTTTAGTTCCTGACTTTGACTCAGGTATTCGTCTTTGTCTTTGACTTCGACTTTGGCTATAGTGGGTAAACCTGTCCTGCCGGACTGTTTAGTTATCGGCTGGCTGCCGGCGAACACGGGCACATTGAACCCGCCCTTGACGAGCGCAAGCCGCTTGTTCAGCTTCTTGAAGTCAGATTTATAAGTGTCGCCGAAACTCGTTTCAACCGCCGCCACAGCGATTCCCACGCCGCGCGCTTGTTTGCTTACCCTTGTTAAAAATTTTTTTGTCACTTCCTGAAAAGTATTGTCACTTTTTTGATCATCTTTGTCCCTGAACGCCACATAAGCATTGCCGCCGCCCTGATAAATGATTTCGGCCGATAGTTTCGCATTAAGCGCCGCGCCGTTTCGCCAATCCGGCAGAGGTTTCTTTGTAACTTCCACGATAACTTCGCAGAGCGTTTCACCGAAAATATCCGCCACGAGTTTAGACGCACCGATATTTTCCGCGAGCTTGTTGCTGGAAAAGATGTAGTCCTGAATTCCAACTGTATCGTATACCGCGAGTATTCCCATCGGGTTTCATCCTCCTATGGTGATAATATCCTATTATAATAATAACTACATTGAAATAAATCAATAAAGAACTGCGGTTCGTGAATATTCTATCTGTAGGAGATGGTGCAAGTGCTCAGTTACGTCATAAAATTTACGGCTCAAAAAGAAGCCGTTCTTCCTGCATCCAACGGGTATCTTTTGTTTTCCATGCTATGCGAATTAGCGCGGACGACTCCGCTGAACGATGTCTTTCACCCTAACGGCAGCGAATCCGCAAAGCCTGTGTCTCTCGGATTCCTAAAAAAAGACCTTTGTAAAATTTTTTCAGCCGAGGATCTTTGTTTCATGTCGGATGAGGCTGGCTACGCGCGTATCTCGTTTATTCACGACGCCAATGGCGAACAATTCGCCAAGCTGCTTCAAAAACGACAGGGTAAAACAGTTCGTGTGGGACACGCCATTTTTTCACTCTCTCACGTGTTTCTCCCTGGTGAACATGAACAGTCACTCGCCTTGGCTCCCGAACGCCTTACGCTTACGCCAAACTTTTCACCCAGCGAAACTGGACTGCACTTTGTCTCCCCAACTGGATTCAAAAGAAACAACCGCCAGTTTTTCCTGCCCTTGCCAGAGCTTGTGTTCGGTAGTCTGTTACGCAAATGGCGCATTCTCGTAAACCCTGACGCATGGCCGGAGATAGAGACGGTTTTTTCGGAAGTCGAAATTCAAAGTTACCGTACTGAAAGTCACGCTGTCAAACTAAAAAATGACAGGATTCAGCGCGGATTCTGCGGTAAAACGGAATACTCTTTTCGCAATCTGACCGAACCCCAGCGTAGCGCCCTCTCAGCGCTTGCCACTTTTGCATTCTTCTCCGGCATCGGTTATAAGACTTCCCAAGGCATGGGCGAGGTGCTACCATTCTGGAGAGAAAAATATCAGCGTTAATCTTTTGTTTCCCTATCATGTTTAACCTCTCCCTTTCCAAGTAAACGTCTGTGTAACGCCAAGCGCAACACGTAGCAGTCATGATCTATGTTCGCAATTTATTTCTCCTTCTGTTTTGTTATTAGTGGCTTGTCTTATACTTCATATATCACGAGTTAGAGAGAGGAGGTAAAAACCTAAATATTTTTGGCTCTTCACGGACTTGCGAGCGAGGTAGACAAAATAGAGCGGACATGAGAACCTATCCTGTAGTATTCACCACAAACACAGACGGGAGAGATAACCATGTCCACAAGCATACTGTATCACACACAGAGCATCATTGGCTATACCTTTGACCGAGTTTCCTACAAGGGTGGCGCTTGCGTCTTCAAAGATTCACCCACAGGAGCGTCTTCTGCGGTGTCCTGTATGCGGCTCTTGGGATGTTCAGGATAGAGGAAGTGTTCAGTGAATAATAACACTTATTCCTACCGGCCAACACAAAAACTACGCTCAGCTTGATATCCCAAGGGTCTGCTGCCCAAAATGCGAGAAACTGCGTCAAATCTCTTTGGGCTTTGTGGATATAGTTTCGTTCTTGCAGTAAAGCCTTTGAGCGTTACGTTCAAGACCTATGTGACCTCATGGCAATCAGTGGTGTGGCGCGACTCCTTGATATTACTCCGGCATTCAAAATTCGATAAAATGTTCGTCAAAAGCCCTAAACTACAAAGCAGTTTCTAAAACTCGTTTTTCGATATTTTCGTGCCGGAGTAATATTTCATGGAGCACTGTCAAAGACATCAATAAGCGCCACTTAGAAAAGCAATATGGAACTCCAGGCCTGAAGAAACTACATCGTATAGCTATAGACGAAATATCTAACGGTAAGGGGCACAAATACCTGACAATCGTATTAAACCTTGATACAGGCGCCGTAGTGTTCGTCGGTAATGGAAAAGGCGCTGACGCACCGACACCTTTTTGGGAGAAACTCGGTCGCCGGAAGAAAAAGATACAGTCTGTCGCAATCGATATGTTCGCCTGCCTTCACAAAGGCAATACGTGATAATCTACCGAAGGTAGCAATGGTATAGACCATTTCCATGTTATCAAGCTGTACAACGAGAAATTGTCAGACCTACGCCGGATGCTTTACAAAGAGACAAAAGACGCTGACATGAAGGCAACGCTGAAAGGGACGCGTTAAGAACCAAGAGAATCTGGACGCCGAGAAGGAAGAAGGGGAACGTCTGGAGGCCGCATTGTCAGCCAATAAACCATTGATGAGCGCGTACTACCTGAAAGAAGAGTTGCGTCGTATTTGGGAACAACCCGACCGAGCGTCAGCAGAGAAGGTTTTCGATAATTGGATAACGACAGCCAAAGCGTCGGAAGTGGAAATGCTGAAAAATTCGCGCAGACATTGAGAGAGCACCGTGAGGGAATATTGAACTACTGCGAAAGCAAAATAACAACAGCGCCATTGGAGGGTACCAATACGAAGATAAGAGCACTGCAAAGGCAAGCATATGGGTATAGGGATCAAGAATACCTGAAACTGAGAATCCTCGTATTGCACGAGACAAACTATAAGGTAGCGATATGAATAAAGTCATGACAAGGATGAACGCAAATCCGTGAAGAGCCATAATTTGCCCGGCTTTTGCGAAATTCCATCGCGCTGTTCAAAAAATCTTTCAACGGGACATCTTTATACAGAGTCCTTTGCCATTCGTGTAGCGGCCCACACTAAATGTCCGACAATGACTCTATAAAAATGTCCGCGAAAAGAACTCGAAGCATCAGGGCAAACGCATAAAAAACCACGCTCAGATCTTGAACTTATAGAAAAGAAGTGATAAAAATAGAACTATTCCATAGAAAAGAAAGGGGTAGCTCTATATGTCTTTAAAAGCCACAAGCATTCACG
>BOCC01000047.1 GCA_026002715.1 Synergistales bacterium
TACTCCGTTGATCAGGAGTGAAAAACTGGACGATATTTTAGCGTGCGATACATATTTTAAGCCGGAATGTTTGCAGATCACAGGCTCTTTCAAGGCCAGGGGAGCCGTCAATAAACTGTTGAGCTTAACGGATGAGGAAAAGGCCGGCGGCGTTATCACCGCTTCTTCCGGAAATCATGCTCAGGGGATTGCCTACGCGGGCAAGGTTTTGGGCGTCAAGACGAAGGTCGTGCTGCCGGAGGACGCAGCGGAAATAAAGCTCAACGGCTGCAGGGCGTTCGGCGCGGAAATCATCAGGTGTGGACATACCTCCGCGGAAAGACGCGCTAAGGCGGAGGAAATAAAAAATGAATTGGGATTGGTTTCCATCCACTCTTACGACGATCCCGTTATCATCGCTGGGCAGGGGACGGCCGGCCTGGAAATTCTTGAAGACCTCGAAGATGTCAGCTGTATCGTTGTTCCCGTAGGCGGCGGCGGTCTTGTATCGGGAATCGCCGCGGCCGCAAAAGAAAAAAGGCCGAAAACCAGAATAATCGGCGTCGAGCCGTCCGTTGTTCCGAGATACACACAGAGTCTGGAAAAAGGGTATCCGGTTTCTGTCGAGACGCAAGATACTTGTGCCGACGCGCTGAAGGCGGCGAAGGCCGGGATTAATAATTTTGAGTTAATCAAAAAATATGTCGACGAAATAGCGACGGTAGACGACGAATTTATTATACGGGCGTTTGGGTTGATTGCTTTGAATGCAAAACTTTTGGCCGAGCCGTCCTCCTGCGTCGGAGTCGGAGCGGTTTTGAGCGGCAAGGTAAAGTTTCGCCGAGACGAAAAGGTTGTATTTTTGCTTTCGGGCGGAAACGTCGATAAAAAGAAAATCGTCAAGTATTTGACCGATACTGAATAGACAGGAGAATAAATTATGGAAGATACGAATAAAGGCAAATTTTTTTCGGATGAACTATTAAAAGAAATCAGGGCTCAGCTGGACTATGTCGATTTTGACCCCTACGCCGGCAAAAGGATTTATTTTGAAAACGCCGGCGGTTCTTTGAGATTAAAAAAATGCGGCGAATTTATCGCGCGCGAAACGGCTTTTCCCGACTCTCCGAATCGCCCCGCCAAGGCAGCCGCGCATCTCAAGGACATGGTCCTGAAAGGGATGGACGATACAAAGCTGTTTTTAGGCGCCAAAAGCGGGAGCGTTTTTTCTTCCCAGACGGCGTCGAGGGTTTTGTATCACCTAACGCAGGCTATCGTTTTTAACGTTCCCGGCGGCAACGTCGTCACGACTGATTTGGAGCACCCCGCGACATACGACTCGGCTAAATACTACGCTGAAATCGCGGGCAAGGAGCTTCGCGTCGCGAAAACAGACAAGGCAACCGGCGCCGTGACCGCAGAAGAGATTATACGCCACATCGACAAAGACACTTCCATGTTGTCGTTTATATACGCCTCCAATATAACGGGCTCATTGAGCGATGTTGAGACTATTATCCGCGAAGCGCGAAAAATCAAACCCGACCTTTACATCCTCTTGGACGCCACGCAGCATGTACCGCATGGTCCGATAGACGTTGAGAAGCTGCAAGTCGACGCCATAGGCTTCACGCCTTACAAAATCCTCGGCAAAAGAGGCCAGGGAATCGGTTACGTGTCGGATAGATGCGCGAAACTGCCTCACGAAAGAACTCTCGAAAACGACATAACTGATTGGGAGGTCGGCAGCGTCGAGCCCGCTGCCTGGGGATGCTGGTCTATTGTGATCGATTATCTTTGTTGGCTTGGTAAAAGCCTTGGCGCGTCGGAAGACAGAAGGGAACAAATCGTTTCCGCGATGCGCGGGATTGAAGCACATGAGAGAGCGCTGTTACACAGGCTTTTACGCGGCTCTGAGCGTATAAAAGGCCTGCATGACATTCGTAATGTCAACGTTCATTTTGTCGGTACGGATTTGACGAAACAGGACTGTATCCTGCCGATAACGTTCCAAGGCAAGTCTGCGGGCGCCGCGGTCAAGGAATACATCGACAGCGGTATCGTTGTGTTCGATAGAGTCGCTAAAAGCGTAATGTCGCGCAGACAGCTTCATGCCGTCGGCCTTGAGGAGGTTGTCAGGGTTTCGCCAATGCACTTCAATACCGCGGAGGAAATCGACAGATTTTTAGAGGTCACGGCCGTCATCGCAAAATAACTAAAGAAAGAAAGAAAGAAAGAAAGAAAGAAAGAAAGAAAAAAAAAGAAAGAAAGGCTGAAGTGAGATGGGTCGCACAATCGCGGAAAAAATTTTGTCCTTTAAAAGCGGCGTTCAATGCAAACGGGGTGATATTATCACTGCCGAGATTGACTTTATTATGGCGCCGGACGCGCAGGGTCCTTGGATCATCGAGCCTTTTAACCAGCTTAAAAACAAAAGCGTGTACGATGGAGAAAAAATCGCGTTTGTTATCGATCATTACGTCCCCTGTCCTAACGCGAGCGTTTCGGCGCATCATGATATGATTCGCGATTTTTGCAAAACATATGGAATAAAACTTTACGAAAGCGGAGAGGGAATTTGTCATCAGATTCTGTTTGAAAAGGGACATTTATTTCCGGGCGGCCTTTTTGTCGGAGCAGATTCGCATACCTGTTCCTATGGAGCCGTCGGAGGGCTTGCGACGGGCGTTGGTTCCACTGACATCGCCGTCGCAATGCATTATGGAAAATTGTGGTTTAAAGTTCCCGAATCCATAAAAATTTGTCTTAAGGGGTCGCTGAGGCGGGGAGTTACGGCAAAGGATCTGGCGTTGTATATAATGGGCCGCCTCAAGGCTGACGGCGCGGCATACAGGGCGATAGAATATTCCGGCCCGAGCTTGCAAACGCTCGATATGGACGACAGGTTCACGATTTGCAACCTGACGGTTGAATGCGGCGGGAAATTTGGCATTATGCCGTTTGACGGCGTAACTAAAAAATGGTGCATAGCAAGCAATATTGATTTTTCTTCCGCCGTTTATCCCGATGAGGACGCGGTTTACGAACGTGAATTTACGGTTGATCTGTCAGATGTTAAATGCGGCGTCGCTAAGCCGCATGAGGTCGATAATTACGCCGAGCTTGAAGACGTGCGGGGCGTTGAGGTAAACATGGTTTTAATCGGAACCTGTACAAACGGGAGGTTGAAGGATTTAGCCCAGGCGCATGAAATCCTCAAAGGCCGTAAGGTTTGCGGTTCCGTCGAATTTTTGGTCGTCCCCGGATCGAGAGAGGTTTACAGGGAGGCGATAAAAAGAGGATATGTCGAAACTTTCTTAAACTGCGGAGCAATGATACTGCCCCCCGGCTGCGGACCGTGCTGCGGTAGCAGCGCGGGCGTCCCGAGAGATGGAGCGAATGTTCTGTCCACCGCCAATAGGAATTTCTTAGGAAGAATGGGCAACATCAAGTCCAATATATACTTGGCGTCCCCCTACGCCGCCGCGGCTGCCGTCATTACCGGAAAAATTACAGACCCGGAGGTTTTCCTGAATGAAAAATAACATGGCAAAAGGGTTCGTGCATAAATTTGAGGACGATATCAACACGGATTATATCATTTCTTCAAGATACAAACGGGACACTACGGATTGCGATATATTGAAGAAATATATATTCGCGGATATCAGGAGCAATCTTATCGAAAAAATCAGGGAAGGCGATATCATCGCCGCCGGCTATAATTTCGGTTGCGGTTCGGCTATGGAAGTAGCTTCCAGAGTTGTTAAAACAGCCGGCTTCAACGTCATTATCGCTAAGTCGTTTGCCAGAAGCTACTACAGGAACGCGATGAATAACGGCATTTTGCTGATAAACGCCGATACGGATTTTTTACATGACGGGGACAGAATCAGTATAGATTTAGACGAGAACGAAAATTTAATACTATCGTTTGAACATAAGAACGATAAGGCGAATTTAGGGAAAATAAGCTCGGTAAACGAGGCGCTTTACAAAGAAGGCGGGCTTATAGAGTATGTAAATAAGTACGACCGTCTTCCGGTGTGAATGTACTTCCCAATAATCAGCCCGCGGAGATCGAGATGGTATTTTAAGTCAATTTTTCAGTTCTTTCTGGTTTATTGTTGCGCGACGCTCGACAAGCAGGCGACGAAATGTCCGGGGGCGATTTCTTTCAGTTCAACGTTTGCGGCCGTGCAAGCGGAGGTGACGCAAGGGCATCTTGCGGCAAAACGACAGCCCGGCGCGGGGTTGATCGGACTGGACACCTCTCCGCGAATGATAGCTTGCCGCCGTTTGGCGATATCCGGGTCAGGAATTGGGATTGCGGCCAGAAGGGCCTTGGTGTAGGGATGCAAAGGATTCTCAAAAAGCTCTTCAGACTCTGCTTTTTCGACGCACTGCCCCAGATACATCACCGCGATTTCGTTGCTGATGTGCTTCACAACACTCAGGTTATGAGTGACGAACATGTAGGTAAGCCCCCGCTCCTCCTGCAGGTCCATCATCAGGTTGAGAATTTGCGCCTGAATGGAGACGTCCAGAGCGGAGACGGGCTCATCGCAGACGATGAACTCCGGGTCGAGCGCCAGAGCTCGCGCTATGCCGATCCTCTGCCTCCGTCCGCCGTCCAGCTCGTGCGGATAGGTGTTGACGAAACGATCGGCAAGGCCCACTGTTTCCATCAGGTCGCAGACCTTGTCTTCGAGAGCGTCTTTGCTCTCGAAAGCGCCGCAAACTTTAATAGGCTCGGCGATAATTTCGCTGACCGTCATGCGAGGGTTCAGCGAAGCGTAGGGGTCCTGAAAAATTATCTGCATTTTTTTGCGCATCTGGAGCATTTTTTCCCCGTTGTAGCGAAGAATATCCTCGCCGTCGTACAACACCGCTCCCGACGTCGCGTCCAAAAGGCGCAAAATGACCCTTCCCAGCGTCGACTTTCCACATCCGGACTCGCCGACCACGCCCAGCGTTTTCCCCCTTTCGATGGAAAGATTGACGCCATCGACCGCGTACAACAATCCGCGCGGCGTTTCGAAATATTTCTTCAAATCGATCGTCTGAACCAAGGGATTCGTCATGTTTGTTCTCCTCCCGCCGTTTCACCGGCAACGGGGACGCCGCCCTCTCCCTCAAGGTGACAGCGGATCGAATGGCCGTCACGGACAGATGAACGAGGGTGAATCGTCCGGCAGATATCTATACATTTGGGGCAGCGCGTATGAAATTTACAGCCGGCGGGGAGGTTAGAGGGATCCGGCATAAGCCCGTCGATGGGATTGAGGCGCCGCGTCTTTTTCGTCAGGTCGGGGATGGAACCGAAGAGGCCCTCTGTGTAGGGGTGATGGCGCTTTGCGTGAAAAATCCGATCGACGGTCCCGGTCTCGATAATTTCCCCCGCGTACATGATCGCGACCCTGTTGCAGGTTTGGGCCACGACGCCTAAGTCGTGAGTTATTAGGATCACGGCGGTATGGAGTTTTTCCTGGAGCTCCTTCATCATTTCCAAAACCTGCGCCTGAATCGTGACATCGAGAGCCGTCGTCGGTTCGTCGGCCAGCAGAAGCTTAGGCTCGCAGGCCAGCGCGATGGCGATAACGACCCGCTGCTTCATTCCGCCGGAAAATTGGTGCGGGTACTCGTTTTTCCTCTCCGGCGACAAGCCGACGAGCCGCAGAATTTCGTCCACACGCCGATTGACATCCGTCCTGTTATTATACCTATCGTGAAAAATCAGGACCTCGGCAATCTGATCCCCTATCGTCAGGACGGGATTCAGGCTCGTCATGGGGTCCTGGAAAATCATCGACACTAAACTGCCTCGCAGCGCGCGCATGTCCGCCTCGCCGGCGTGTATGATGTCTATGCCGTCTAGCAGGATGCTTCCGCCGATGACGCGCCCGACCTTAGGCGGCAAAAGCCGCATGACGCTGAGTGCCGTCGTCGTCTTTCCCGCGCCGGTCTCGCCGACAAGCCCCAGCGTTTCGCCCTTCTCTATTTCCAGATTCAGCCCATTGACCGCGAATACCCTTGCGTCGTCGGTGATATACTCGACCTGTAGGTTTTCGATTTTCAAAAGACCGTTTTTCGAGTCCGTCGTTTTCATGATCCGTCACCCTGTTCAGTTTTTCATTCTCAGTTTTTCATTCTCAGTTTTTCATTCTCGGGTCGAGCGCGTCCCTCAGACCGTCTCCGATGAGATTCAGGGAGAGCACGGCCAGCATTATAGCCATTCCCGGAAAGAACATAAGATAGGGATTGTAACGCATCTGCTCACGAGCCTCCGCCAACATGGAACCCCATTCGGGGACGGGCGGTTCGATGCCCAGTCCGATAAAGCTCAGCCCCGCCACGCCGAGAATCGTCGTCGCCATGTGCAGAGTGACCTGCACGACGACAGGGCCTATAGCGTTCGGCATGATATGACGCAGGATAATGCGGCGGTCTTTCGTCCCGCAGGCCCTTGCGGCTTCGACGAACTCCTGCCCCCGGATGGAGATGATCGAGGAGCGGACGATACGCGCAAATTGGGGAATGCGCGCGATGCTCATCGCCAGAAGGACGTTGAAGAGCCCGGGACCCAGAGCCCCCACGATCGCCACCGCGAGAATCGTTCCGGGTATCGCGAGGAACACGTCCATGATGCGCATCAGGAAGTTATCTAACCATCCCCCATAGTAACCCGACAAAGCCCCGATCAGAGAGCCGACGACAAGGGCGATGCCCACGGTAAACAAACCGACAAACAAGGAAATGCGCGCTCCCCAGACGACGCGGGCAAAGACGTCGCGGCCGTATTGATCGGTTCCGAACCAGTGGGCGGCGCTGGGCGGCCGCAGACGTTCCTTCATGTGCTGCTCGATGACCTGCGTTTCGTAATCGACGAAGAAACCCGAGCCCAGCGCTATAAAAATCAGGATTACAAAAAGCGCCAGGCCGAACATCGCCAGCCTGTTTTTCCTGTACTGAAACCAGATCGCCTTGAGCTGGCTCCGCTTTTTCGTTTTTATGCGCCCATGCGTGGCTGCCTTTATCGAGGCGTTCATGATTTTGCCCTTCTCAGATATTGAATTTTTACGCGGGGATCGATGTAGGTGTAGAGAACATCAACGCCAAGGTTGACCAAGCTGCCGACGAGCGCGGCGAACATAACGCTCGCGACCAGCATGGGAGCGTCCTTGCTCTTGACCGAGTTGACCATCAGCGTACCGAGCCCCGAAATGCCGAAAACGCTTTCGACGATCAGGGCGCCGCCCAGCAAATTGCCGAACCCAATGCCAAGAACCGTCACAACGGGTAAAAGCGCGTTCCGCAGCGCGTGTTTGAAAATAACGCAGCGTCGGGTGGCTCCCTTCGCCATAGCCGTGCGAATGTAGTCCTGCCGGATAACCTCCAGCATGGTAGAACGCGTCATGCGTATCGTCGTCGCAAGCTGGGCCGCCGCCAAGGTCACCGAGGGCATGATGAAATGTTTCCACGAGTCGGCGCCCACGGCCGGCAGCCAGCCCAGTTTGAGAGAGAACAGCAAAATCAGCATCAGACCGAACCAGAATGCCGGTATCGACGTAAAAATCAAGGCCGTCGCGATACTGACGATGTCGATGGCGGAATACTGCCTTACGGCCGAGACGACGCCTATCGGGACGCCCAACAGAATCGAGAGCATAATAGCTTGGAAGGCCACCTGCAGCGTCGCGGGAAATCTCGCGTAAATTTCCTCCACGACGGGAACGCTGGTGCGGTAGGATTTGCCGAAATCTCCCTGTACGGCGTTGACCGCGTAACGAAAATAGCGGACGAAGAAGTTATCGTTAAGCCCCATTTCCTCCCGAAGAGCAGCGATCTGTTCCTGTGTGGCGTAATCACCCAGAATGGCCCTTGCCGGATCCCCGGGCGTGAGGTCCATGATGAGGAACAGAATAAAAGAAATACCGACGATAACCGGAATCATCAGGAAGAGTCGTTTCATGATATATTTAAACATTCTGTTCCTCCTGGGTTGAAATAAAGTCTTAAATGTTTATCTTTTATTCAGACGCTCTTACCAGGAGTAGTTGTAAACGTAGTAGCGCATCATCGGATCGGCGTAGAGGCCTTTCAGGTCTTTGTGCGCCGCGTAGGTACGCATTCCTGTGTAAGTGGGAACGTAGATACTCTCGTCCCGAACGATCTCGCAGACCTTCAGATAAGCCGCATTACGAACCTCCGGATCGGTCCCCATGCGTCCGGCCTCCAGATACTTGTCGAGTTCGGGTTTTTTGACGCTCATGTAATTGTTGCCTTTGCCATCCGCCTCGCTGCTGTGCAGGTAGCCGTAACTGCAAAAGTCGGCGTCGGCGACTGAAATGGGCGTGGCGTAATAGGTAATCTCAAAGTTGCCGCCGGCGTAGACGACGTCGAACCACGTCCCCCGCTCCATGGCCTCGATCTTCATGTCGATGCCGACCTTGCGGAGCTGGGCCTGAATGACCTCGGCGGGTTTGGTGTAGTTGGCCGCGCCGATAACCCTCATGGTGACGGTGACGCCGTTGGGATAACCAGCTTCCTTAACCAACGCCTTGGCTTTTTCGGTGTCGTACTGGAGGCCTTTGAAATTTTTGGGGAACTGCGGGCAGATCGGAACGGAGGCGGCTTCGACGGGGTTAGCCATGCCGTTGACCGCGCCGAGAATCAAGTCTTCGCGATCGAGGGCATAAGCCACGGCGTCGCGCATTCTCTTATCGGCAAAAACCCCCTTCGCGTTGTTGAATCCGATCAGGAAGGTGCAGGCCTGTTCCGCCTCGTAGTAAACCAGATTGGGATTGGCTTCAATCGCGTCTCTGTCGGTGTAGGCCTGGCTGGGATTCATCATATCGAGAGCGCCGCTTTCTAAGGCCATCAGCGCGGCGTTGTCGTCGGGGATGATCCTTTCGGTCAGGTATTTGATCGACGCCGGGCCGCGATGATAGTCGGGGAACGCCTCGAGGTCGATCTTCTCGCCGCGTTTTACCCCCTTGAGCATGTAGGCTCCAGTCCCTATTGGTTTTTGGGCGAACGCGTCGGGGTTGGCCAGATAAGCCTCCTTAGGGACAATGGAACAGCTGGAGGAAACTAAGCAGCCCAGAATGGGGAGGAAGGGATGTTTCAGAATCAGCTTCACGGTTTTGTCGTCAATCTTTACGGCCTCCTTCATCGTGCTGGTCATCTTCGAGGTGAACGGAGAAGCAATGGCGGTGTTCAGGGAAAACACCACGTCGTCGGCCGTCATGACGGCGCCGTTGTGAAATTTGACTCCCTCGCGCAGGGTAAACGTAACCTCGTCTCCAGTATCGTTAAACCGATAGCCCGTGCAGAGCGCGGGAGAAAGCGTCCCGTCCCGCTCCTCCCTCATCAGGCTTTCATATATTTGATAGTGGAGCTTTTGATCGTTAATGTCGCTGGTTTTGAACGGATCGAACGTCTTTTGATCGGCAAGAGCCCTGTCCGTCAGAGTATCCTTCGCGGCCGCGAAAAGCGGAAACGCGCCTAACGTGACGGCAAACAGCAGCGCGAGGCACACCATAAACAAACCCTTAAACTTCATCGCGTTTTTCATCAAAATACCCTCCTGAAATTAAAGTAAAAAGCCTAAAAAAACACCAGAACACAATCCCCTATTCCGCATCGTAACGACATTCTCGTTTAATGCCGTCGACAACGCCCTGAATATCGTACTCAAAGAACTTCACTACGTCGAAATCCTCGCGTTTCAGAAAACGATACCCCTCCTTTTCCACCCGCTCCGCGCGTTTTTGCTCCGAAGCCGTCATTTTTTCGGCAACGGCAAGCAATTCCTCGTAATCGTCGGGCACGATGATGACGCCGTCGGCGTCGCCAAAAACGATGTCGCCGGGGCGAACGACCGCTCCGCCGCACTGAATTGGAATACCGACCTCCCCGTTGCTCCCCGTACACAGGGTCGTCACAGGAGAAAACCCTGTACAAAAAACCGGAAACTCCAATTTTTCAAGCCCCAGCCTGTCCGTCGCCGGCCCGTCGATCACGAGGCCCCCCAGCTCTCGATGCTTCATCATCAACACGAGCTGATCGCCCGCGCAGGCGAAAATGTCGTTCGTCCCTCTGTCGACGACAATGACGGAGCCTTTTTCCGCTTTCATGATAGCGTAATACAGCGCCGATCCGTCCCGCTCGGTCATTCTGACGGTGTAAGCCGGGCCGATCATTTTGAGGCGGGGGACAACCGCCCCGATTCGCGGGTGCATAAACCCGTGGCTGATATGATGCCCGATTTGGGCGGGGGAAATTTTCATAAAACGCGCTATGGCTTCATTACTCAGTTTTGACATAAAAATCACCTCTCGGCAGGGCAGTCTTTTTTGGTCCGGGCGATGGCGTCGGTCACGTTATACTCAAAAAACTTGACGGCATCGAAATCCTCGCGCCTGAGGAAACGGTATCCCTCTTCCCTGACCGCCCTGCGGCGTTCAGCCTCCTGGGCCGCTTTTTCCTCCGCGTCGACCAGAACGGGCTCATAGTCGCGAGGGACGATGATGACCCCATCCGCGTCCCCCAAAATGATGTCTCCCGGCTCGACGACAGCGCCGCCGCAGACGAGCGGAATATCCGTCTCGCCGCTTGTCCCGCTCACGTTGCTGGTGACGGGAGAGAACCCCGAGCAGAACACGGGAAACCCCATCGTCTTGAGGGCAAGTTTGTCCGTCGCCGGGCCGTCGATGACGATGCCCGCCATGCCTCGGTGCATCGCCATCATGGCCAGAAATTCTCCGCAGCAGGCAAAGGTATCGTCACCTCCACGACTGACCACGATCACAGAGCTCTTCGGCGCTTTTTGCAAAGCGTAATACAGCGCCGAGCTGTCGCGCTCAGGACAGCTCACCGTATACGCGACCCCAACGACCTTCATCGTGTCCTCCACCGGCTTGATTTCCTTACGCATAAAACCTCGGGAAATATGGTGTCCCACAGCGGCCGGATCCACCCTCATAAATCGCGCCCTCACGCCATTCGATAACTCCAAGACAAGCTCTCCTTTCTGTTCTGCGACTTTGTTCCGCGACCGGCAAAGCGCCGCCGCGTCAGTCTATAAATTCCCCCGGCGTTTTACGGTAAAGCCTCAGGACGACGTTGTGACGGAAACGGCGCCTGACATCTCTTTTTTGAAGATGACGTGATAACTCCACACCTCGCTCAGCGTACAAAAAACGTCAAGATGAATGGGCCTCGCCTCCGAATAGGACCGCCCGACGGGTTTCGAGCGCCGGAGCCCCCGCGGGCGCCCGCAGGTGCTGCGCGATGTCAGGAGAAAGGATAACCGCCTTCAGGCTGTCTTCCATCTGGGTGACCTCTATGGAGAATTTTTCCATAAGCATCGCCTTGAATTTGTCCTCTGGGCATATAAAACATAATAATGTTATCATGTTTACGTCAATAAACCAGATAAGAAAAAATACGGAATTACTCATCAAAAAGGCCCCCTCGCGGGAGCCGCCGTTGTATTTTTACCGCGACGCCGACAGGATGCGCCCAGGTTATCGTGTAACCTTATAGAACGCCACTCCGCGGACACCGCTATTGGTCTTCAAATACCCCAAGAAGTCCTCGACCGCAACCTCGCGTCGCGCGGAGCTTGCGTGATAGAGACGGCTACCGCCAAACAGCAAACCCATATGCGTTATCATAACGGCGTTGTCGTTACGCAGCCACCGGGGCGGCTTGACGACCGTCCGCAGGAAAAACACAACCGTTCCATCGGACAGGTCGGCAAGCAAAATATCATTTATCCGGCTAACCGGTACGTAATAGACTGACGCTCTAAACCACCCTTGCTTTCGAGCTTGTCGGCAGTAGGCGGCGTCCTTATCGGGCTCGGCAATTTCAGGATTGTCCAGATACCACTGCGTAGCGTCGACATATATAGAACTTTTATCTGTATCAGCAAAGGCAATAGGGCTAATAAAACCATGTTTTACAGCGTTTGGAATCCACATATTTTCCATGAAGTGGTTGCGGGTGAAAAAGCCGACCTCGCCGTCACGATAGCGGATAAGGTTCAACGCTATGTCGGGGTCCGCGTATCCCTCTGTCAGTACCGTCTCCACATAAGTTGTGCAGTCGAAGCCATTAGACGCGGCCTTAGCTAACGGGTTAGCGACATATGTCTTGCCTATGTACATGTTAGCTCTGTCTTCAAGCGTAAGCGGCGACGCGGATACCGCGCATTTCGCGGACGCAAGGCTCAAGATCAGAAAAAGCGAGACAACTCTGAGTGTAAGCGAAAACAGTTTTTGCATGGCGTAGTCTCCTCTATCGCAAAATCGCAGTTGTTTCTATTAGCAAGCGCGAAAAACGCGCTCCACATTTCAATAGACGTCATATCGTCGGGCGGCTTCGACATCAATTTATCGAGTTTTGAAAGCTCTATAAGTATAGCCCAAATCCGCAGCTAAAAACACATAACACCCCTCTGGACTGTTCGTTGAACAGGGTTTAAGCTATGTTCATGACAACAAAAGCTTTCACCACGTATAGCGAAGCAGTTGAACAAGATACCCGAGTGGAAGAACGTAAAGCCGTAAGAGGGTCAGTCGCCTTATGAGACGGATGGGTATAGAGGCTGTTTATCCCAAGCCGAGATTGAGCAAGCCCAGCAAGGAGAATGGCAGGTATCCGTATTTGCTGAGGGGTTTGTCCATTGATAATCCTAATCAGGTGTGGAGTATGGACGGCAAGGGCCGTTGTCTGGACAATGTTTTCATTCCATCCCTGAGCAAGTTCGATTTTTCGAGCCGCCCTCTGGATAGCTTTATGCGTCCACCTTCCAGCCGGTTGGATTGCCTTATGAGTTTCCGGGTCAATCCTGTTCGCCGCATATGGCCAGCTCGTCTAAAATCTGAGCGTACTCGGCCTCGGAGAGACGGAAAGATATTTTGCGCGTTCGCCGCGTTGGTTTTTTAGGTTGTGTTTGCTGTTTGTTCTCTTTCGTCATGTTTTCACCCTGAATAGATTTTATGGGTGGATTTAGGCGGAAGTGATAAATTGGTTTGGCGATGCGTGTGCTAAAATCGTAGTTCCAGAGCAAAATAGAGCTTAACTGCATTTATAGAAAGCAGTTAAGTCGTATTTTGTTTTGGAGTTACGGGTTCAAAGGATAGAAATTTCTCGTATACTGCCGTTAGAGTACGCGGCCGTCAATAAACCAACAATACCGAAAAAGCGTTCGTAAAGCGTTCGTCGTCTTCTTTTGTACGTTTTGCCGGGCCTTTTGTTCTTCCGCCGCCGCGCCGCGTTTTCTGTCCGATGTATCTTTCCATGAGCAGAGATTCAATATTTTCGTTCGTATAGACAAGACCGTTTTGATTGATTGCTCTCGCGCCCTTCCCCAATACCATAGCGGCAAGCCCGAAGTCCTGCGTCACTACGATGTCGTCAATGGAGAGAAGATTCATCAAGGCAAAGTCTACGCTGTCGGCTTGCTGACTCACCGTGATAACCTCGCTGTATCCGTCATCAAGTTCGTGAGACGTGTCTATGAGCATTATGACCGGGATATGGCGTTGTTTCGCCAATCTGACAACGATTTGTTTAACCGGGCACGCATCCGCGTCAACGAGTATTTTCATCAAATTTCAGGTATCTGTGTATCATCTTCTAACTACCTTCCCTTTCGTTCCCGTCTTCATCTCCGAAATCAAACCTCAACTGCCTGTCGTCAATTTTATATTCCGTGTTGCTGACGGTCAATCCCATCAGGCGTATCTTTTTATCGTTTCCAAACTCCACGGCGTTCAATAATTCTTTCGCCACAGTCCAGAATGTCACGAAGTCCTTGATAATCTTGGGGAATGTTCTGCGCTTCGACATCTCCCGGAAGTCAGAATACTTCACTTTCAGCGTCACAGGTCCTGTCGATGACGTCGAGTGATTTATATAGTCATTCATCCTAATTGTTATAGCAGCGTTTGACGTAGGCATTGAAATTCTCCTTACTATCACGGAATGGCGTAATTATTTGCTCAGTATATGTCATAACGCTATGCAAATCAAATAATAGTGACAAGCGGCTTTGATGTGGGGTGCTGAGTATACGCAAAACGTGTTTAGTGATACACTATAGTGAATTGATAAAATATTCTTGAGATTTGACATTAAAAATTCCGTGATTTGGAGATATATTTTCTCTCCGTTTTCAGCGTAGCGCCACCTTGTGCTCAGAGGCTGTTCTTGGGAAAACTTAGACAGCATGACGCGACATTAGGAGGTTCTCATGCCATCTTCTGATGAAAAAGAAAATCAGCGGGAAGCATCAGAGAAACCTTCCGTTTCAATATTGGTCATCTCTATTCACTTTATAAAACATTTTCTAAAGGAGAGATATACATGTTCAGAATTATTCTCGCGGCGTTATTCATGTTTTTTATTTGGCGCTCCTCGCGGCATAGCGAGGCGTCCTCTTGGAGGCGAACGACAGTGAAACGCGCCGCTCTTGTTGTGGTCTTTGCTGCACTTTATTTCGCCGGGGGCGTTTTTGCTGAGGGCGTTTTCGTTGGTGGCGATACAGTAAATACATTTCGAGTGTTCGGCGCTTTGATATCAGAGCTTGCGGATATTTGGAATGAGAGCAAAAAGGATGCAAATCAAGAAGAATCCAGAGAATGGTATCGCTCCTTGGGGCCTGACGAGATGGGGAGTATGCAACCCGAGCCCCAAAAGGATCCGATTACTATCAAAGAGATAATCCAACTGAAGGCTATACCGACGCGCGTACGTCCCGGTGAAAGTTTTGTCTTGGACGCCGTCTTCGGCCCTGACGCCAAAAACCTCGGCAAAGATGTTCTGGCCTCCCGTAATGCCCGTCAAGGCGGCATGCCCTATATGTTTACGTTAAAGCGAGTGGGAGAACGACACTATCAAGAGACCATTTCATTCAAAGATACCGACTCCGGAGCTTTTGACTACGCCGTAGCGGTTATTGATGCCCGGAGCAAAGCAGCTTACGCTTCCAACAAAGTCACTGTTTACGTAGCGCCGGACGTAGAGAAACAGCAGATAGTCTCCTTGCGATTTAGCCCTGATATGGTAATCACTTATCCTAATCAAAAGACGCGCCCGGGACTGTGGGGTAATACCCGAAACTCGAAACGCTACGAACTCAGCGAACCAGGTATGGGTACGGTATATAGTATAGAAGACGAGTCTATAGCCACCGTGACGGATGACGGCCAGATAGAAGGCCATTCTCAGGGCAAGACAATACTGCACGCGCAATATCAGTCTCTTTCTGCTTATGCTGAGGTTTTTGTAGGAAAACCGTCCCCTGATTTTCCAAAATCTGTCGAGCCGTCTATGGAAGACCGCCCCGCTATCCCCGCCATTATCAGCCCTGTAGATGGAACTGTGGTTGAACGTGAGACTAAGGTCTTTTTTGAGGTCAGTTCGTTCGATGTTTCAAAGGGACACCAATATTGGGGCAGCGACTGGGTCGTAGTTGACGAAAGGGGGCTTGATCGAGCTCACTTGACTAATGAGAGTGAGAAAGCAACATGGGTACCGCCTCTTTCCGGTAAGTATCGATGGCGTATGAGACACGCCTATAAAGGGAGTCCATTTAGGCCAGACGACTCTTACTACACACCTTGGACAACGCTGATCGTCGTGCCGCATTCTTCGGATGTAAAGAAATAGAGGTGAATTGAGGTTGTTTGAGTTACGAAAGATGAAGGGGGGATTTGGTTGAAAAATTTACTTTTTCATCTGCCACATTTCCTAAAGACAAACGCCGCGGCCATTAGAAATACAGTTTGCCTATTGATTGCCATGATTTTTAATATCATGCTGATCAGTAAATTGTTTCTTGTTATGGAACATTTTTCAGCTTACTCAAAGCCGAACTTATTATCGATAAAAGTTATACTCTACATAAATTTTTTGTCTGTATTTTTGTTTTTCGCGCTTATTTTTTATAAAAAATACAGCGACCTTATCACAGGAATTCTTTTGGCCTGCGGAGTGATTTCGTTGACGTTTTTAACATCGGGGCTTGCTGGTTATATAGTGCTGTACAAGTGCGTTATTTTTATTGGGGTGATGGGTCTGTTCTTGTGGTGCGCAAAAAAAGAATTTCAGTCTAAAACTGAATTTATTATTAAGTTTTTTTTGCGCGGAGTATTCGCTATGTGCTTTTTTGGTTTGTTTTTGTTGGTGTTTTTTCCAATAAACACTCGTTCCGGCCGGTATTTTTATCGTGCTGTTTATCTGTCTGTCCGTGAGGAGGTAGTCGTTTATCGTTCCAAAAATAAAGGTAACGCTAAAATACCGGAAGAATTTTTGATCGGGTTTCGAGAATATATTGGCGCCGGGAGATGGAAGGGGTATATAGATTGCGGCGCTCTTGATTTCGTGGTGGCGGACAACGCGTGTTTTCTTCGCGTTGACCTTGACAATCCTATTTTCCCGTAAAATGTAACTATGTCAGCAGTGAAATGTTATCCATGACGCAAATTTCGGCATAAAACCGATGATTTAGGTATTTTTATCGCCATGTTAAGGAAAAATAGACGATTATTTTGCATAGTTGTACGATTTGTAATTACAACAATGAAAATCGCCAGTAACCCATACTACTACTGGATTCATTGTTACATTTTCGGGAAATTAGGTGACAATGTGGCGCGTTATTTAGCGGACATTGATAACCCTGATAAAACCGCTCGAAAATTAAGAGATGATATCGCGAGCCGTATAGCCTTTGACCCTCTCGCCCGAGCCACGCCTTCTCTGAATACTTCTATTAAATTTGAACCAGAAATGGATTACGCTTATCTTCGTAAATCCCCAAATTATTTATAAGCCTAAAAGTCGGATAATATATACTCAAATCAATAGGGCAATATGACCCCCATTTTATCGAGGAACATCCGGTCACGCAATGTGATTTCCGTTGTCCATCTTTTTGCAAGGAGTTTAGACGAAACCTTAACGCTCTCAACAGTATCAAACCATTGCAACACTAAATAGACTGGTGAATTGTCAAGCCAGCTTTTCAGTTTTTTTTCTAATACAAGATTGGTCTCGACATCGTGCTTCGAATCTCCGTTCTTTGCTCCAAGGGACTTCTTTACGTTCCGAATCTCGTTACTCAAATATTCATAATAGCATAATGTAATGAACTGAACAAACATACGGCCCCTCAGTGCAGGGCAAACGCATAAAAAAGAGCAACCCACCAAGGACGGTCGTTTCCACGATAATCCGGCTATGTCGCTTCGTTTGAAAACAACCACCTATCCACTGTTATAGATTGTTCTTCATGTATTCATAGT
>BOCC01000048.1 GCA_026002715.1 Synergistales bacterium
AACTTTACCAGGTCAGGACTCTCACCCGACTATATTACGCACACCGAACTGGCGCACCCCCTTAACTTTTTTGACCGATTGTACCATGTTTATGTTGGTTGTAAAAGATATTAAACAGGTTCTAAGCATATCTGCCGTTGTTTTTGTATCGGATAGCCATTTCAGAATCCTCCTGCATAGTAGGTAATACCTACTATGCAGGATAGCACCCTCTTGAAATTTTATCAAGTATTTTTAAATATTTATCTTGCTATATGGTAGGTATATTCCGGGGATTTGGGGTTATGATATTGCCGTCGCGGAGCAAAGCGCCAGAGGCGATTTTCTCGTTGGGGCAACAACGGGTTATGAAGGCCTTTACGATATAGTAAAATTGAATCCCTGGGATATAGGCGACTCAATCAGGAGAAAATACGATCACGGCGCTATCCTGCAACAACCCGACGTCTCCCTAAAAGTCAGCGCTCTCCTTGAAGGAGGCGAAGGCAGTTTTATGAAATTTCCTCAAAACGCGCTCCGTAGCAAGCTAACGAACGCTGATAACGCAAAGACGGCTGCGGCGAAAATGTTGCAGAGCGACACTTTAGCCGACATGACCGAGACGTGTTTTGTGATAGACGCAAGCAGCGCGTCAATTAAGGCTCCTGACTCGATTAAGTTTAACGTAACTTCGAGCAGGCCCATCAACGGAGATGTCATTCTGGTACTGGAAGCGTCTGACGGCGACAGATGGTTCAAACTTCCCAAGACAGACGACGACAACAACAAATACGAGTTGACCGTTAATTTTTCAAACGAGGTCACGGGAATCATGAACGCTTTCTGCTTCGCCCATGACGGCAAGATATATGTTTCCGATAAGACGCGGCTTGTTGTCACTCCCGATTTGAGCGGTTTGAGGAACGTCAAATTTGCGGATGACAGCGGTATTTTGCTTGTATCTGCCGGAGAGGAAAAATCGTTCACGCTGTTGGCCGAAACGGAGGATGGTGAGATATACGTCATATCCTCACCGCAAATGGGCACGAGTTATTCTATTGATGACTCGTCGGTCGTTAAAGTGACGGCAGAGGGCAGGCTGCTTGGGCTGAAAGAAGGCGAAACCACGTTGACGGCTGCCAACGGCGGATTCTCCGCCAAAGTGACCGTTATCGTAGACCCCGGCACGGCACAGAGCACCGATCCGGTTGATCCCATCAACCCTGTAGATCCGGCCGATCCCGGCAGTTCTGGCTCCGGCGGCGGTGGTTGCTCCGCTCTTGGCATTGGCTTTGGGGTTATGGCGCTCGCGGCGGGAATATTGCTCAAAAAACGCGGCAAACGGTAGGCAAAATGGAGTAGGGGCGACCGCCCTCGGTCGCCCGTCTTTAATTCCCGGTCGCCCGTCTTTAATTTTGGTCGCTCACACCCATAACGCTTGGCGTCTAACAAGAACCAGGCGACCGAAGAGGCGGCGCGCCCCTACGATTGAGACGGGCGGCAGATTGCCGCCCGTCTCTGACTGAAGCAACCCTATAGTCATAAAATTCCCATGAACCGCTCGTACATCACGTCCCCTACGCATTCGCGCGCGTATTTGCACCAACTTATGCAGCTCATCGCGTCGTTATAGGCTATGAAGCCGCAGTTTGGGCAGGCGGCTTGCGTATCGACGGAAAAAATCTCTATTTCACCGCCGCATTCGGGGCAAGTCTTTATTTTAAGCGTCGGGGCGCCCTTTATGCCCGCCGCCCCGGGGCAGCCGTTCACTTGCTTCACCATCCTTTCAAGCGTCTAATCAAGGCTCCAAAATATCACCCTTGACGGACAGCGTCACCACTTGCCACGGGATCATTTTTCCTGAGTTTTTCAGCGCCGTCTTTACGGCGTGCTCAATCCCGCCGCAGCAGGGAACTTCCATGCGTACCACCGTCACGGATTTAATATCGTTTCCCGTTATGATTGCCGATATTTTTTCGCTGTAATCGACATCGTCCAACTTCGGGCAGCCGATCAGGGTGATTTTATCGCGCATAAACTCGTCATGAAAATCACCCTTGGCATACGCGGCGCAGTCGGCGGATATAAGAAGCCTCGCGTTTTCAAAATAAGGCGCGTTTACCGGCACAAGTTTGATTTGCACGGGCCATTGATTCAGATTGCTTTGCGCCCGCGCCCGCTCGGTCCTCTCCGCGGCGGCCGGCGCGTCTCGCTTGATCGCTTGGGCATTGCTTCCCGGACATACGTGATGCGGCGCGGCGTTTGCCGCCTTTCGCATGATGTTCATCTTTACGGCCTTCTCGTCATACTCGTCGGCTTCCCGCTCCTCAAATGTTATCGCGCCGGTAGGACAAACCGGCAGGCAGTTTCCCAAGCCGTCGCAGTAATCGTCGCGCAGCAGTTTCGCTTTACCGTCTACGATACCGATGGCCGCCTCGTGACAGGCTTTCGCGCAAAGACCGCAGCCGTCGCAAAGCTGTTCGTTGATTTTAATGATTTTACGTATCATTTTTATCGTCTCCTTTTATTGTTTTTCTGCCGTCTCGCTTGACTTGACGGGCTGATTATATTAGGCTAAGGAAAAATAATCAGTTGTATTTACAACCAAAAGGAGACAGGAATGAAAAATTTATTCCCATGTGTAAAAATAAGCCCGCTTTTTGCGGATATAGACGAGCATGATTTAGCCGCGCTGCTCGATTGCTTAGCCGCGGACGTAAGCAGCTTTGAAAAACACAGCTTCATATTTATGGAAAATGACGCCGCCACGCGCATAGGCGTTGTTCTCTTTGGCGGCGTTCATGTTGTGCGGGATGACTTTTGGGGAAACCGGACGATATTAGCGCGCGTAGAGCCGGGCGATTTGTTTGGCGAGGCCTTCTCCTGCGCCGCTGTGGACAGGCTTCCGGTCAGCGTGGTGTCCTGCGAAAAATCGGAGATTCTTTTGCTCGATTACGGGCGCGTCATTACGGCCTGTGCCTCGGCCTGCGCGTTTCATAGCGTCTTGGTTAAAAATATGACAAAAATATTGGCGGCGAAAAATATTCTGCTCACACAAAAAATGGAGCATCTCACGCGCCGCACCACGCGCGAAAAACTGCTCTCCTTTTTGTCGGCGCAGGCAAAGCGGAAAGGCGGCAATTCTTTTGAAATTCCCTTCGACAGGCAGGAGTTGGCGGACTACCTTTCAGTCGATCGCAGCGCGATGAGCGCTTCGCTTTCAAAAATGCGTGATGACGGAATCCTGCGGTTTCATAAAAATCATTTTGAGATTTTGACTTGACCCCAACTCCTATATCCGAAAATTAAGTAATTTACTATTTATTTTTATCGTTTCATGGCAGAGAATAGAGATATTTAATTTAATTCAATATGTTATTTACAAAAGGGGTGTTAAGAGATGCCTGTAAAAGCCATGCTTTTGGGAAATGAAGCCGTAGCGGAAGCGGTTGTTGCGAGTGGTTGTCAGGTTGCGGCGGCTTATCCCGGGACTCCGTCGTCTGAAATCTTGCCGGCTATAGCCGCGACGGCTGACAGACTGAATGCTCCCACGGTGGTGGAATGGGGCGCAAACGAAAAAGTTGCGCTGGAAATGGCCATAGGCGCGGCTTTCACCGGGGCGCGTTCTTGCGCGGTTATGAAACAGGTCGGGCTCAATGTGGCCGCTGACGCTTTTATGACCGTAGCGCTTTATAGGTTGAAGGGCGGTCTGCTGCTTATATCGTCCGACGACCCAGGCCCTCATAGCTCGCAGAATGAACAGGACAGCCGCATGTTCGCCTTGTTCGCGAAAGCGCCCGTTCTCGATCCGTCTGACGCGGTTGAAGCGGCATCTATGGTGAAAGACGCATATGTCTTATCAGAAAAATATGGCGTGATAACCATGCTGCGCACTACGACGCGCGTCGCTCACTGCCGGCAGGACATAGAGCAGGTCGAGACGTTCGAGAAGGGCAACGACGTGATGTTTGAAAAAACCCCTGAGCGCTGGGTGTCTTTGCCGGCCACTGTCCGCGTGTCACACCCAAACCACAACGAGAGGATCGAGAAAATCCGTTCGGAGTTCGAGACCGAATGGGGAAAGTACAACTACGAAATCCCGGCCAAGGGCAAACCCAAACTCGGAATAATCGTCGGCGGAGTCGCCTTTTCGACGCTCAAAGACCTCATGAAACGGTGGGGACGCGACGACATATCCATACTCAGGATAGGCACTCCTTATCCGTTGCCGCACAAAATAGTGAATGAGTTTCTGTCGCGTCAGGATAAAGTCCTTGTCTTGGAAGAGCCCTATCCCGTCATAGAAATGCAGCTTATGAACCGCTCGAAAAGCAGCGGCCGTTGGAACGGCGTCGTGCCGAGCGCCGGAGAGCTTCTGCCGGAAGTCATAGAAAATATCGTATTGTCAGAGCTTGGGACAGAGGCAAAAAGGCCGGACACGGCAGATCTGAAGCTCGCTATCGAGGAACTGGGCCTAAGCGCGCGCAAGCCTCAGCTATGCGCCGGATGCCCGCACCGAAACAGTTTCTTCTCCATCAGGAAAGCCCTGCCAAACGCCATCGGTCCTTCGGATATAGGATGCTATTCTCTCGCCATAAACCAAAAAGGCATAGATTCGAGCCTCTGTATGGGGGCGTCGGTGACTATGGCGTCGGGATACTATCTGGCCCACAAAGAGACTGGGCAGGAGCGTCCCGTCATAGCCACTCTCGGGGACTCCACGTTCTTCCATATGGGTGTGCCGGGGCTTATTTCAGCCGTGTACAATCGTCACGCGATTGTATTGTGCGTTCTCGACAACAGCATAACGGCCATGACCGGCGGACAGTCCAACCCGGGACTGACGGGCAAGCCGCGCAAGGACGACGTTGGCACGGCGCTTTCCATAGAAGGCGTAGCTCGCGGTTGCGGCGTGACGTTTGTCGAAACGGTCGAAGCCTACGACACGACCTCCGGCGTAGACGCGATAAAACGCGCCTGGGAACACGCCAAGGCCAATCAAACCCCCGCCGTGTTGATATTCAAACACCCCTGTATGTTGTTGCGCGTGTCGCAGGAGATAATCCCTGTGACCGTCGAGCAGGACAAGTGCGTCGGCTGCCGATATTGCATCGAAAACTTCGGCTGCCCCGGGCTGTCGTTCGACGAGTCCGCCAAAAAGGTTTCCATAAATACGCGCTACTGCGTATCTTGCGGCGCCTGCGTGGTCGTGTGCCCGCACAAGGCTATTGTAAAGGCCTCGAAAGGAGGCAACTGAAATGGCAAATGAAATAAACGACATGCAGTATATTATCGTAGGCGTGGGAGGGCAAGGCATACTTTTCACGAGCCGCGTGCTGGGAAAAATAGCCATAGACAAGGGGCTTCCCATTGTAGGCAGCGAGGTACACGGCATGGCTCAGCGCGGCGGGTCCGTTATAAGCCATTTCAAGGTAGGGGAATTTTTTGGGCCGCTCATATCGGAGGGGAACGCCGACGTCGTTATGGCCTTCGACCAAAAAGAGGGAATTCGCAATCTGTCCTTCCTGAAAGAGGGCGGAACGTTCTTAGTCAACACCGACTGCGCCGCGGCTTTCGAGAATGCCCATCTTAAAAAATACCTTTCAGAGCGAAAGATAAAGACGTGCAAGTTTGAGGGCTTCCGCATTCTGGACGAGCATATGGCCGGAAAATACCTATTTTTAAACGTGCTCATTCTCGGCGCCGCGGCGTCTCTTAAAATTCAGGGTTTTGAGGAAGAGCGCGTCATAGCGGCTCTGAAGGAATTAGCCCCGCCAAAGCACCTCGACGCCAACTTGAAAGTGTTTGGCCTCGGCTTGAAAGCGGCCTTAACATAAAAACGCGAAAGCGAAACGCGGGCGGTATCCAACGCCGCCCGCGTTTTTTTAAAAGCGGTGCCAAAGCCGGTTTTACGTTTGCCGAAGTGCTGATAACGCTCATCGTATTATCAGTTATTTACGGCGCGTTTCTTCTTTCGGCGGGGAGTTTCGGAGGCAAAGGACCCGAAAAAGAGGCCGCTCGCTTCGCGCGGTGGTTCTCCGGGCTTGTGGCGAAGGCAAACTTGTCCAAGCGCTCGTTCAAACTTATATGCTCGCCGAGCGTCAGGACGAACGTGATAAATGTGGAATGGCAGTTTCCGACAGAAAGCGAAAAATATACCGCGGCCTATGATTGCGCGTTCATGCGTTATGACAGCGTGGTTTACGAGAGCGTCTATACGCCTCAGTGGAACTCACTGACCCCGGCGGCCACGATAAAGGTCAGCCGTGGCAGGGAGATCCATTACATCATAATTTCAGAGCTCGCTCGCGCGAGAACCAACAAAAGCCCATAGCCCCAATTTAAAACAAAGACCTAAAATCTAAAACAAAAGCCTCAATCTAAAACAAAAGCCTCAAAAGCGCGGCGGAGGCGATGCCGGTCGCGACGGTACCGAAGAGGCTCTTTGTTTTCCACGCCACAAGGAACGCCGGAAGCGCCGCGTATAAATAGCGCCTTGTGTAGAACATATCGAGCGAGCCCCCGTCAAGCAAAAGCTCCGGAAATAGCAGCGCCGACAGAATGGCCGGGGCTATGAGAGACAGCCATCTCCGGACGAGCCCCGGCATTTTGCGTCCGCTCAAAAACAAAATCGGAGCTATACGCGGCAAAAAAGTCACGAGCATGCCTCCGATTATGACTATCCATATCTTGCTCATTTAGCTTCAGCCTCCGTCTCGGGCTCTTTTACAAAAACGCCGGCCGCCGCTCCGGCAAGCCCTCCGATAAACGCAGCCCAGCCTCCGACGCCGGCGACGTGAAGCGCCACCGAAACCGCGCCCCCGCACAGAGCGGCAAGAACAGCGCTCCTCTTGACGCAATAGGGGAGGAGCAACGCTATGAACATCGCCGGAAGCGCGAAATCCAAGCCGAAAACCTCGGGACGCTCTATTAATGCCCCAAGGTAATACCCGGTCGCGCCAGTGGCGGCCCAAACGACATAGATGGTTGTGTTTAACGTTATCGCCGCCGTTATGTCCGTATCGCCGCTTGCGAAATGGAGAGAATGAAGGGCAAACGCCTCGTCGCACAGCATTCCGCCGAGTGCCACGCGTTGCCAAGTCTTCCAAGGCGCGAGGTACGGCGATAGAGAGGCTGACATAAGGACGTGCCGAAAGTTCACGATAAATATCGAGCTTATAATAGCGGCCGCGCCCATTCCGTTTTGCAGCATAGACACCGCCACGAACTGCGACGAACCGGCGAACACAAAAAGCGACATCGAGAGCGTATGCCAAACTCCTATTCCGGTCTGCCGAGACAGCAGTCCGTAAGCCGCCCCAATAGGCGCGAAGCCGAGCAAAACAGGAATAGACCACCTCAAACCCCTCTCGACGGACGTCCAATATGATTTATTCAACCTTACCAGCCCTCCGCTAAAAACTCCAATTTACCGTCATATAAAAACTCCTGCCCTGAAGCGGATACCAGCTCGCGCGGTCGGGGCCGTTTTGCACGGCTCGCAGTTTGACGTCCGGGCCGTTGTCTAACGCGTCGTAGACGCCGATTGTCACATCCAAGTCTTTCTTGACGTTCCATTTGACGCCGGCGTTCAGAAGAAAAATGTCATCATATAGTATGGTTTCGCTTTTGTCAAAGTAATTATCGCCCGTAAACTGCCCTTCCAGAAAGGCCGTTATCTTTGCATCTCCGTTTCTGTCCAAAAACCGCCGCGCTAATCTCGCCGTCCAAGCCCATTCGGGGGCGTTCGGCAGGCGTTTGTCTTCCCGGAAGTTGTCGCCCGTTTTATTTCGCGCGTCCATCCACGTTCCCGACAAGGACAGATCCCACAGCTTCCATAATATGCGGCTTTCGAGCTCTATGCCGTGAACCTCGGCCTTTGCGATGTTCTCGTAAATTCCAAATCGCGGGCTTGTCATCAAAAACTCTATCATATCGTCTGTCTTGCGCCCGAAATATGTCAGGCCAGCCGTTATACTAAAATCATCCGATGGGGAATTGTTCCATAAGACGCCTAAATCCCATTGCGTCCCGCGCTCGCGCGAGAGATTTTGCGACGGGCGGATTGTCGCGCCGTCGCCCCGCTTCTCGTAGAGGTTTGGTTCGCGCGAGTAAGTGCCGAAGCCGCCCTTGAAAGTGAGCGCGCTGTTTGGCTGATATGTCAGAGCGGCCGCCCACGTCGCCGCCCCGTCGCCGCCGTCGTAATCGCTCCACCTGACCGAGGGGGTCAGCAACCATTTTCCGTCGCTCGTCAAAGATATGGAGTCCTGCAAGACGGCCTTCAAGCTCGTTTGTTCATAGCGCGACTCGCCACCGTAGAGCGTCACGATGTCGCCCTTTACGTCGAGCGTCTCCTTGCTCCAGGTCAGCGACGACTCGAAAAAATGCCGCTCGCCCCATGCCCAGGACGCGTCCAAGACGCCGGATATACGCTTGGCGCGATACTCATTATGACGCTCGCCTATCCCGCCCAAGGTGTTGTCCGGGTTGTCGTAGAGCTTGTCCTGCGTCATGCCCTCGACGCGCCAGCCCCAGTCGAAATTTTTCAGGCTGTATCTGCCGGCCAAAGACATATCCCATTTTTCCGTGTCGAGCGCGGCCCCCTTGCGGCGTTCGCCCTTCTCCATGCCGGGGGCCGGAACGGGAAGCCCCCTTTTGTCACGGCTCCACGATACGCGCGCGTCGTAGCGGCCGTCGTTCCATTTGAGCAATACGTCGCTCATATCGCGCCCGTTGTCGCGCCGCCACGCCTCGTAGTCGTCTGTTTCGTTGTACGGCGTGCCGTTGTCGTTGCGGTACGAAAAGTCTCCGTCGCTGCGCTCGTGAGCGGCGGACAAAAGAAATTTGCCCTCACGTCCTCCGATTTTAAGCGGACGCGAGTGGCTAATTCCGCCTTTAGCTTGGCCGAGAGAGCCTATTCCGACCGAGACAGTCGTTTTTTGCGCGGCTGGCGCGCGGGTTATGATGTTTATGACGCCGCCAAGCCCCGCCTCCGCGAATCGAGCCGGGATAACCCCGCGATATACCTCTATCCTGTCGACCTCGCTAACCGGAATGGCCGATAAGTCCACAGCCGCCTCGCTCCCGAGGTTCTGCAGCGAGCCGTCGACGTACACGGCCACCTGCGCGGACGTGCTGCCCCGGACTGACGCGACGGTATAAGCGCCGCGTCCCCTCGAGCGCGTCACGTGAAGCCCCGGGACGCGCTCGAGCATATCGGGCAAAGACTGAGTTTCGCCCCTGAACTCCTCGGCGCGGAGAACGGTCACGCTTCCGGGGGACCTGTCCTTGTCCTCCTCAAAGCCTGACGCAGTGACAACTTCGGCCTCCAAGTCCACGGGCGCGGCTGACGCCGCGGTGAACGAAAGCAAAAGAAATATCAACAGAAGAACGCAAAGAGCCAAAAGCGAAATTCTTTTCATGGTTGCCGTATTGGGTCTTTCGTTAGACGCGCGATTTTTTGCGCGTGGCGAGCAAGAACGCCGGGATAACCAAAGCCAAAAGCCCGGACACGCCGCCGACGTCGCATCCGCCGCCGCCGCTGCCGCCATTACCATCCGTATTTGCCGCTCCGCCCAAAATAGCCACGGAATAGGCGCCGCCGCCGAGCGCCGCGCTGTCGAAACTGGCTATCATATCTTTTTCGCCGGAGTTTTTGTACAAAACGATGGAATCCCCGGCCAACACGACGACGGTGTCGTTTTTGGCGTCATAATTCACGCTATAGTAGTAACCCGTGGAACTGCTTATGTCGTCCAACTCTTTAACGCTGACATTGCCGATGCTGCCCGTAAGTCTATAAAGCTTAGTCGTAGAATCATAACCATCTTGGCCTATAAAATAGAGCGCGTCGCCCGCGCCGCAGACGGACAACACCATCTTGCCGCCAAGGTCGCTCTCTCCGTCCACTAACCGCGTCACAAGACCCGTTGCGGGATGAAAGAAGTCTATACCGCCGACCGTGCCTGGGCCGGCGTACTGATAGCCGCCATAATAGGCTACCGCAAGGCCGCTATTCCAAGGCGTCATATCGGAGGCGTTTTTCCCTGCCGAGTATTCCGCGACAGGGCTCAAATCTGAGTTCAGCTTGACAAGTTTGCTTTCGCTATACGGAATTGTAGAATCTGGATACGTGCCAGTAATATCGCCAGCGACACTAAAAAGCGCGTAAACATGCTCTCCCAGCACAGTGACCCTCACTCCATGCGCGGCGTGGTCGCCGGTTGCCGGGGTGTATTTTTCCCCGGACAGTTTATAATCCGATGTTGAAGCCGCGAATACGGCGCCAGCCGCCTTCGTCGGGGAAAATGTACCGTTGCCCGCGACGTAGAGCTTGCCGTTCAAGGCTGCCACGCTCGAAACAGCCATGTCGTAGATATTGGTAGCGCCATCCCAAGCCTGATTCCCGTTTTTGACAACCGTCCAGTTTTTGGGGTCGAAAACAGTTATTCGGTCGCCGTTGAGGTTAAAGAGTTTATCGACGACTATAACACGTTCGTTGCCGTCGTCCTTGAACGAAAAAAGCAACGTGTCGCCGGTCTGGTTCCCAAGCAAATTGGGCTTGACGTTGAAATTTTCGTCAATAGCGCCCAAAGTCCCCACAGACGCGGCCCCGCTCCAGTCCGACGTGGTGTAGATAACGTCCGCCGCCGCCGACGCGGCGAAGATAGATAAAACCAACGCCAAGAGCATAACTCTCTTCATTTTCATACAAAAAACCTCCCAATCAAAATTATCTAAGCTGAAAAGTAACCGGAACGCGCGCAACTATTTTCCCGTGGTTATCGAACCTCCATTTTTTCACAGCCGCGACCGCCGCGCCATCTAACGACGAAAATCCGCTGCTTTTTTCCACATCGACCCCAACTACGTTTGTCCCGTCAAGAGTGATAAGTAAAACAACCGTACCCTCCTCCTTTCGCTTGCGCGCTATAGCAGGATATTCCGGCTTCATCCTGCGCGACACCGACAAAGACGATACATTGACGATTTTAGCGCCCCTCGCGTCTTCGGTTACACCGCTCGATACGCCTCCTGCCACGCCGGAAGACGCGCCCAATGTTTTTGAAGCGACTGCCGCTTCAGACGCGCCGCTTACAGACACGGACTCCGCGACGGGCTCAGCCTCTTTAGGTTTTGAATTTAGAGATTTTTGAACCGGTTTTTTTTGAGCCGGAGATTTTGAAGTCGATTTTTTTGGAGTTGGCGTCTCCAGAACCTTTGGGGTTGATTTTTCGGGAATTGCCTCTTTGGGAGCTTCTTCAGCTTCTTCAGCTTCTTCAATGACTGAGGATTTTTGATTTTGGGACGCGTCGGAACTTGGCGCGCCCTTCGGCGCGGGAAAGCCGCGTAGCGTGACAGTCAGGCTTTGGGGCGACACAAAGACAGTCGGCTTGACGCCCCAAAAGAGCGTAGCCAAACACAAAATTGTCACATGTAAAACAACACTTAACGACACGGAAGCCGCCCATCGAGCATTCATCGTCTCAACTCCTCGTTTCGGCCGGTCTCCTGACTCTCGTCTATCCTAATCCCGCGTCTTCCCATCTTTAAAAAACAGACAGTGACATGTTCGCGGTTTCGTACCGAGTTACAGTGGCGGGGCCGCTCCGGATTTTCACCGGATTCCCGTTCACCGAAACGTATTTTTATTCAATTGCCAATCATTATACACTACGTAACAAAAAAATCAAAATGCCGCTTTCGGGGTCATGGAAAAAAGAGCCTCCTCCCGAAAAAAATTATCAAGAACAGTATAGCAGAGAGCGGCGGACGCAAAACTTCGCGTCCGCCGCTGTTTAAGTCAATCGTATTCTTGTGGTTTATTTAATTTCGGCGCCAAAATTTACTATACCGACATTGCCGCTGACGCTATGTCCACTCCGCTTTTACGCAAAGCCTCAGACAGAACCCAGCGCAGACTGCGGACGCCCTCCGGCGGCACGGGGCCCATGCGGACGTTCAGTTTCGCGCCGCTGAAGGCGCTTGTATACGTACCCTCGCGCTCCGCCCAGACGGTTATCGGCAGGCACAGATCCCAATCGCCCTCGTGGATGTTGGAGGACAGAAGAACTTTTTTGGCGCCCTTGGCCTCTCCCTCCGTGAGGCCGAAATTGTTGGGATGGCAGTCCATGAAGAGTACGGAGTCAAATTCTCCGTTCTTCGCCGCGCCTATGGCGTTTTCCAGAGTGGAGATGGGAAGGCCGGAACCCAGGAAGCCGCGCGTGTTTCCGCCGTGAGAGGAAAGCCCTCGGAGATTTTTGTCGAAGACCGCCAAGTTAGCGCCAGCGTCTACCGCCTTGGCTAATTTGGTCATCTTCTGAACCAATTCCGCGACGTCGGGCTTTGCTTTGCCCTTCGGGGTGTCGGTCTCAAAAGAGGCCAAGAGGGCCTTCACGTCGTCGACGCCGGAGGAGAACCCAAAGCCTTTGACGACCACGCGAGTATCTTTATTAAGAGCGGCTACGGCCTTTATGGCGGCTATCTCCTGGTCTGTCACGCAATAGCCCGCAAAAATGAGACTCTTGCCACGGATAATCTCGGATAGCTTGTCGGTTCCCTCGCTCCAGTCGATATCTCTTCCTTGAGCGGACGGCTTGAGCAGACGCGCCGTGTTTACGCTCTTGAAGCGGAAGCGGCCGCTCAGGCACGTGAGCCCGCGGTTTGGCGCGCCGGGGGCGTCGAGGTCGGAGGTTATGCGCGCGATGCGGCTTCTGTCGCCGTCCAGGTTCAAGACAAGCTCGCAGCCAAGGGGGCAATGCGGGCAGGTTGTCTTGACCTCGGTTAATTTTCCCTGATGAGGCAGACGCTCCACGCGGCGCTCCATGAGCGCCCCTGTCGGGCAAATCTGGGCGCACAGGCCGCAGAACGTGCAGTCTGAGTACTTCATATCTTTATAGAACGGAGCCGCTATGACGGACTCGAACCCGCGCTTGGCGAAGTCTATGGCGTGTACGCCGGCTACCTCGTCGCAGACCCTTACGCAGCGCCCGCAGAGGATGCACTTGTCCATGTTGCGGATGTAGTACTGGTTAGCTATCTCCTGCTTCGATATGTGACCGCCCGCCACCGTCTCTGGGTGAACCTCGAGGTCTATGGCGAACTCGCGAAGGCGGCACTCGTGTACGTCAGGGCAGCCGCACTCCATGCAGCGCTTTGCCTCGCTGAGGGCCTGAGACTCGTCGAGGCCGTAGTTATACTCCGCGTCGGGCCTCTTGAGGCGCGTTTCCGCCGCGTCTTCTCTCGGGTGAACGCGCTCCGCTTTTTCGATATGCCCGAAGTCCTTCTCCGTGACGTTGGGGTTCGTGACGTCGTAGACGAAAGGTTTCTTAGGCGTTCCGATGCGCAGATAATTGTCAACGGACTGAGCGCAAAAATGCCCGTTGCCTATGGCCTCGATAGCTATCTTGGCGCCCGTCTGCTGGTCTCCGCAGACAAACACGCCTGAGAGCGGCGTAGCGTAATTGTCGTCTACCTTCATACGCCTGCCGTCGTGAAGCTCGGAGGGTACGTCCTCAAATTTGACGCCTTGTCCTATGGCCGCGATTATCGTGTCGAGCTCAAGCGTAAACTCCTCGCCCGTCGGGACGGGACTGCGACGGCCCGAGGCGTCCGCTTCGCCGAGCTTCATGCGCTCGCAGACCAAATTCAGACCCGCGCCGCTCTTCTCTATGAGCTTCGGCGCGGCCAAGTACACGAACTCCACGCCCTCCTCCATAGCCTCTCTGATTTCGACGTCCTCCGCCGGCATCTCCTCGCGCGTGCGGCGATAGACTACGCAGACTTTCTCAGAGCCCAAACGCCGCGCGCTGCGGCATGCGTCCATAGCGGTGTTGCCGCCGCCGACGACTGCCACGCGGTCGCCTATCTTCATTGGATTGCGAGTGTTGACGGTGTAGAGGAAGTCTATGCCTCCCACCACGCCGGGCAGTTCTTCGCCTTTCACGCGCATAGATGAAGACTTCCAGCATCCCATGGCCAAAACCACGGCGTCGTACTCGCTTCGCAGTTGTCCGAGCTGAACGTCGCGTCCGAGAGACACGCCTGTTTTGAGATGCACACCGTGGTCGAGAATCCATTGTGATTCAGCGTCCAAGACAGACGGAGGCAGGCGGTAGTCGGGGATTCCGTACCTCATCATGCCGCCGAGATATTGCTCACGCTCGAATATGGTCACGCGATAGCCAAGGAGACGCGCGAAATAAGCGCAGGACAGCCCGGCGGGGCCCGCGCCTATGACGGCTATCTTCTTTTGGTTCTCTATTATCTTGGGTATATCGCCCAAAGACCCCTGCTTTATGCCCCAGTCGGCGACGAAGCGCTTTATCTCGCGTATCGAGACAGTTTCGTCGACCAAGTTGCGGCGGCATTTCTCCTGGCACGGAGCTGGGCATACCCGCCCTATGGAGGCGGGGAGAGTGACGTGGTCGTGAAGCTCGTCAAGCGCCTCGCGGAACTTCCCCTGCGCTGTTAGGTTTATGTAAGACTGCACCTTGCCCTGAGCGGGACATATGAGGTTGCAGGGCGGACGGCAGTCCCCGACGTGGTCGGAGAGCATGAGTTCGAGCGCCAAACGGCGGGCCGCTATGACGCGCTCCGTGTTCGTGCGGATAAGCATGCCGGGGGCGATGGTGTTTGTGCAGGCCCTCATAAGAGCGCGCGCGCCCTCTATCTCGACAAGGCACACGGAGCAGCCGCCGTGGACTGAGAGGTGAGGGTCGTAGCAAAGCGTAGGGATTTTGATACCAACCTCACCGCAAAGCTCAAGCACCTTCTGCCCCGGGTAGCCGTATATATCTTGTCCGTCAATCGTAACTTTAATCGTTCTGGAATCGGTTTTATTTGTAGTCATCTTGTCATCACCCTCTTACTCTACCGAAATACAGGAGACGGGACAGTTATTCTTGCAGAGGCCGCAGCGGACGCAAAGGGACGAGTCGATACTGTGAGGCTGTTTCAGCTCTCCCGTTATGGCGTTCACGGGGCAGGCCTTCGCGCACTTTGTGCAGCCTATGCAGCGTGAGGCGTCTATGGAATAGCGTATGAGGTCTCCGCAGACCTTGGCGGGACATTTTTTGTCCGCTATATGGGCGAGATACTCGTCCTTGAAGTAGCGGAGAGTCGTCTGCACGGGGTTGGGCGCGGTCTGCCCAAGCCCGCAGAGCGAGCCGTCCTTTATCTGCGCGGCCAAGTTCTGGAGCTTGTCTATGTCCTCCATGACGCCCTTGCCCTTCGTTATCCTCTCCAAAATCTCGAGCATTCTCTTCGTGCCTATACGGCAGAAGGGGCATTTGCCGCAGGACTCTTTTTGCACGAAAGCCAAGAAGAAACGCGCCACGTCCACGACGCAGGTGTCCTCGTCCATGACGACCATACCGCCGGAACCCATAATAGCGCCAGTCGCGTTGATTGACTCATAGTCAACGGGCGTGTCCAAAAGGTTCTCCGGCACGCAGCCGCCCGACGGGCCTCCGAGCTGAACGGCCTTGAACTTGCGGTCGTTTTCTATGCCCCCCGCGACGTCAAAAATAACCTCGCGCAAAGACATGCCCATCGGCACCTCTGCTAAGCCGCCCTTGTTTATTTTGCCGGCGAGCGCGAAAACTTTGGTTCCCTTGCTGCGCCCTATGCCGTATTTATTGAACGCCCCCGCGCCGTTCAGTATAATCCAGGGGACGTTCGCGTAAGTCTCCACGTTATTGATATTGGTGGGTTTTTTCCATACGCCGCTGTTGGCCGGGAAGGGCGGGCGAGGGCGTGGCATTCCGCGCCCTCCCTCTATGGAGGCGATGAGGGCGGTCTCCTCCCCGCATACGAAAGCGCCCGCCCCCTCTTTGACGTATATGTCAAAGTCGAAACTCGTGTCGCCGAATATCCCTTTGCCGAGGTATCCGCGCTCCCGCGCCTGCTCTAAGGCAATATTGAGGTGTTTTATCGCCATTGGGTACTCGGCGCGGCAGTATATGACGCCGTGCGACGCTCCGACGGCATACGCGCCTATGGCCATGCCCTCTATGACGCTGTGCGGGTCGCTCTCCAAGACCGAGCGGTCCATAAAAGCGCCGGGGTCGCCCTCGTCGGCGTTGCAGACCATGTATTTATCGGTTCCGTTGGGGTTTGCGGCGTTGGGTGCCGCGCATTTCGAGTCGCGCGCGAAGCGCCATTTCATGCCGGTGGGGAATCCCGCTCCGCCGCGTCCGCGAAGGCCGCTGTCCAAGACTTCTTTTATAACTTCGTCGCGCGACATCGTATTGACGACTTTTTCGAGGCTCTTGTAGCCGTCGCGGGCTATGTACTCGTCTATCTTCTGGGGGTCTATGAGGCCGCTGTTACGCAACACGACGCGCACCTGCTTGGCCGCTCTTGTGCTCTCGCTGCCCGGGAAGCCGGCGTCGTCGCTAAGGATGAGATTTTCTTTTACGATTTGGTTTTTATCGACGTGTTCGCCGATTATGCGGTGAAGAACATCGACGTTTACCTTGCCATATACATAGTTTTTGCCGTCCCTGATAACGGTCACAAGGGGCTCCATATAGCAGTATCCGAGGCATCCCACTCTTTTGGTTTCGACGTCCGCTCTGCTTTGCAGGAGCTTCTCCATTTCCTCCGCTATCGGAACGCCGCCCGAGGCCACGCCACAGCTGGCTAAACCGATTGTCACAGTTGTTTTGCTCAACACGACACCCCCTCTTTTTTACAAGATTCATCGCGCAGCCCGTCGAGCACGGCTATGGCGCTCTCAGGCGTCATGCGCCCGTGAACCGTGGAATCGACCATCATGACGGGAGCCAAACTGCAACAGCCCAGACAAGCCACATGCTGAATTGTGAACATCAGATCTTCCGTCGTCTCCCCGTCCTTGACCCCAAGCGTTCTTTCCAACTGCTCCGCGATACGCGCCGAGCCTTGCACGTGACACGCCGTCCCGCGGCAAAGACGCACGACATGTTTGCCCTGCGGCTGAAAACGAAACATCGCGTAAAACGTCGCGACCCCAAAAAGCTCCGCCGCCGGAATGCCTAATTCCGTACCCACGTACTCGAGAGCCTCCTGAGCCACGTAGCCCACCTCACTCTGGACATCGGCCAGCAAAGGTATAGCGACGCCCTGCTTGTCCCGATATTTCTCGACGATCGGATCGAGAGCAGCGCTCATTTCCGATATGGCAAAAGCCATTTTTCACCAACTCCTTCTCCAACTAAAATAAATAAAAATAAATAAAAATAAATAGTAAATTACTTAATTTTCGGATATAGGAGTTGGGGTCAAGTCAAAATCTCAAAATGATTTTTATGAAACCGCAGGAT
>BOCC01000049.1 GCA_026002715.1 Synergistales bacterium
AAAAAATTTAGTTGCATAATTCGCACCTACCTTAGTCAATATCGTTGTTTATCATGTTATATTACAGCATTTTTTCTCTTAATCTGCAAGGGGGTTTTTAGAGGTGACCTATAGTAAAAAATATACTATAAACCCCAGGCAGTCGTAATAGTGATTTTGATAAACCCTTATTTTGCAATGCTTCACGAGGCCAAAGTGGAGTTTCTAGTATAAAATAATGAAAAACTCACGTTAAAACGGCGCTTTTACACGCTTCTGGCACGATAGCGACGCGAACGCTGGAATGGGCATTTTCGGACTGGCCCTGCTCTTGCCGCTTGGAGCCGTAATAATGATCAATGATTGTGATAAAATAAAAATCAAGAAAAGATCTCGACATATCGGGAACAGCCAAACGGAGGCGCGTTTTTTATGGGTAACACGAATGACACTAACAAATCCCCTAAGCCTGAGTTTTTCGACAAATATTGGCAGCGGTCACACCTATGCGGCAGTATAAGAGAAGACCTGATAGGCCGTTCGATTTGCGTCAACGGCTGGGTGAGGCGCAGACGGGACTTGGGCGGGATAATATTTATCGAGCTTTGGGACTATACGGGGCCCGTTCAGGTTGTGTTCAACCCCGAAGCGGGTGCGGTGCATGACAAGGCCGGAGATTTGCGAAGCGAATATTGTATAGCAGTGCGCGGGTCCGTTACGAAGCGTCCGGAGGGCACGGACAACCCCGCGCTCGCAACAGGCTATATCGAAATCGTGGCCTCGGATTTTCTGTTGCTCTCCCCCTCCAACCCGCTTCCATTCGAAGTCGGCGAAGGCACGGACAAAGTCGACGAAAACCTGCGCCTGACGTATCGCTATCTCGACCTGCGCCGCGAGCGTATGCAGCACAACCTAAGGACGCGCGGCAAACTCTATTCTTTTACGCGAAGCTATTTCGACGGCAATTCGTTCGTCGAGATAGAGACGCCGGTGCTGACCAAGGCCACGCCTGAGGGCGCGCGCGACTACCTCGTGCCGAGTCGCGTCAACGCGGGCGAGTTCTACGCGCTCCCCCAGTCGCCGCAGCTGTTCAAGCAGATTTTGATGGTAAGCGGGTTCGACCGGTATTATCAAATAGTGAAGTGCTTTCGCGACGAAGACCTGAGGGCCGACAGGCAGCCGGAGTTCACACAGATAGACGTCGAGATGAGCTACGTCGTCGAGGATGACGTTATGAGCCTTATCGAGGGCTACATGAAGGGGCTTTTCAAGACGATACTGAACGTCGACCTCGAAACGCCTTTCCTCCGCATGGACTACTGGGACGCGATGGATTTATACGGAAGCGACAAGCCGGACCTTCGTATTCCCACAAAGCTCGTAAACTTAGCGCCTATTTTCGAGAATGGCTCCTTTGAGCCGTTCCGAAAGATATTAGAAAGCGGCGGTGTTGTGCGCGGCATACCCGTCGCCGGAGGCGCGGCGTTCTCTCGCAAAGAGTTGTCCGACATAGAAGAGCGCGCCAAAAAGTTGGGCGCGGGCGGCCTCGCGGCGTTTCAGATAAAAGACGGAGACCTAAAGGGGCCCCTCGTGAAATTTATGAGCGACGCCGACAAAGCCAAACTTTTAGAGACGGCCAAAATAGGCGACGGCGACGCGCTTTTTGTCCTCGCAAACCCGTCGCGTCTTAAAGCCTGCAATATTCTCGGCACACTGCGCCTCGAGCTTTGCAAACGCGACGAAAGCACCGAAGCGTCGCAGACTTCAGATTCAGACAAATGGAAGTTCCTGTGGGTGGTTCGCTTTCCGCTATTTGAGTGGGACGAGGAGGAAAAGCGCTGGAGCGCCGTTCATCATCCCTTCACGTCGCCAGTCTTGGAGCAGCTGCCCCAGATGGAGACCGACCCCGGTAGCGTCGCCGCCCGCGCCTACGACATCGTGCTGAACGGCAGCGAAATCGGCGGAGGCTCCATACGCATTCACGACCCTCAGGTGCAGGCCAAGGCGTTCTCCTGCCTCGGCATAAAGCCAGAGGAAGCGCGCGAGCGTTTCGGCTTCTTCTTGGACGCGCTCTCCTACGGCACGCCGCCGCACGGCGGTATCGCGCTTGGCGTGGATCGCTTGGCGATGTTCCTCTGCGACGGGCAGTCGATAAGGGACGTCATGGCCTTCCCCAAAACCCAAAAAGCGCAGTGCCTCTTAGCGGGCGCGCCGAGCGTCGTAGAGGATAAGAGGTTAGACGAGCTGAAAATCAAATGCGTCCCGGCGGACGATTGACCATCGTCCCCACTCCTATCGGCAATCTCGAGGACATCACGCTTCGCGCGCTTCGCGTATTGCGCGAGGCCGATATAATAGCCTGCGAGGACACCCGAACGTCTTCCGTGTTGCTGAGGCGCTACAACATCCCGCGCAAACCGTTGGTCGCGCTTCACCTGCATAACGAAAAAGAACAAACCGAACGTTTATTGGCTGAGTTGAGAGACGGAAAAAAAATAGCCGTGATAAGCGACGCCGGAACGCCCGGCGTCAGTGATCCCGGATATCTTTTGTTGCGCGACGCGAGCGGCGTCGGCATTGAAACCGACGTTTTGCCGGGGCCGTCCGCGCTCCTGCCAGCGCTTCTGTTATCCGGCTTGCCGCCAGAGCCATTTTTGTTCTACGGCTTCCCGCCCGAAAAACCGGGAGCGCGAAAAAAACTCTTCGCGTCCATCGCGATTCAGCCCTGCACGACGGTTTTCTATATCGCGCCGCACAAGGCGGAGCGTCAAGTATCCGAGTTGCGTGAACTTCTCGGCGACAGACAGGCCGCGATTGTCCGAGAGATAAGCAAGATATATCAAGAGGTCATAAGGGGCAGCCTGTCCGAAATAGCGGCGCGCTTGGAAAAAGGCGTGAAAGGCGAGATGGTTTTGGTCGTCGCGGGTTGTTCCGACGCGGAGATGAGCGAAGAACCGGAGGGCGGCGAAACTTGGCAAGAAGAGGCCAAAAAACTTTTAAGTGAAGGGTTTTCCGTCAAGACGATAGCGCTTGAAATCTCAGAGCGGCGAAACGTGCCGAAAAACGCGGTCAAGGAGTTTTTGCTGTCGATTAAGTAGCAAGTTTGTAGCCGAACGGTTATATTGAGTCATCTTTTACGCTGAAAAAAGTATGTTTCGTACCCTCTTTGAATAAAATCTGCGGATATTTTTTCTCCAGAATTTTTTTGAGTTCATGTGGGTTCATAAAGCCATACCCTCAAAGCGCGCGTTGAATGCATGAATCTTGGCGCTTATATCCTCCGGAATTTCCACATAATCACTATATTTATCAGAACCATCATCAAAAAACGGAATTGGAACGGGACAATTTCGCTCAAAATAGTTGAAACGCAATACGTCAAGAAGCACACTTAAAGTCATTGCAAGAGCTTCCTCGCGGAAATCTCCCTCTGAATAAGCGCTGGGGATATCCTTGACTTGCGTCGTAAACCCTCCTATTTCAATATCTCTTGTCAGCTCAACAGGGTATCGCAATTTCATAAAATCAGCCCCTTTCAATTTTTGACGTACAACAAATCACAACATCATTCTATGATATCATAACAACCTATGAGCCGAAAATAGGGAAGGTGCGCGCTTTGCAGATCATTGGAATGGGAGGTTCTGGGATAAATATCGTAAACCATTTGCTTAGAAAATTGCCGCGCTTGGCCAATGTCGGCGTGATGGCCGAGAAGTACGATTTGCCCAAATCCACAGCCGAATCCAAGTTGCAGTTTTGGGATCCTCAAGGGCTCGGCGACAGTACGCGCATTGAATCGGCAAGGTGGATCTTTGATAATAGCAAGGAAAATATCAGGCGGTTTATCAATTCTGACACTGTCATTTTGACGGCGGGCATGGGTGGCCAAAGCTCATACACTTTGCCTTTTGTGGCGCAAATGGCCAATGAAATGGGAGTCAGGACCATCGGCGTTGTCAGTATGCCTTTTTCTTTTGAGGGGACCAGACGGCAATCGCGCGCGAATGAGGGGTTGAAATTATCGCAGGAGTCTATTCCCGTATTGAGCGTCATCAACGCGGACGAAGTCCTGAAGCGACAGCCGCCAGATAAACTGTCTTGTAGAGATGCTTTCTCGATCTTGGATGACTGGATGTCGAAAACGGTTCTCCTTTTTTCCGATTTTTTCCCGAAAGCAAGTTAGATGACTTTTTTGTTCATGGGGCAACCGGAACGTCTTTAAAGACAGTGGGGAGGCCGTTGATGGCTATTGTTATCGACTTGAATGTCGGGGTAATTAAATAATCGTCAGGCACCCAATACTTTAATGTAATTGTGTATGGTTCGTCAGCGGTTATTTTCGCGTAGTCTCCGACCGATTTACCCTCTTCGCTCTCGTATCCCTGCTCGCTGTCGTCGGTGATATAAGCGCCAGCGCCGATGCTTTGATTCGTTTCCGCAATTATGGAACCGTTGTACCTCACATCCATCTTCGACCTTTCATTGCTCCATTTCCCGGTATTCCAAGCTGTGCTTATGTCGTTTGCGTCCTGTAAAACCGAATTATTGAATTCAACAGACACTCTCGCGTCCTTTTTCGAGACGATGCCAAAATACGCCTCCAAGGTATTGCCGCGCTTCCATACGCCCTTGTACGCAATATCCAAACCGTCCGGCGTGGTTTTTGTGTACTTCAAATCAGCTTCCTTCTTGCCCCCAACGAGCCCCGAACTCTTTGGCGCGGCATAGGCAGCCGACGCCAATATAACAACAGCAAACATAACCAACAATGACTTCTTGAACATGTTCACCAACATCCAAAACACCCCCATACTAAAATTAAGAAGATACGGAATATCACAAAAAACGGGCGGCCCGCTTGCCGCCCATAAACTAACCGGTTATGATCGAATCCATAGGTCAAATTTACCTTTTCGGCTTGGGCAGGGTTTTTATGTTCTTTGCTTTTGCCGCTACCGCTACATCCATCTTGAAGAAGGCCAACTGTTCGGACAGACTGCTGGACAATTTGGAGAGATCCTCGGAGTCATTGGCTATTTTCTCGGCGTCTGAGGCTATATCGCTGACGCCGCTTCGGATATTCTCACTCGCTTGTGCCACGCTATCCACGCGAGACGCAATGTTCTGCACAGCCTCGGCTATCTCTTCGCTCGACGCGGCCTGCTCCTCGGATACGGCGGCCAAGTCCTGAGTCGCCGCCGAAATGTCCTTTAGATATTCAAGCATCTTGGCTATCAGTTCTTCGGTTTCTTTCGAGAGGTCCTTGGCACCCTCTGAACCCTTTGCGTTTTCGAGGGACAGGCCGACTACTTTTTCGAGATCGCCCGTGATTGTTTTGGCCAGATCCTCGATGCTCTTTGCGGCCACGTTGCTGTCCTCGGCGAGCTTGCGGACTTCCTCGGCCACGACCGCGAAGCCGCGCCCCGCGTCGCCGGCGCGCGCCGCCTCTATAGCGGCGTTCAGCGCAAGCAGGTTCGTCTGGTCGGCTATGCCGCCTATCTGCGTCACGAAGCTCTGTATCTGTCTCGCTCTCGTGCCGAGCTCCTGCACGCTCTTAGCCGACTCGTTCGCGTTTTTGGCTACGTTGTCGATTCCGTTCACCGCGCGCTGTACGGACTTCATGCCGTCCTCGCCGGCGCCCATGGCCTCTTCGACCTTGCGCGCGATGTCGGTTCCCTTCTCGGCCGTCGCCTGAGCTCCCGCCGCGACTTCCTCCACCGAGGCATTGACCTCTTCGGCTGTAGACGAGAGAGCGGTGAGGTTCGTCCCCATCTCATCTACGTTGGCGCGGAACTCCTCCACGGAGCTGCTCGTCTTATCGGCCAGCGACGATAGATCCCGCGCCGTTTCGTCGATACTGCCGCCCGCGTCCTTTACCGAACCGATTGTACCTTGCAGTTTATTCGCCATGTCCTGAAGCGACTGCCCCATATTCGCGAGTTCGTCCTCGCCCGCCGTATCGAACTTTGTAGTGAGGTCGCCGGCGGCGAAGAACTCGATGCCCCGCCTCACCTTGCCGATTGGCACTGTTACCATGCGCGCAATCAAAATAGCGAGGGCAAGACCGGCGACTATGGCCGATACGGCTGAAACCAACAGCACTATATTCTTTTTATGGGCTTCGACTACGGCTTCCGTGTTGACTTCTTCCGATAGTTGCGCTAAGAGGTGCAAGAGATCGTCATTGAACTGCGTGAACGCTTCGGCCGCCACGGCGGTTTTGCCGCCGAAAGACAGGCTTTTATCTATCTCAGCTAACCTTTCGGGGGTGGCTTTGGGGTCGAGCAATACGGACACGCATTCGTCCTGCGCGTCTCGGTACGCGGCTCGCAACGGGTCGTATCTTTTCAGCATCTCAACTTCCTGCGGCTTTAAACTGGTCTGTCTGTACTTCGCTATCATCTCCATTGATTCATTCCGAGACGTCACTATCTTGTCGGCGTATGCTTTCCTTGCCGCCATATCATCGGCTACTGCCATGGCCAACAACAGCCTCCTATTGTCGATGGCGATGACGTTTGCCCTGTTGATCCAGATGAGAGGCATTGCGTAATCGTTATATAATTTTTCCATCATAGATAGCGTACTCGCGCCGAGATCGTAGCCTATCCCGACCATTACCATCATCAGCGCCAAAAGCAGAGCGACGAGCGAGAGAATCTTTGAAACAGTGCGTAAATTTCTGAACCACTGCATGATGAATCACGCCTCCAAACGAGTTTCGTAAAGTCAAAAGTCATGACATAAACAACCGCGCCACAGACAAGAACATCAAATAAATCTGAATAATCTCTATTTTAGCTATTTTTTAGCTATTTAATGCGAAATTATAATATTTTTCTTCTTTTTGTCAATCCCCCGCTATATGCCGGACGCTATGACCGTATCTAAACTCTTGAGGCCCTTTATTCTGTTCAGGGCGTCTATGAAAAATTTCACCTTGGGCGTTTCGCCGCGCAGGACTATGCACTCTAGGCATGCGTCATGGCTTATGTGGACGTGATTTGTGCATATTATGACGTTTCCGTGGTCGTGCTGAAGGTCGGTAAGGTCTTTTGAGATGTTTGGCGAGTGGTGGTCATACATCAAAGTGACGGTTCCGTAAACCACGCCGTCTTCCTCCCGCCACCTTTCTTCTGATACGTACCTGCGCATGAGCTGACGCAAAACGTCAGAGCGATTGCTTTTGCCATCCCGCTCTATGTGTTTGTCGAACTCCTTCAATACATCTTCGGGCGCTGTCACCCCAAAACGAGACAATGTTTCGGCCATTATGGACGCCACTTCTTCTTTACGTCTTCAAACCATTTTTTTTGTCCCGTTTTTACATCGTTCCACGCGCTTTCGTCTTCCACCGTCACCTTCGGCTCGTCGCCGGAAGACGTTGGTTTTTGCTTGATCTTGTCGTAACAATAAGCCCCGGCTCCGCTGAAGATAGAAGTCAGCAGAAGCCACCCGAGGACGCTCAGGATAAACGACGGCAGATTGAACAGCACAAACCATGCGACGCAGAACAAGAGTCCGCCCACGGAGAGAAGCGCGGGAATAAAAAACACGCCCAGAATCAGCTTGTCCTTCATGTTGCTGCCTCGCCAGTCCATATAAAGAGAGATAACCCTTCCCAAAACAGACGGCGGCCAAACGTATTTATAGATAGACGACCAAGACCAAGCGCCCAAAGCTACACCTCCGATATTTTGATACGCGTTATAAAAGCGTCACGAGAGCGATTATATCAAACATTACCCAAAGAGCGCAAACGCCGCCACCGCGCCGAGGGTAGCCAAGAGAATCGTATTGAGCCACGGGATAAAGACGGAACGGCAAATAACACCCAAAAACAGAACGGCGCAAGTATAAGCGCCCCATTCGCTCCATTCGGCCTGCCAGGGAATAACGCCGGCCGCAAAATCCGCCAAGTCGCCCCATAGGACAAACGCTCCTTCGAGGGCATAAAGCGGTAAATCGGCGAAGGGAAGACCTATCATACGCAAAGCGGCCAACGCGGAGGCGAAGGAGAGGGCGAAGCCAAAGAACGGCAGGGCCGCGAAGTTTATCAAAATTCCGGCCAACGGCGTGGACCCGAACGTTTTTGCCACCTGAGGGAAGGTGGCCGCCCAAATAAGGGGGCTTAAAATGAGCCACAACGGGTCGCGCGCTCGGCTTCGCTCTATGACGGCTGCTACCGTAAGGGCGGCCAGCACCGAAAGCCGCCATCCTATGTCCCAAAACTGAAACGGAGACCAAAGGAGCAGCAGAACGGCCGCGACGCATACGGAGTTGACGAGGCTCGCCCTGCGGCCAAAGAGCTTGCCGGCAAGCGCCGTCTGAATCATCAGGGCGGCGCGGAGAGAGCTTGCCGAAGCCCCGGCCAAAAGGACATAGAGCCACAGGGCAAGGCTCAAAATAGGCACGCGCTTTTTGCCGTGCCCGACAAAATACGACAGCACACACATAACTATCCCCACATGAAAGCCGGATATGGCCAAGAGGTGACTCGTCCCCCAGCGCCTGTGCGAGGCGTTCAGCCGCTCGTCGCGCTTGCCGGTCCAAGTGGCGTTGAGATACGCTCCCGTAAGGCGCGGGGTGTATATGGAAATGAGCCGATAGAGACGCCATCGGTAGTTATGTATATTCAATATCTCGCCATTATCAGGAATTATTTTAACCTCGGTCAATTTCAGGTTTGCCCTCATGCCACGGGCGCGCCAGAATCTATCCTCGCGGAAACCGCTTTTCGGCTGCTCGCCCTTGAACGGGATGGGCGCGCCCTTCAAACTCACCCGCGCCCCGTCCGTAAGAGCGGCGAAAGGCTCTCTTAGGACAAACCCGCCCAAGGGCGTGGCTATCGATATGGCGTACATCCGCCCCCAGGGACGCGCGTCGGTCACGGTGCCGGTCGTGTCTATAAAAGGCGGAAGAACGTCCGCCTCGCTTTTTTCGAGGGAGAAAATTATCCATAAAGAAAAAAGGAGCGTGAGGCTCGTCACCAAAGCCGTCACGCCCCATTGTCTTCTGCGGGATTCGCAAAATGACGATAAGACCACGCCAAGCGACACAAGAGTTGCGAATGGCGGCAGAGCCCAATCCAGAACGTGCCCATAGACGGCCAGCATCGACACGAGAGCCGCCAATATCGGCAAAAACGGGGCGCGGACGAGAATGAACATGAATCAAAATGCCGATTTAAGGGCGGATTGTAACGCTGTTTCGGAAGTCTTCTAATTTTTTGACCCCTATGCCGGTGACGTTCAGAAGGTCTTCGACTCTTTTGAAACGTCCGTGACTTTGCCTGTAGTCAATTATGCGTTTGGCCAAAGACGGGCCTATCCCTTTAAGGGAGGCTAATTCTTCAGCCGTGGCGCGGTTGACGTCCACGACGTTCAGTTTATTTTGCGAATTGTTCTGCAAATTATAATTTCGTGAAGACGATTGAGACGGAGCCTCAATCACGATTGTCGTCTGCCCGTTTTGCGCCTGCGCGGCCCAAGGGTCTTCTTGCTCCTTTTTTTCGCCTTTTCTTGGAACATAGACATGTACGCCGTCCGCAAGGGGCGCGGCCAAGTTCACGGCGTCCGGGTCGGCAAAGCCTGTAAGACCGCCCGCCGCCTCTACAAGCTGAAAGAGGCGTGAATTCTCCGGCAGCTTGTAAACACCGGGCTTGCGGACATGCCCCGTTATGTACAAAAACCATTCGACGGGAGCCTCCCGGGGCAGTTCTTGGGTTTGAATTTCGGGTTCAGCCTTAGCTTCGGCTCGAATTTCGGTCTGCGCTCGAATTTCGGCGGCAGGCGCGGTGTCCGCGACTCTCGGCAGCGCGCGGACCATCAGCCCCGCGACCAAAAAACAAGCCATGCCGGCGGCAAAGATAAGCGCGGCTTTGTATTTTTCTTTAAGCTCCGTCAAGTTCTCGCCCCCTATTTATTATCGACAACGCGGCCCTTGAGGCACCAAGATTTGCCCTCGGTTATCTCGACATCCACGAATTGTCCCAAAATGCCCTCTCTCTCCGACGGGTTCTCCGACGAGTTCTCCAACAGCACGACCTTATCCGTCGGAGTCCGCCCCTGAAGGAGTTCGTTGTTTGATGAATCTACCAAAACGCGGTACTTGCGTCCTACAAGCGATTGATTTATCGACAGCGTTATGGAGTCCTGCAGGGCGTTTAAGCGATTCAGGCGCTCCATGCGCACTCGCTGCGGCAGCGCGCCCGGCATAGTGCTCGCCGGGGTGCCTTCCCGTTCTGAGTATGCCGCGCTGTGCAGCAGGTCAAAACGAATTTCGGCCAGCGCGCTCATAGAGTCCTCGAAGTCTTTGTCCGTTTCGCCGGGGAAGCCCACTATGAGGTCGCTCGCGAGGCCGAGGCCGGGAAGGTATGAGCGTATCATCTGAACTTTTTCGATATATTCGCTTCTGGTATATTTTCTATTCATGAGCTTAAGAATCTTGTCGCTGCCGGATTGTATGGGGAGGTTCAAAGAGGGGGCGACGTTTGGCTCGCCGACCATGACGCCGACTATCTTTTCCGTGAAGTCCTGCGGCAATGAAGTCACAAAACGCACGAGCCCCACGCCGTCAGACCGCGCGACGTCACGAAGCAGGGCCGCGAAGCCGTAGCCGGCAAGATCGGGGGCGTGTTTTTGAAAATCGCTGCCATAGCTGTTCACGTTTTGCCCCAAGAGGGTTATCTCTTTAGCCCCGCTTTTTACGAGGGCCTTGACCTCGCTCAGGATACTATCGGGACGACGCGAGACAAACCGTCCTCTGACGTAGGGGACGATGCAATAGGAGCAAAAATTATCGCAGCCGTGCGCTATTGTGACGTAAGCGCGGTAGACGTTGTCACGCCTGTCCGAGTACTCGTCGAGGTCACAAAATTCGCGCGGGTCTTCGTCCAACAGCGTTACGCGCGAGCCGTTTTCGATGACGCGCATAAGCGCGTCCGGCAGAAGCCCGATATGGCGAGGCCCAGATATGAGCGTCACCCAAGGATAGCGGGTGAAGGCCTTTTTGCCTAAACTTTGAGCTATGCAGCCTGTCAGCGCCACAAGGGGCCGCTTGTTTTTGCGCCACTCGGTCTCGTACCGGCCAAGCTCGCTCCATACCTTCTGTTCGGCCTTGCCGCGGACGCTGCAGCCCGTGAAGATGACAAGCTCCGCGTCGCTCTCCTCCGCCTCGCGCCAGCCCCTGCGAATCAAGGCTGTCCTCACCCTGTCGCTGTCATAGACGTTCATCTGACAGCCATAGACCCTCATATGAAAACGAACCAAAAGATTCCCTCAATTCTATAGCATATCTATAACATACTGACTAAATTTATGGGGCTATTATACTCTATCTCTGTTTAAATCAAAGAGCGGAACCGGCATAGCGTCGGCTCCGCTCTTAATAAGATATTACAAATACAGGCTATTTATCTCCCTTATAATCATTCAAATACTTAAACAAACCCACCTTTGGGTCCACGACAAGCACCGTGTTCTTTTGAAGCCCTTTCCGGAAAAACTCCACGGCTTTCATCTGTTCGTAAAGCGCGTAGGCGTTGCCCATCGCGTCCGATATGATTATCTGAGCCTGTTTGTCCCCCTCGCCATGAAGGGTCTGGCTTGTTTTCACGGCGCTTGATATCAGCTCCTGAGCCTTGCGGTCGGCCTCCGCGGTGATGCGGTTGGCCTCCGCGGAGCCGACGGACAAAATGCGCTGGGCTATACGCACGCGCTCGGACTTCATGTTCGAGTATATGGCCTGCAGGTTCTGCTCGGGCAGCGTGAAGTTGCGGATGGCTGACATAACTACGTCTATGCCCATGTCCTGAGCCTGGGCCTTTACCTTCTCCGTTGTGGCGGCGATTATCTCCTCGCGCTTGCCGCTCAGTATGTCGTCGTAAGTGTAAAGGCCGGCCACCACGCGGATGGAGCCGAATATTATGTCGTCGATGCGCCGGCCCAAAGTGGTCTGGTTGCGTATTTTGGTGTGAAACGCCGCCGGGTCGCTTATGCGATAAAGCAAAAACGTGTCGAAAAGCACGTTGCGCTTGTCGCCCAGCACGGTCTCCACCGGGGCGGAGTCGTGCTCCTGAAGCCATTTCGGATAAGCGTACACCACGTCGAGAAAGGGAATCTTCGCGTGCACGCCGGGCGTGGAGTGGACGCGCACTATTTTGCCAAATTGCGTCACCACGGCGTGCTCGTTCGTCGGGACGATATAGAAAGCTCCGCTCAAAACGGCCAATATCAAAAGTATTATCGGGATGAGCGCGTATTTTTTCATATCGCTCATATTCATATTGCCTGTCGTTCTAAAAGACATCTTATTTGCCCTCCTCAATTTCACCAAATCTGAAGAGCGCGTCCGGCTGCAAGGGCAGAACTTTCAGGGTTCCGTTTGCGCTGCCGTCGCCCAAGCCCTCGACAAACACGATCTTGAGTTTGCTCAGGACCTCGCCCATGCCGTCGGCCCACATGTTGAGGCGCGTCAATTCGGGGTTCAGCTTGTACGCCTCCTGCAAGAGGCTAAGGCGCGCGGCCTCTCCCTCCGCCTCAGCTATGCGCTTGAATTTATAAGACTCGCCCTCGTTCACAAGTATGGACGCCCGACCCTCGGCCTCCGGTATGACTTTGTTGGCGTGAGCCTCGGCTTGGTAAATCATCGTCTTGACTTGTTCCTCGGCCGTGGTCACGCTGTTGTAGTCGGCTTTTATGGCCTCGCTGACGTTGGTTTCCTGCAAAAGCACCTCGTCTATCATTATCCCGGCCTTCAGGTCGTTGAAGGACGTCTGGAGGATTTTGCTCGCGTCCTCCTGAATTTTCTGCTTCCCGCTCGTCAGACCGTCGTCAAAATAGATAGAGGCGAAAATTCTCCTCATCGTGGCCATACAGAGGTCTCGCAGCATTTTTTCTTTCGCGGCGCCGTCTACGGGCAGGTTGAACACGTAGTCCTCAGGCGCGCCGATATGAAAGTGCATCACCCACTCGACCTCTATTAGCTTGTTGTCCTTGGTCAGCATGAGTTTTTCACCCTCGACGGGCCACTGACCGCCGTATTTCATGGCCGCAACACCCGCGTTTTGCTGGCGCTGCAGCCCTCCGTCGGCGCGGAAGCCAAACTCGAGGCTCTGCTTACGCGAGGCCGGAATAACGTAAACCTCGTCCGCAAACGGAATCTTCATATGCAACCCTGGGTCCACCACGCCCGATATGGCGCCGAAACGAAGCACGATGCCGCGCGAGTCCGACGGGATCGTGTAGATATTCCTGGCCGCGCCAAGCGCCGCGAGAGCTACAATCGCCAGCCACAGTATGTGCTTCATAAAAAAACGCAAAATCTTGTCTTTCAAATCGGGCTCGTTTGGGTCGTGGATAATGATGACTTCAGCCATTTCAAGACCTCCAATTTAATTTTTTAATTCATTCCTATTTTAACTCAATTTATTATTAGTTTCCCGACAAAACGTGAAATATATCCTCCCACCAGCGCTCGGATAAAGTTTTTTTCCACAGCGCTACAAATTCCGCGCAAACTTTTTCGCGCTCCGCGCGTTTTAGAAGCTCAAAGCCAGACAGCCCGCGGGCGATTCTGCCAAAGTTTCGGGTATGCCCCTGATACCGCGCCATTTTTTCGCGCTCGTCAACAAGAAAGCTGGGCAAAAAGGAAAGCCACACGTCAGCGTCGTGAACGCTGCCCAAAACATCCTGCAGCGTCTTGATTTTTTTGACGTGATCGCTCAGGCGGTTTTCAAAAAGAGGATTGTAAATCTCGAGCGCGTAACGCAGATGTTTTGCGGCTTTGCGCGTTTCATGCAAGGACTCTGGAGTGCGTTTGTTCAACGCGTCGCCGCTGAAACCCAGAAGACGCGCCGTCCGCTCTTTGACTTCCTCGATAATTTTTTGGCGCGTGGCCTTGTCCTCCAACGGTCTTGCGTCGCCTTCGGCTGGCTTGCCGTTTTCGATGTACGCCTCGCCCAGAATGGCGCGGACGCGGGAAGCTATGACCTTGACGGAGGGAGCGGACTCGAACTCGCTCAGGGCGCGGGTCAGTTTTTTGTTCAAGGCGGCTCGTCTTTGGCCGAGGCGCAACAAAAGACGGCCAAGGCCGGGGTTGTCTTTGGCACGGCTGCCTATGGCCTCCATCTGCACGTCGAGGTCGCGAGCCAAGCCCAACGCGCGGGTCAATCGTTTTATATCCCGCGTGGCGGCCTCAAACTCGCTCGCCCCGAAGCAGCCCCTGAAAAGCGGCAGCGCCTCGCGCAGGCGCCGCGTCCCCACCCTCATATTATGGACCGGCTCTACGTCTTTGCCGTCCCCGGCCCCGAGAACGCCGTCTTTATGCTTCAGGACGCCGTCAAGAAGCTCCGCGACGACGCCCGCGCCGAAAGCGCGGTATTCGCGCAAATGAGCTAACATCACGCGTTCTTCTTTTTGGATTTTATATTTTTCGGCTTCACGAGTTTTTTCTCATGTCCGCCGATGTCGCCGTCAAATGTAAAAAGCGGATTCCATCCGCATTCTCGCCTCATCATAATCTGCTGAGAGTTTATTATAGGTTCCCCCTCGCGGCGCGTTATTTTTTCGTAGCTTCCGTCGCTTTTCAGTGTTTTCAGTTTTGCGTTGTCGCTCATGTGCGTGAGCAAAATATCCTCTAAGATGGTCTTTCGGACAGCCGCGTCCAAAACGGGCGTCAGTACCTCGACGCGCCGGTCGAGATTGCGGGGCATGAGGTCGGCGCTTCCGATAAACATCTCCCCTCCGCCTCCCCCGTTGCCAAACCAGTATATCCGCGTGTGCTCCAAAAAACGCCCCACCAAGGACGTGACCGTTATGTTTTCGCTCACCTCCGGCACGCCGGGGCGAAGACAGCATATACCGCGCACCTGAAGGCGAACCTCGACCCCGGCGCGCGACGCGCGGTAGAGCGCCTCTATGCAAGCCTGATCGACCAAATGGTTTATCTTGAAGAATATCTTTCCGCCCCCGCGCTCCTGATGGAGGCGAATTTCTCTGTCTATGCGCGACAATAATTCGCCGCGCGTGGAGAGCGGCGACACCAAGAGCTTTCTGTAGCTGCTTTTACGCGCGAAGCCCGTCATGTGGTTGAAAAGGTCCGTCACGTCGGCGCATATCTCCTCATTGCTCGTAAAAAGCCCCAAGTCGGTGTAAGTCTTGGCCGTGGTTGGGTTGTAGTTGCCCGTCCCGATATGGACGTAGCGCCTTATCCCGTCGTTTTCCCTGCGCAGGACGAGGCAGAGCTTGGCGTGAATCTTCATCCCTATAAGCCCGTAGACGACGTGCAGCCCCTCTTCTTCTAAGGTGTCCGCCCATTTTATGTTGCGCTCCTCGTCAAAGCGCGCTTTCAGCTCGACGACCGCCGTCACCTGCTTGCCGTTGCGGCGCGCCCTGACAAGCTCGTCCACAATGGGAGACTCGCTACCGACGCGGTATATGGTCTGTTTTATAGCTATGACCTGCGGATCGTCCGCGGCTCGGCGCAGGAAATCCAGCACGGGCGCGAAGCTGTCATAAGGGTGGTAGAGCATTAGGTCGTAACGCCTTAGCATGGCGAAGACGCCGACGCGGGACTCGTTGAAAGGAGCGGGGACGCGCGGGGTATATGGCGGGTCTTTCAGGTCCGGACGCTCGACTTTGCAAAGCTCCATAAGGTCTGACGCGCCAAGCGGCCCCTTCACTCTGTATATCTGAAACGGCAAAAGCTCAAGACGTTTTATTAAAAATCCGGAGAGCGACGACGCCGCGCCGTGCGAAATCTCGAGCCTGATGACCTCGCCGAAGCGCCTTTGGTCTACAAGGTCCCGTATAGTCTCCAAGAGATCGTCGGCCTCGTCCGTCTCTATCTCGAAATCGGTGTTTCGCGTTATGCGGAACGTGGCGGCGGATACGACCTGATAACCGGGGAAAAGAGAGTCCAGATTGCGGTAGATGACGTCTTCCAGAAACAAAATATCGTTGTCGTTGGCGTTTGACGAAAACCCCAAAGAAGCGTGGGTCTTGGCCTCCTTGTTGCGCGGAATAAATAGAAAACGACTGATGTTGTTCGGTATCTTGAGACGGGCGAAACAGGTCTCCCCTATGGGGGACGACAGCTCCACTAAAATATTCAGCGATTCATTGGAGATGATGGGAAAAGGACGCCCCGGATCTATGGCCTGAGGCGTTAAAATAGGATAAATTTCGCTCTGGTAATACCCCTGCAAAAATCTTTTGTGCTTGTCCTGCAATTCATCGTATTCAACGATACGTATGCCGTTTTCGCGAAGCGCGCCGCGAAGCGTCTTGCTCCAGAAACTCTGAGCGAGACTCAAAAGCGGAATTATCTTTTTCCTTATGGCGGCCAAAGCCCTCGCGGGGGTCGTCCTGTCGGACGACGCCCCCCAAGTTCCGCTCATATATTGCCTATAGATGTTCGATACGCGCACCATAAAAAACTCGTCAAGATTGTTGTAAAATATAGAAAGAAACTTGAGCTGTTCGAGGAGAGGATTCGACAGATCCATCGCCTCGTCCAGCACTCTTTTGTTGAACTCGATCCAACTGATTTCACGGTTGAAATAAAGCTCGGGCGCGTCTAAATTCATATTCGGCACGGCGGTAACAGGGAAACCGCTCAAAACGTTCGCGGCAAAACTACGCCTTTTGCTTATCGGACGCGCTCTTGGCGTCGCCGGGCTTTGGGTCTCCGGGCCGCGTAACGCGCTCCAAAACAATCTTGTATCCGCCAGCGCCGTAGTCCAAAAACTTTTTCACGCGGCTGATGGTAGCGGTGCTCGCTCCCGTGTGCTGCGCTATTTGAGGATAAGTCTTACCTTCGCTCAAAAGGCGTGCTACCTCAAACCTCTGAGCCAACGCTTTCACCTCTCCGATAGTAGCCACATCTTCAAGAAACGCGTACATCTCGTCCGGGGTTTTCAACTGCAAAAACGCCTCGCACAGCTTGTCAGTCAAAGCGTCCTTCCAATTTTCAGCCATGATATTCTCCTCCATATGTTTTTTGTTTCGCCTTTGCGACTTCACACTATCGCTTCACAACGTTATTTTACGCAAGTAATACTACTCAAGATATATTATA
>BOCC01000050.1 GCA_026002715.1 Synergistales bacterium
AAATGAAATCTTGAAAATGGAGTGAACCCGATGGTCTGTCAGAAGTCGGATTATCTCATAGTAGTGATGAAGTGTGTGAAAGCACATGGAGCGAAGGGGATAACAAATCAGCGTTTCCTAAAGGGAAGCACGCGGGACACAGGAGGTTCTTAAGAGCGTGGAACATAAACTGAAGGATATAAGGTATCAATCAGCCAATATGGACTTTTGAACCGAAGCTGATTTGAAGAGCCGTATGCGGGAAAACCGCAAGTACGGTTCTGTGAGGGGCAGTAGACAATACCTTCACTCAGTAAGTATTGATGAAAGGAGTGTCGAGACTGTCTACTCGACGGATGTAATGTTGCAGGATAAAATTTTGACCTATTCGGAAGAAGCGGAACTAAAAGGCATTGAGAAAGGCATCAAGGAAGGTATTGAGCAAGGCATTGAGAGAGGTATTGAGAAAGGCATTGAGAAAGGCAGAGCCGAAAAGGCTTTTGATATGGCGCGAAAATTGCTGGCGCGCGGCATGACGTTGCTGGAAGTCGCCGAGATTGCTGAATTGCCGATAGATACGCTCCAAACATTAGTTCCTCGATAGTAAACAAGACAGATAAGTAAACAAGACAGATAGACAGCCTAAGGCATTGCAAAACGACAAAAAGGGAAGCCGCAAACTCGCGAGATGCGGGAGGCTTCCCTTTTGTACATTCTTGTTAAGCCTGAAATTTTTTATGAAACGGCCGTGGAGGTTAGAAACTATGAATGAGCGGAGTCGCCCGATAGTGATAAGATGATAAGATAAGGAAAGTTATAGGGTGGGGTCTTGGAATCGGAGGCCGCCTTGAGGGGAGCGTTCATTTTGGGTGGATTGAGGGCAGCGTGGACAAATTTGCTGAAGAATCACCGTTATTTACTCAAACGACTGTTGATAGAGTATCCTTTTCGCTATTGGCGCTCAATAATGTTTTTCGACGGTGTTCTAATGTTTTTGTCATTGGTGATGTTGCTGATAGTATCCTTTCTAATTGTCGGCATGAACGAATTTCAGCGTGCCGTCGCGAAGATTCTCGGAATTGAAGCGTTGCTGCTTGTTGGGGTTTTCTTCGTTTTGACGGTAGCTTATATTCCTTCCCTTGTTCTGCGATTTAAGATATTTAAAGCCCCGGAATTTCGGACTGTCGAGAAAAGACGGTGGTTCCTTTTGACGTATTTTTCCTATTGTCTGGGATTCTTTCTTTTTTGCGTATTGAGCAGGATTTTTGTAGGAATATACCCCTTTATGATATTCAATATTTTGTTCGGCTCTCCCGATCGGTCTAATTTGATTTCGCTCGTGTTGTGCGTAGTATGGTTCGGGCCATTTTTGGCTTGGAGAGCATGGATCGTTTGGAACGCTCATTGCTTCATCTTGGAGTATGAGCCCGGAAAGGCGCGGACAGCACAGACCAATGCCGAAATTCTGTCGCAAGCGGGAAGATGGTTACGGCGGGGATTTTAGACAAGGGCCTGTTGACGCTCGTCCTGTTTTATCCCTTTTTTCATGTTTCTCATGGATGGAAGGCGCGGCGGACGATATGCCCGCGCGCGCCGCTTATGAGCCTGCCGTCTCAATAGGTGGACGACCGTTTCGTTGCGCGATAAATCATCACCGAAGCCAAAATAAGAACGCCCTTGATCGCTCCATAAAGAGACGGGGAAACGGAGAACATGTTCATTAAGTTATTGACCAACCCAAGAACCATAAGCCCCGTCACAGTACCGGCTATTGCCCCTTTCCCTCCCGTGACGAGCGTTCCGCCTATCAGGACGGCCGCTATGACGTCTATCTCAAGGTAAAACGCGGTCGCCACCGAACCTAAGTTCTCACCGCGCGCAACCAAAAAGAACGCGGCGGCGGCAGTCGCTATTCCGGACAAAATATAAGAAATAATCTTTATGCTGGCTACGTTTATGCCGATACGGACAGCTCTTGTCTCGCGCGCGCCCGTCACTTTCACGCAGCGCCCAAAGCGCGTATTGCCCAATATTTCTCCGTAAAAAAAGGCCAAGACAAAAAATGCCCATACTGACAGAGGTATGGAAAGCGCGGAATAATTTCCTATTTCCATCAAAAACGCGTCCGCGCCGACGCCGTTGCATTCGCTGAAATATATATTGACGGAGCTGTATATCGCCGCGGCGGCAAATGTAATGATAAAGGGTTTTGTGCGTGCTGCCGCCGTCAAAAGCCCTGAAAGCAACCCTAAAAGCGCCCCAATGCCAATTATAGCTAAAACCGCGCAGATAAACGCATCCCGCGCGCCTCCGTCAAAACTGGTCAGGGAGCGATTCATCGCGCCTATCATTATGTATCCCAAAAGCGCCGCCATAGAGCTTGAGGATAGATCTATACCGCCCGAAACCATGACAAAAGTCATGCCAAGCGCTATTATCCCGGCGCAAGACAGTTGTGTAATGAGTTCCAAAAAGTTGGCTAATCTCAAGAAATTTGGATCGAGCTCCGAAGAGACGGCAAAAAGCACAAGCAACATACCGACGCTGCCTTCCCACCCAACCGCTCTTCTCCTAGAGCCAGATATCCCGGCTAAAAGCCCGATAAGCGACCCCACGCCGGACATAGTCCACAGAATGAGCGATTCCTTAGATGCCGTGACGTAGTCAGCCAGCGCGCTAAGCGCGGCGGCAATGCCATGCTCCGGCATATAAGCCATAATTTTGCACTCCGGAAAAAATCGCTCCGACGCTAAAGTCAAGCCCCAGAGCACGGCGCCGGCCAAAAGCGTAACGAATGGCGCGGCGAAAAAAATGGCGGGTAAACCGTCTTTACCCCTGACGATGTTCCAGAGAGACACAAATAGGGCAACCGCGCCCGCGATCAGGAAAAGCGAAAAATTCCCCTTCATGACAAGGGCCGCCGCGACAATATCCGGAGGCACTATAACACGCGCGAAGTCCGGCCAAAGCTCGGTGGACGGTATCCAGCCGGCTATCTGGGGATACGACGCACCGAGACTCTGAAGTCCGTCAGCTACGTAAAGTATCCATCCTTCAACTTGCGGGGCTATCCAAACCGACAAGGCCAAAATGGCTCCCATAAACCCAAAAATGCTGCTGAACACGCTTTTTCTCTTGATACGTATACCTTCCATAATCACATACGCTCCCTTTTACGCTATTCTTATTGTATTTTCCAGCATTTTTCATATAGTATATATTATATAGATGAAAATTAAGAGAAGAAATCAAAAAAAATAAGAAAAATTGAGAAAAAGAAACATGGCTGTAGGGTTTACCCAGGACATAATCCAAACGTAGGGGCGACCGAGGCGGTCGCCCCTACGAGAGGCGCGCAAATTTTGAGGTGTTCCTGAAGCAACACTATAGCCATAAAAAGAAATTGAGATTTTACGTCAAGTCTTGCATTGATATTATTTTGATATTATTTTATAAAACGAGTGAGGGTGTCTTGGGATGGATATAAAGACCAAAATTACGCGCGTCGCCCCCGAAGCCATAACCGACAGCAAATGGACAGGCGGGGTCACGAGGCAAATCGCGATATGGCCGCCGGAAGCCGAATACGCGAAACGCGACTTCGAGTGGCGTCTGAGCTCAGCCACTGTGGATTTGGAAGAATCGACGTTTACGTCCCTACCCGGCTTTCACAGGATTTTAATGATTCTTGACGGCAAGGTTGGGGTCACGCATAAAACGCCGCGCGGCGAGCGCCACAAAGACCTCGGGGCTTTCGACCAAGACTCGTTTGACGGGGGCTGGGAAACGACGTCCGTTGGGCGCTGCGTCGATTTCAACCTTATGCTTGCGGAAAAGTGCGGCGGTTCCGTCTCCGTTTTAAGCGCCGCCGCGCCTATAGATATTTTTCAGCTCGTACCAATGGGGGAGTGGGTGGTGACGGAGGCGTTTTATTGTCTTGCGGACTCTTTTTCGCCGTCTATTGAAGAAGGGGGGTTTGTCATTGGAACCACCATAAATAAGGGCGGCGCGCTTTTGCTTCAGCGGACGTTTCCGGAGGCCAACTCTTATCCGGGCGTCAAGCTCAGCATAGGCGTAAATTCCAATGACAAAATATGGGGAGTCAGGGCAACTATCGTTTCCCCATTCTAACCGCGAAGTCGTCTATGAGTTTGCGCGATATGCTCATGCCGGGCGGGATTTCCGGGAAATCCTCCGGCGCGTACCACCCGGCGTCGTTCAGTTCGAGGCCGTCCGGGTGAATCTCCCCGCTCTTCCATCGCGCCGTAAAACCCAGCATCAGCGAGCAGGGAAACGGCCAAGGCTGACTTCCGAAGTAGCGCACGTCTTGCACTTCGACGCCGACCTCCTCCATAACCTCACGCGCTATAGTCTGTTCGAGAGACTCCCCCGGCTCGACGAAGCCGGCTAAGACACTGTATCGCTTTGTCGGCATTCGCGCGTTGTGAGCCAAAAGCAGCTTCCCGTCGCGCTCCACCGCGACTATTATGGCGGGATGCAGCGGCGCGTAAACCACGCGTCCGCACGAGCCGCACAAAAGCCCCTTGTCCTCCTCCCGAGGCGACATAGCGCCGCCGCAAACCGAGCAAAAGCGAGTGAGCCTGAGCCAGTTCATATACTGAAAAGCCGCGCCGGCTTTGACAAAATCCTCTTCGCCAAAGCGAGTCCACACAACGCGCAAGTCCTCCCACGCCGCGCATAGACGCGACGCGATACCGTCGCCGTCCGCGTCGCCTACCTCGCGCCAATGAGTCGTAATGTCCCACGAAGCCGGTAAGTCTTTAGAGCTTCTTAAACACCGTCCGCCATCTCGCCCTAAATCATTAAAATCATAAGTTTCATCACTTATAAGCAGTTTATCGCCTTTGAAAATCAACATGTCACTACGCGCCTTCTTTTATTTTTTCTTGAATAAATAGGACAATGAATTGACACCCAAGATTTGCGGGTTTGCGTTCATCGTCTTGTCTATTTTACAACGAAATTCACCGATGCCGGGTAGTTCGGAGATTTTTCGGTCAGTGGACAAGATAATAAAACTCGTATTAGCTTTCGTAGAGCTAATATTAACCCACCAAATAAGTCTTGCGTATCTCAAGCGGCATAACTGATGAACTTGTTTTCAAAATAGCTCTTAACATGATCATTGTCTTTCTAAATTTTCTGCATTATGCTATTCGTTTTGGAGCGCAGATCTTTCATATTTTTTGAATGATCGCGCTTGGCTATTTCGCGCTTCAAATTGCCATTCAAATATTCGTCCGGGTTAAATTCTGGAGCATATGGCGGCAAGTAAAAAATCTCGATTTTATCCTTGTTCTTCTTCACATACTTCGCAACCATTTTTCCATGATGAATCTTCAAATTATCCAGAATCAGTAGATCGCATAAGCTCAAGGTCGTTCTTCATGCCGGGGTTTTTGTCCACGTGAACCCTGATCCCTTTCTCTATACGCGTTATTTCGTCGTCGAGATACTCTATGGATCTTTCGCCATCGACTACGTCGTCAATAAACATCCGTCGATTCCATGCCTATTGCCACAGTAAAGGGTTTTCGTACATACCTTGGCAATCTTTTTAATCACTGTATCGGCTATCACGGCAAACCCTTTCTCGTCGTTGGATACGCTCTTGTTCGTCCGCACAGCGTTATCCTTGCGAGTGTCCTTAAGGCAGACGGAAAGGGTTTTTTTGAAACACCGACGCCTAAGTCACCGGCGGACTTGCAGAGGAAGGTATCGCGACCAACAACGAAGTGACCATTAACGCCTTTGGCGGTTCTTTAGATGGGGTCATGGGCGGTAGCGGTGGTGGTCGCACTTCAACCAATTACGACTGGTTCACCGGCAATAAGCTGAACATAAACAACACGACGGGAACGATTACCGACGTAGGCTTGTTTGAATTTATCAATTTCGGCCCCGGCGTCACCAATGCCGGTATAGACAATCTGTCGTTATTCGATGGGCAGGACGTGAAGCTGAACGTCGGTTCCGGTGAAAGCGCGGATTTTAGCGGCGTAATAGGCAAAATAGTGGAGGGCAACTACGATGGAGCAGCCGGCAGCATCACGCGCGCGTTCCCACTCCATGGATAAAACCGCGTACAGGCACCTGACGTAATCATCCCGCGCGCCGCTTCCGACACCGCACTCGCGCTCCAACTTCACGGCAGTGTTCCGGCAGTCTACAGCCCCAACTTCGCCCGCGTTGCTTTTCAGCGAGTGGAAGCGATAAGTCAGAGCTTTGTAATCACGGCTGTTCAGCAGCGTTTCAATTTCGCGCTTCAACGGCTCGTGTCTTTCCGTAAAAATCAGGGCCAGCTGCCTGTAAAGAGCGAAATCGCCGCTGGCGCATTTAAGCCCTTCGGAAAGCGACACTCCATACTCTGACAGCTCTCGCTCTATTTCCCGTCTCGTTTCGTCGCTTATCCCAAAACCAACCGCGCCGCCGCCTCGCTCGACAAGTTCCTCCGGCAAAACGCGCAGAATGGCGTCTTCCAGCGCGCGCCTCGCGATAGGCTTTTGAAGACAGGCCGTGAAGCCGGCGTTCAGAAATTTTTCCCGCTCTCCGACGACGGCGTCCGCCGTGAGCATGACGACCGGCGTGTCGAACCCCGCAATCTCCTCCTTTAGAATCTCGAAAGTTTCCATGCCGTCCATATCGGGCATCATGTAGTCCATCAGGACGAGGTGATAATTGTCATTTTCATATATAGCTTCTTTGACGGCCCTTATACATTCCTGTCCGCCGGACACGGTATCAAGCCGGAGCTTCGTCCGTCTGAGAAATTCCGTCACGACTCTCAGATTTGCTGGGGTTATCGTCAACCGCGAGAACTCTGCACCGAGGGGCGGTGAAATTTATCTCGGAAACATTGCCGGCAAGCCGCGTCTCCGCAACGCGCCAGTCTCCTATCGGCGCCGCGCCGCGCGGAGCTTGCGGAAGGGTGAGCGTGAAGACGCTGCCTTTGCCGGGGGCACTTTCCACCGTTATCACGCCGCCCATGAGGGCGGCTAATTCCTTCGCTATGGACAGACCGAGGCCGACGCCGTCCGCGTTTCGCTTGTGTGGTATCTTGCTCGTCGCGTACTCGCGCGCGGTGATATTCGCTACCCCCGCGCCGGTGAGCGCGCTGGACGCGGCGGCGACGACGCCGGTGACAGAGCCAGCAATTCCAAGGAGGTTGAAGGTTTGAGCGCGTATATTTAGGTCTTTGTCAAAAAGTTTTGTGATATTCATGCCTGCGGCCAATCAGGACAGTTACGGCGCTGCCGTTACGTAAGTTTTTTCAAAAATTTTCCCGCCGACGATTCCGTACTCGCCGTCGCCGTATTGCAAGAGCCAGTCGCCGCTTTCTCCGCGCAGGACGCCGCCCGCTATTTCCACGGTAAACGGTTCGTCCATTTCAAGCGCCCATACGGAGCGTCCTATCTTGCGATACTCGCCCTCCTGTCCGGGCTCTGTGCCAAGGTGGGCGTCGACGGGAAAAGACTCTTCCGACAGGAGTTTCCATACCAATGTAGAACAGCTCCCAAGCCAAGGGCGCAAGTCGCAAAGAGGCGGCAATTCGCTCTCCTGAATATGGTGATCTATAACCGCGACGCGTGGAGCCGATACCCGCGCAACGTTTTATCCAGAGCCGTACCGCGCCACATCCTGTGTTATGTTATATCGCGCTTGGCTAATTAGTCAATCTGCGGATTTGGGTCATTCATTTTGTATTCACAAATTATGACCTGCGTCTTAACTTTGGGGTTATGTTGTGATAAGCTATAATAGTTTTGAGCTATTAAATTATAAGTCAAGCCGAAAGGCCCGGGAGGTTCTTAAATAATAATGAACGATTCCAATACAATTTCCGCCCAGTGGCTCTTTATACCTCCAGTTGTAGGTGTTGTCACCTTTATGGCGGTCATCACATTCGCTAGCGGCGCCGTTGTTTCCGTACACTCCTCGATATGGGGGCTTACGGGGCTCTTGTTCATGACAATGACAATTCTTTACGTGCTTTTCATGAACAGGGGATTCGACAAAGGGCTTCTCCCTACACAGGTGATCGCTCAGGGGCTGTTGATATGTCCTTTGGCTCTGCGCGTCGGAGCGTCTTTTGTGGAGTGGCTGGGTGTGACTATGGTCATATGCGGTTCGGCGGTTCTGCTCATTTTTTACCATCACGCAAGGCATTACGGCGGATACGCGCTTGGTAAGTCAAACGAAAATAAATCACCGAACAACTTAAGCGACGACATAGATTCTCTCCCTCTCCCCGTGGCTTTCGCGGACAGCGAAGGAGATGTTCTGACGGTCAGCGACGTATTTTTGCAGATAACGGGTCTTTCGAGAAGGGACGTCTTGGGATACCCGGTGACGGTCTTGACCCCGATAGACAGGGAAATAGTCCGTATAAAGGGCAAAGAATGGAAGCTCTTGCAAACCGCCCTGCCGAGCGATAAATATTGCTTTTGCCTCGAGGAGATAATCACGGCCGCCACGCCTCAGGTGGCAATAGCGGGGGACCTCGTGGACCCGGAGACGACGCTTTTTGCCGCCCCGGTCGCCGCTAGGCGCACCAATAAAGAACTGTATCGCGTAAGCAGATACAAGCGAAGCATCTCCGCCGCGCTTATACGCATAATTTTTGACGACACTGATTCGCCTGAAGCGCAAAAAGAGGTGTTCAATGAATATTGCAGATACATCAAAAAAAGCGTAAGGGAGTCCGACACGGCGTCCGCCGTGAACAGCCGCGATATTTATCTGCTTTTGCCGGAGACAAAGCTGGAAGGAGCCAACATGGTCACCAGCAAACTCGTCGACATCACAACCAGCCCTGAGATGCGGGAGGCGTTTTTAAAGCTGACCACGCTGCCAAAGTTCTTGGACAAGGCGCTGTTTTTTGGCCCGCCCGCAAACGATATTTCATTCAATGACATTTTGAGCCGTTTGACGTCTTCGCTGAGCGCGCCTCAATAGAATTCGGTAAATGAAATTTTGGTTCAAAGTGTTCTCGCTTTTTTTGTAGCTTCCAATATATATATTTACCTCAAGCTGCGCTTGGGCTTCGCTCCCGGAGCGTGGAATCTGATTTATATCTGCGCGGCGCTTATAGGGGCGGTTTTGCCTTTTGCCTCCAGAGCTGGGATTTTAGGCTCGGGCCGTGCTGGTGAGGTTATTTTTGTCCTGTCATTTACATGGCTTGCCATAGTCGGTTTGGCCTGCCTCGGGTTTTTCATCTTGGATATGGGAACTCTGGGAGCTTGGATAATAGACGCCGTGACGGGCGCGTCGCTTAGGGCGCGTTTTTTCGCCCCGCGGAAGTGCGTGCGCGTCACGCTTGTCGTTATAATTCTAACAGTGCTTTACAGCTTCTACGAGGCTTGGAACGTCCGCAGGGTCGACGTCGCGGTCGAGCTTGCGTCGCCGGGGTTCGGAGGAATGGAACGCCTCAGAATAGCGCTTTTGACGGACGTACACCTCGGCGGCGTCTATACGCTTAACCGGCTGGAGCGAGCCATGGCCATAGTTCGTGACTCTAAGCCCGATATTTTTTTGATAGGCGGAGACCTCGTGGACGGAAATATGGACGAACGGCTCCGCGAGGCCGAGCTTCTGCGCGGCAGCGGCGCCAAATACGGAGCCTTTGCCGTCACGGGAAACCACGATTTTTACAGTGGCGTAGGGCAGGCCGTTGAATTTATGAAACGCGCGGGTCTGACCGTTTTGCGCGACGAACGGACGGAAGTGGCGGGAATAACGCTTATAGGCCTTGACGACCCTGTCAAAATGGGCAGAGGCTTCAGCGAAGAGATTCTGCCGGAGGGTATAGATTTTTCCCGCAAAAACAAAGAGGCTATAATCCTCCTGAAACACCGCCCGTATGTCATAGCCGGGACTGAAGGAAAATTCGACCTTCAGCTTTCCGGGCACACCCACGGAGGCCAGATATGGCCGTTCATATACGTAGCATCTCGCGTCAACAAAAGCGTGCAAGGATTGTCGAAGCACGGGGACAGCTTGGTTTATGTAAGCAACGGCACCGGGTTCTGGGGGCCGCCGATGAGGTTTTTCGCGCCCCCCGAGGTCACGATAATAGATATTTCCTCATCTCGATAGGGGCGGTCCAAAAAGGAGAATTTACAAAATTCAAAATGAAACCCAAAATAAAATGCGTCATAGATGTAGGCACAAACTCCATAAAATTTTTCTTGGCTGAGAAAATCGGCGAAGATTTGCGCGCACTCGACGAGGGAAACGATATAGTCCGCCTTGGGGAAGGACTCAGAGATACGGGCGTAATATCGGCCGCCGCCATGGAACGCAACGCCGACGCGATAGCGAACTATACGCGCATGGCGAGAGAAAGCGGCGCGGAGGAGATAGCCGTGGTCGGGACCATGGCCATGAGGACGGCGAAAAACGCGAGCGCGTTTATCGATCTGGTAAAACGTAAGGCCGACGTTGAATTGAGAGTTATAGATGGCAAAGAAGAGGCCAGACTTTCGCACTTGGGGGTATGTTCAAGCCTGTCGGTAAGAGATGAACGCGGGGACAAAAATATTTTGGTTTTCGATACCGGAGGCGGAAGCACGGAGTTCATATATGGGCGCGGGCGTGCCATCGACAAAAGTTTCAGCGTACCGGTCGGTGCGGTCTGGCTTACGGAGGAGTATTTTCGCAGCGACCCCGTGGACGAGGGCAGCGTGGAAAAGGCTGAGGCGTCGGTCAGGGAGGAGTTCTCGAAATGGGGCGTCAAACAGGAGGATGACGCGCCCTTATTGATAGGTATAGGCGGAGCGGTTACGACGCTGGCTTACGTCAGAGACGGCTTAGATAAACCGGACAGCGGCGCGGTCCACGGCACAGTTTTGAGCGAAAGCGCAATCGCGGCGCAGATAGAAAGCTACGCTGAGAAAACCATAGAGGAGCGCAAAAAAATCCCGGGGCTTCCACCAAAAAGAGCGGACATAGTTTTGGCGGGGGCCTGCGTCGTTCGCGTCGTTATGAATATTGTCGGCGCAAACGCGGTGACGGTCAGCGGGCGAGGGCTCAGACACGGATTGATGGAAGAGCTAATGAAGCGAGAGTAAAAAACGCCCCGCGCAAAAGCGCTGGGCGTTTTAGTTTTGATTATTATGCCAATTTTACGGGTCTAAGAGCTCTCACCGGCTTAGTAAGAGCTTTTTTGCTCTCGTTTTTGGGTTTGGGGGTGTCTTTGTCGGCCTTGAGTTTGAAGTGCGAGAGAACCTCTGTCAACGTATCGACACGCGTCTGGATAGCCTCGGCCTGCTCCGCCACGCCCTGCGCGGCCTGCGTCGTGCTGTCCGCGGCGAGCCTGATGTTGGATACGGTGCTCACCATCTCCATTGTGGAGCGCGTGGCGTTGTCTATGCCTGTGGCTACTTCTTTGCTTGACGCGGCCTGCTCTTCCGCCACGGCCGCTATGTTCTGGATGGAGTCGTTGGCCTTATTAATACCGCCCAACGCGTCATCGAGTCCCTTTTGTGCGTCTTTGGCCTGAACGAGCGTCGCCGTAAGTATTTTCGCCGCCACGGCTATGGCGTCTATGCTCTCGCGGGAGCCACTCTGGAGCTCTCCGATTATGCCGCCCACGCTCTGCGCCGCGCGCGCCGACTCCTCGGCCAATTTTCTGACCTCCTCGGCCACGACAGCGAAGCCGCGCCCCACTTCACCCGCTCTCGCCGCTTCTATGGCGGCGTTCAGCGCCAAAAGGTTCGTCTGGTCGGCGATGCTCGTTATGACGGATACAAAGCCGCTGACGTTTTCGACGGAGGTTATGAGCTGCCGCGTTTTTGCCGCGACCTCGCCCGCGTTTGTCTCGACGTCGCGCATACCCTTTATGACCTTATCGACGGCCGCCGTCGCGTTGCTCGACAAACTTGTGGTCTCAGACAGGAACTCGGCGCTTTCGGTGGCGGCCTGCGCTACAGTGTTAGCCCCGGCACTCATCTCCTCGACTCCGAGGTTGCACTCCTCAAGAGCCGCGCCGTTCGATTCGCTCAGGGTTGAAACTTGATCGATGGAGGCTTTTATCTCTTCCATAGACGCGTTTGACCGCTCGGCTATCTCCGAGAGGTTGTGCGATTCGCCAAAGAGGTTTTGGGCGACGCCGGCTATATTCTTCATGGCGCCTTCCTGAGCGTCTATCATCGCCGAGAGGGCGTTTACGAGCTTGCCCATTTCGTCTCTGCCCGAGTATCTGAAATCATCATGCGCCACGGTGAGGTCGCCGTTTCGGGCGCGCTCCGCGAGGCCGACTATGCGGTTGAGCGGCCCCGATATGCCGCCCGCTATAAAGAGGGCTATGATAACGCCGAGCGCTATGGACACAATAATCGAGACCATCAGCAATCTTGCCGAAGCAGCCAAGTCGACGACGTTTTCGCTGGTAATCTCGTCGACGCTGTTTACGGCAAGCGTTGAAGCGTTTGTGGTTTCCTTGCTGAGAGCGGCCATTAGGTCGGTACGAATATTCATCTCTTTGTTAAGATCTTCGTGAGCCTTAGCGAAGTCGTCAGTTGCGCCGCGGTACGCGCCGAGAGAGTCGACAAGGCTCTTCACAATCTGTGCGCGCTCAGGGCTGCTTGCGGCCGCCAACATCTTTTCGGCGTCGCCCTTGGCCTTGCCGAGAACCGGCGACAGTTTCCTCATCGCGTCGGGGTCGCTGTCCATCATGGCTTTTTGCATGACGCGCCGCGCTTCCATTGTTCCTATAAGTATATCGCCCGTCGAGTTCCACATGCCGAGCATAGCCGTGATTCGATTTTTGTCGTTATTGCCCTCAATTTCTTCTTGCACTATGCCGGAGAACATATCCAACATAGCCTTTGCGGACTCCACGACCGTCGCCCCCGCCTCGCCTATGGCGGCGTATGTTTTGGCCTTGTTATCTATAACCGTGTAAGTTCTTTGCACGCTTTCGTCAAAGTTTCTGCACAAAGGAGCGACGGTGTCTCTCCAATACGCCGGCGCTTTGAGAGCCGGATAAGACGTTCCGAAGGCCGCCATGTCGGCGAAACCTTTTTTGAGAATAAGCATCTTCGCGCGGGTGGCTTCTGCTGTTTCGGCGGTTTCCTTGCGTTCCAAAATTTGCACGACTTGAGCAGCTTCGTAAAATTCGCGTTCAAGCTCGCTGCTCTCCCTTATCGAGTCCACCAAGACGTTGCTCATAAATTTGCTGCTGTCGACCGCCTTTTCTATATCCACCCAAGCCAAACCGACCGCCGCCGCGAACACCACCAAAAGCAGACCGAACCCAAAAAGCAATTTGTTTCTCATTCTGACGTTTTTCCAGTTAAACATAAAAAAACCGACTCTCCCACTCGTAAAATTTTTACTGAAAGTTAATTCCCCGTAAGTTTTTTACGAAGGAATATGCGCACTATAATGCATTTTCTGAAAACTAACAAGAAAAACAGGCGAACAAGAAGCAAAATACGCTATAGTACGCAAAAACGACCCCGTGTTTTTACGCAGGGCCGTTTTTGTTTACAGTGACAGTTTTACGCCCACCTCACCGGTTTGGCGAGAGATTTGAGCGGCTTGGCCGGGGTGTCTTTGTCGGTCTTCAATTTGCGGTAGAAGAGAACCTCCGTCAATGTCTTGGCGTGCGTCTGGATGGTCTCGGCCTGCTCCTCAGCGACGGCCGCTATGTTCTGGATGGAGTCGTTGGCCTTGTTGATTCCGTTCATTGCGTCTGCTAATCCTTTCTGTGTGTCCTCTTGAGTATACAAACTCACCCTTTCGCTTAGACTTTTTTAAAATTTGCTCAAAATCAAGTCGGCAAAATTTGACGCCAAACATTTTAAAATATTCTCAAAAATGTCGCAATGAAGTCAGGCGTATTTTTTTGCAAGTAAAATAACCGAATAAAATCAAGGGTTCTTTTCGAGGGGGGTGAGACGGGGGATCCAGCGCGGCACATTGCGTTTATAGTCCAGATACGCTGCCCCAAAGCGTTTTTCGAGTTCTTTTTCCTCAACGAGCGGGAAATACACCATGTTTCCAGCGAAAAAGAGAGCAAAGATCCCTATGACAGACCAGGAATTCAACAACAACGACTCCGCAATCAGCAGCGTCAACACGCTGGAAATCATCGGATTCCTCACATGGCGATACGGGCCTTCGATCACCAGTTTTTTCGGCGGCGCCCAAGGGGCCGCCGTCCCCAGCCCCTTCTTCGCAAAAAGCCACATTGTCCAGCCCGCCAAACCCAAGCCGACCAGCATAAAAATGATGCCTGCGATAAACAGCGGCCAAGAGCTGAATGTCCAGCGGTAATCCGTAAAATAAAGAAGCAGGGCGGGTAAAAAAACAAGAACCGTGCCGGGCAAAACGATAATGGTGCGTATCCATTCAAAAAGCATAAGCCTGTTACCCCCTCTTTCTGATAGGCCTAAGAGCATGTTTTAAAAGTGAATAGAGATGACCAATATTTGATATGTCTGTATTATATTACAAATGAGTCTTTTGATAAGCTGTTGAACGGTATCTTTTTAGCATAACAGATATTGTATGATATTGTATGGCTTGGTAACACTCAAGTGCTTACAGCATCTTGATTGCGCCTCTTTGAGTTGTGGGGAAAGCGTTGAAGTCAGGACAAAATTTGAGTGTTATAATTATTCAAATGTATAATTATTTTGAGTGTTATGATCAAAGTGATATATTAAAGTAGTATTTTTGATTATTTATCCGGCTTATTTTGACGCAGTCTGTTTTAAGCCGAAACAAAAAACTTTAAGGGAGATGTTGACTATGAAAAAATTTTTCGTTCTGTTTGTGATGCTTTCGCTATTGCGCGTCATGTCGGGGATTTCATACGCTTTCACCTTGGAAGAGCATGTTGACGGCGTGAAGAAGTATGCCGCGGCTTTTGCCAAGTCGCCAGAGGCTCGGAAAACGCTATGCGATACTATGGGCAAACTCGTGAAAGACCCACTCGCAATGGAGGGGCAAGATTCCGTCAGGTACACGCAAGGCGCGCTTGACCTCACTCTTGAACTTCGCCCTATGGGAGATCTATTGGGGTTAGCGACCAGAAACCCCGCGTTCAAACTGCCCAACGGCAGCGGCGTAGGCGATCCTATCAGCGGCGTCCTGAAAATGGCTCTCGTCCCCGGCGATTATTCAAACAGGACGAAAGATAACGTCAGAACCCATATGTGGATACGGGACGGAATAGTCACTCTCATAGACGAATACGACGGCAAAATCAGCTCAATAGTTGTTTCCTACACCAAAAAACTGAAGGGCATAACGATAAACGACGTCTATACTAGTTACCTGATCCCCGGCGCGCCCGAAAAGGCGGAGGCCCCGGAGTATACGCCGCTCCCCGCGGACAGCGAGCTCAATAATTCGACGGACGCGAAGGTAATAAACTCCTACCCCATGCCGCCAAAAGATAAAAACACGCTGGGCATTCAGCATCGCGGGACGTGGAAGCTGTATTCGCAAAAAAAATACAAGGAAGCCTACGCCGGATTCTCGAAGCTCGCAAAAGACTACGCCGGCAACTATCTCTCCGCGTACTGGGCCGGCGAGAGCGCGCTGAAGCTGAAGAAGAACGACGACGCAAGGACATGGTTCAAGCGCGCGCTTGAAATCAACCCCAACTACAAGCCCGCGAGCGAAGCGCTGGATAATATGGACGGGAAAAAGACGGCGAAAGACAGCGCCGCCTCCGCGAGCAAGGGTTGGACACCGCTGAAAGAACGTCATGATTTTGAGATAAAAGATCGTGACGCCGTGTTTAAAGCAGCCCTCGCAGGGTTTGCTAAGCAGGCAAACAACTATGACAGCAGAGATATTGACACTAAAGGGATGTCGCAACGCAAATATTATCTGCACTCTCTAATCTCGAAAAAACATGGTTTTAAAGTGATTCTCATAATGGTAGAGAATCATAAATTAAAAAAACCTAACGTCTATGACGAAATCTGGATTTATAAGCGTGACACGCCTGAAATGTCCGCAGACAATAACGCGCACACTTACGTTATGAACGAACCGTTGAAAGTACACTTAGAGAGTGTAATAGAGGAAGCGAACTGGATCGTCGATAATTGGGCGTTAGAAGATAGCGATCTTTGAGGGGAAGAGGAATGAAATCCGGCACAGCGGCTAAGGGGTAAATTCATCCGTTCGTCAAGCAGCAAGGGTTGTCTCAAAAATGAAGACGCCCAACTTGGGCGTCTTCTGTGAATCTGTCCACATGTCATTTTAGCTTAAACTCAGAATATCGTCCTCACCGAGACCTGTCACGTCGACAATATCGCTGACGGACATATTGCGGGACAGCATTCTACGGGCGACCTCAAACATACCCTCAGCTTTGCCCTCTTCCCTCGCGTCGCGTATATGAATTTCCCTTATAGCTTCGTCTATCGGAATAAGCCGCATTCTCCACACCTCTCTCACTTTGGGGTCAATATTTTCGTCCCATATTCTCAATACGCGGTAAA
>BOCC01000051.1 GCA_026002715.1 Synergistales bacterium
TCCCATGCCTACGCTTAAACCTCACCTCGCGGCTTTGGCTCCAAGGCTTGGTACTGACTGCTTGCTAAGCTTTATCAGGTCGGGACTCTCACCCGACTATATTACGCACACCGAACTGGCGCACCCCCCCGCTACTTTTTATTATCAATGTTCAACATACCGCCCCCGGCAAGCTCGGTGAGTTTGGCGACAAGGAAATAGATGGTCACACGGTCTTTCGGCAATGCAAGCGCCTGCGCCACACGGTCGGTGATAAGCCCGGCAAGTTGCCTTCGTTGGTCCAAGCTTCGGCCTTCCACGTGTTGGACCGTAATCCGTGGTTCGCCCAATCCGTACAGGGTGGTGATGTCTTTCTCTGAATCGGACAGAAGTTCTCCGGAAACGGCAAGATCCTCCGGTTTTATGGGCGCGATTCGCACGGCAATATTAGGCTTTGCGCTGCCGAAAACCTCGTTGATGGAATCGCAGACGCCCTTAACGACCGCCCTTTTTTGCTCTGCATTGCGGCCTTCCAGAATTTCCACGGTGACTCTTGGCATGGTTGTTTCCTCCGTTTGTTATGAACGCGGGCGTTTTAACGTAATTGCAAAACTACCCGCAAGATTGGACGCCTACCTGCGATTAGGCTAAAACCTCAGAAAGGTAGCCGTCAATTGCGGCAATATCCTCTTTGTCCATGACAAAGCCGCCGCCAAGCGCGTTTGCCTGTATCTGCTCAATTTTACGTGAGCCGCACAAGAGGTTGATGCTGCCGTTTTGCGCCAATGTCCAAGCGACTACTATGCTGGATATGTCGCAGGAATACTTGCCGCACAGCGGTTTCATTTTATCCAACATTCCCAGCACTTTGACGCGGTTTTCGCGCTCGTACCATTTATTGTTTTGGCGCGCGCGGTTGCTTATTTCGGTGTCCAAGCCTATCTTCCCGGCTAAAATCCCGCGCTCCATAGGAGAAAACGTCTGAAAGGCCATTTTCTTTTCGGCGCACAGGGCGACAATTTCCTTTTGGGTGTCGCGGTCAAGCATGCTGTATTTGTTCTGCACCAAATCCAACGTGCCGTATTTCGTGTATTCCAGTATTTGTTCTCTCGTGATGTTGGAAGCGCCGATCCCGCGGATTAGTCCTTCTTTACGGAAAGATTCAAGCGCGGTCATCGTGACTTCTATACTGGGCTCGTAACCTGGCATGGTCTGATAATGCGTAATGTACATATCTACATAGTCTGTACCCAAATTTTGCAGCGACCGCTCCAACTCAAACCGCATACTGGCGGGTGAGAGGTTACGGCGGTTCGTAATGCCGTCTCTTTGGTTGTGCAGATAGGTGGTTTCGTCGGTTTCGTCACAGCGCAAGCCGCATTTGGTCGCCACATATACCTTGTCCCGGTGGCCTTCCAAGGCTTTTTTCAGCACCTGTTCGCTGTGACCGAAACCATATGCCGGCGCCGTGTCAAAATAATTGATACCCATATCTATGGCGGTATGGATAACCCGGATGGAATTTTCGTCTTCTGCAGGCCCCCAGTTGCTGTCGCCGCCCATTGACCAGGTGCCCAAAGCTACCACGGACGCGTTTATGTCAGTGCTACCGATTTTTTTGTAATACATAGTTGAAGCCCTTTCTTTAATTTTATAATGTGAACACACCGGTGATGAAACACATAAGCAGGACGACAAGCGACATCAGCCAAAGCCACTTAAACGCGAACTTCTGCAGGTCACCCAACTCCACCTTGCACAGCGAAACCAGCAGCCAGACCGCGGCGGAAAAAGCTGAAATCGGGAAGCCAACCGTGTGTAACCCGGTCAGAAAAGCGCGAGCTATGTCCGTAGGGGGAACGCCAAAACGCCCCATAGAATTCGCAATGACTGGCAGGACGCCGTAGTAGAAGGCGTCGGTATCGAATATCAGGGTAAGGGGCATCGCAAAGAAGCCAAAGATTATCGCCGAGTATCTTGCAAGCGATTCCGGGACCGCTCTGATAATCACGTCGGACATGGCGCCGATCATGCCTGTTTCGGTCAGGATACCGGACATTACGCCCGCCGCAAACAAAACGCCCGCGATCATCATGCATTCCGGCGCGTGATAACTTACTAACTTCCTCTGTAATTCAGGGTCACGATAATTGATGACCATAGTCAGACAAGCGGCGGCAATGAAAGTGGCCGCCGGGATAATTACTCCGGTCATCATGAGGGCAATTGTGACAAGCAGAATGGCTAAGTTGATAGGATATAGCTTAGGACGCCGTAGACTGAGCTCAAACTCGGTTTGCTGAAGCCCTATTTGTTCAAGGGAAAATTGACCTTCCAGCAAAAGCCCCGCTGCCGTCAGGCGCCTTTTTTCCTTTAAGCCCAAGTAAAAAGAGATTCCGTAGCCGGAGAGGACCCCCATTATCTGGGGAAGTATCAGCGGGCGGTAGATTTCCATCAGATCAAGACCGAGGGCAACCGAGGCACGATTTACTTGGCCGCCCCAAGGCAGCATATTCATGATACCGGCTCCCATAGCTACAACACAACAAAGCACCATGTTGCTCATTTTCAAGGACTCGAAGATGGGCATCATGACCGGACATGCCAACAGGAACGTTGTTGCGCCAGCCCCGTCCAAATGACCGATAAGCGCAATTGTGTACGCGCCCATTACGACAAGGACCGGGTTACCTCCCACAAATTTGACAATGCCTTTCACCACTGGGTCAAAAGCGCCGTTGTCACGCATCAACCCGAAAAATAGGATGGAAAACATATACATCACACCGTTGACAGCCACTTTTGTAACGCCGCTCTTTACATAGTCTCCGATAAAAACGCCCTTGCCAAGAAGGACGCAAAATATCAGAGGGATCAACACCAGCGACACTAAGGGTGTCATCTTTTTTGTCATAATCAAAAAAAGAATCGCCGCGACACATGCAAAACCGAATATGGCTAACATTTTCTACTTCTGCCTCCTCGTTCCTAACGCGCTCCTTTAAAAGAACTCGTGTATTGAGCGCTTTTTGTCGTGCTGATAGGATCGCTTCATCAAATACTCCTCGTTTACCTCCATGCCGATACCGGGCCCGTCTGGAAGATAAAGATACCCGTCTTTGACGACGAGCGTGTTCTTGAAGAGCTCTTTGCATACGCCGTCAAGCCTGTTGAAGTGCTCCGCTATAAGGAAGTTCGGCATCGCCGCGCAGACATGGCCCGTCGCAGCCATAGCTAACCAAGACATGTTGTAGCAGTTGTGCGGCGTCACGCTTATATAGTAGGCCTCGGCCATCGCGGCTATTTCTCTGAGCTCGAGCATTCCGCCGCAGTTGCAAATGTCGGGGTTGATGACGTCCGCGGCCCCAAGCTCGAACACGCGGCGGAACTCGGCTTTCGTGTAGAGCTCCTCCCCCGTCACGACCCTCTGCGTTATCTTTGATTTGACCTGGGCCAACAACTCTATGTTTTTGCTTGAAACCGGCTCTTCGTACCAGTAAAGATCGAACTCACGCAGGCGTCTTGCCAAGCTCACCGTATCGTAAGCCGACATCCGGCGATGCGCGTCCACCAAAAGATCGATGTTTGGCCCCACAGCCTCACGAATCGCGCGAATGCGATCAACTGTATATTGCTCTTCCTCGTGGCTCAGGAACATCGACCAGTTCGGGGGAAGAGGATCCAGTTTCAAGGCGGTAAATCCCTGCGCTACTGCCTCTTGCGCCTTCTCAGCCACTTCGTCTACAGTATGCGCGTCTTCCGTTATCCAGCCGTTTATATAAAGGCGCAGTTTATCCCTGCAAACACCGCCCATCAGACGATGCACTGGCGCGTTAAGCGCTTTGCCCGCTATATCCCAAAGCGCCATCTCCATACCGCTCACGGCGGCGTAAAAATCGAGAGAACCTCTCTTCTTCGCAAAATCCACGTAGGCAAAATAGGTGAAGCTCTTAATATTGAAAGGGTCTCGTCCGATTATGCACTCTCCCAATTCCTCAACATAATTCATGACGCAGTGATCGCGGTCAAGAAATGTGTATCCCTCGCCCCAGCCGGTGACACCCTCGTCAGTCTCGATTTTTATAAAAAGCCAATTCCTTCTCCACCCCGAAAAGACCAAATAAGGCTTAACGCTTGTAATTTTCATCTACGCTCACGCTCCTTCTTTTGAGTTACATGTCATTTACTCGCTCTACATGGTGACAGGCGACAAAATGCCCCGGTAAAATTTCTTTCAGCGATGGCTGTTGCCGGCCGCACAGATCCGTAGGACAGAAGCATCGGTTGACGAAACGACACCCCGGCTTTGGATTTATAGGTGAAGAAAGCTCGCCTTTAAGCAGTTCGCGCTCTCTTTTGGCGCCCGGCACGGGTATGGGAATCGCCGCGAGCAGTCCCTTGGTATAAGGATGCAACGGGTGCTCAAAAAGCTGATCCGACTCGCATTTTTCTATCACCCCTCCCAAGTACATAACCATAATGTTGTTGGAGATATGCTTTACGACGGAGAGGTCGTGTGTAATGAACAGATAGGAAAATTTCTTCTCCTGCTGTAAATCCTGCATCAGGTTGAGTATCTGCGCCTGTATGGATACATCGAGGGCGGAAACCGGCTCGTCACAGACGATGAATTTAGGGTTGAGCGCCAAAGCGCGACCAATACCGACGCGCTGCCGACGTCCACCGTCCAACTCATGCGGATAAGAAAACGCAAACCGAATATCCAAGCCAACCGTCTGCATTATGTCGGCCACTCGGTTGTCAATTTCGTCCTTGGAATTCAAACATCTATATATCAGCAGAGGTTGAGCGATAATATCTCGGACGCACATGCGCGGATCCAAAGAGGAATAGGGATCTTGAAAAATCATTTGCATGTTTTTACGCAAAGAAAAACGCTCGTTTTTATTCAGACGCGCCGTCTCTTTGCCCTCAAATAAAATACTCCCGTCCGTCGCGTCTAAAAGCCCCAAGACCACCCTGCCCAGGGTGGACTTTCCGCACCCTGATTCGCCTACCACCCCAAGCGTTTCGGCCTGCTTCAGCTCAAAGCTGACATCATCGACCGCGTGCAAATTACCGCCGCTGACTTCGAAGTATTTTTTTAGACCCCTTACCTCGAGAATATTCTCCATCACTTCCCCTCCATATCGCCATTTTCACATAAAATACATCTGACAAAATGCCCTCCCGAAACTTCGCTCATACTCGCGGCTTTGACTTTGCATATTTCGGAGGCGCGGGGGCATCTGGGGTGAAAAACGCAGCCGCTCGGCAAGTCGCTCGGATTGGGCATCATACCTTGGATGGGCTGCAAGCGCCCGGCCTTTTTGTCGAGGCTGGGGATAGAGGCAAAAAGACCTTTTGTATATGGATGCTTGGTATCGTTATAAACTTGATCCAATGTGCCGTATTCCATAATCTCGCCAGCGTACATGATGGCGACCTTGTCGCAGGTCTCCGCCACGACGCCCAAATCGTGCGTGATAAGCAGCATGGACGTGTGCAGCTTTTGCTGGAGGTCGTGTATCATATCAAGGACTTGCGCCTGAATCGTGACATCGAGCGCCGTTGTGGGCTCGTCGGCGATCAAGAGCTTTGGCTGACATGCCAGCGCGATGGCTATGACTACACGCTGCTTCATCCCTCCTGAAAATTGGTGCGGATACTCCATGGCGCGCTCAGGCTGAATGCCCACCGTAGACAACATGTCTATGGCGCGCGAGAGCGCCTCCGTTTTAGAGCAATTCATGTGCTGTTTTATAACTTCGGCTATCTGCTCGCCAACTCGAATAGTGGGGTTGAGCGCCGTCATCGGATCTTGAAATATCATCGATATTTCGGCGCCTCGGATTTTTCGCATGGCCTTCATGGATTTTTTGAGCAGATTTTCTCCAGCGAAAAAAATTTCGCCCCCGACGATTTTACCGGGAGGAGACGGAACGAGACGCAAAATGCCGAGCGCCGTCGTGGTCTTGCCCGCTCCGGTTTCTCCCACAAGACCCACCGCTTCGCCTTCCTCTATTACCAAATCGACACCGTTTACGGCTTTGAAAATTCCGTCGTCTGTCACGTAATGAATTTCCAAACCCCTTATCTCAAGTAGCTTCACAGGCGTTACACACCTTTCCTTGTCCATTTTGTATGAAGTTTCGAGTGTGTCATTTCAGGCGTGGATCCAACGCGTCTCTCAAGCCGTCGCTGAAGAGATTGAATGAAATAAGAGTTACGCTGATAAAAATACCGGGAAAGACAAGAAAGGGGTAAAAGTCGCCGATATACTCCCTGCCAACAGACAGAATGGAACCCCATTCGGGTGTGGGGGGCTGTACTCCGCAGCCGACAAAGCTCAGGGAAGATATGACCAAAATGGAATTCGCAAGAGATAGGCTTATTTGCACCAATATGGGAGCCAATGAGTTGGGGACGATGTGCCGAATGAGAATTCGCGCGTTGCCGGCTCCGTTGGACCTTGCGGCCTCTATGAACTCATTGTCCTTGATCGTCAAAACAGCGGCTCGAGACACCCGCGCGAATACCGGGATATTGCTGAATCCAATGGCAATGGCCGTGCTCGTAACGCCAAACCCCAACGAAACCGCTATGGCAATGGCCAGAATTATGGAAGGTATGGACAAGAAGGCGTCCATAATGCGCATCACAAAGGTCTCATATATCCCGCCGATATAAGCCGCGGTATAACCCAGGATACTGCCGAAAAACAGGCTGATAGTCACAGCGAAAGCGGCTACCATCAACGAGACGCGCGTACCCACGATAAGCCGAGAAAACAAATCTCGTCCAAAATTGTCGGTTCCCATCCAGTGTTTGAGAGATGGATACTGCAGCCTTTCGACCATATTGGCTTTGTCGTAAGGATACGGCGCGATATAATTGGCAAAAACCGCGACTAAGAGCAGCAATATCACAAAATACATGCCCGCAACCGCAAGTCTGTTTTTTTTCAGCCGTTTCCAAATTTCGGATAGTTGTCCTTTTCTGTGGATGTTCCCCGCGTAAAGCCGATTTACCTCTATCGTTTTAGCCATTTGCGCTACCTCCGGATTTCGCTGCTTTTGCGATTGTCCGCTTGCCGGCTTTCATGTACTGCCCCTTGATGCGCGGGTCCAAAAACGCGTAGAGCAGGTCCACTATCAGATTTATAACGCAAAACGAAAGGGCGATGATTATGATGCACCCTTGAACAACTTCAAAATTGCTCATCTTTACCGCAGTTACCATCAGACTGCCAAGCCCTGGAATGGAAAACACGGTCTCCACAACCACGGCGTTGCCAAGCGTGCGGCCAATTTGCACACCGATTACCGTAAAAACCGGTATCAGCGCGTTTTTAAGGGCATGTTGCGCGATGACTTTCACCTCTCCCAAACCTTTGGCCCGCGCGGTGGTGATGTAGTCCTGACGGATGACCTCGAGCATACTGGAACGGGTATTGCGCGTGACAATCGCAAGCACGTTGAACGCTATTGTCGCCACCGGTAAAATCCAGTGTCTTGGCGAATTGAAACCGGAGGACGGCAGCATTCTGAACTTGAGAGCGAACACCATCAGCAGCATAAGTCCAATCCAGAACGCCGGCATGGACGAAGCTATAAGCGAAAAAAGCGTAGACATATAATCGAATATCGAATATTGGAATCGCGCCGAAATTATGCCAAGAGTTATCCCCACCACACTGGCCAGCGCTATGGCCAGAAATGTCAGCGAAAGAGTCGTTGGAAGCCGCTCAAAAATTTCGTCGCGGACGGGGCGTTTGGTTATATAGTCAGTACCCAAATCGAGCTTTGTGGCGACATTCAAAACATATCTGCCAAAGCGTACAATAAACGAATCGTTCAGCCCCAATGATTCTCTGACCCGCGCCCGCTGTTCCATCGTCGCTTCGGCGCCGACAATGGAGCTCACGGGGTCGCCCGGGGAAAAATAGTTGATGGTGAAGACAATGAACAAGACAAGGAACAGCACAGGAATCAGCATGAGAATGCGTTTTAAGATATATCGTATCACTCGGCTCTCCCTTTCTTTTTTGATAGTTTCTGAGGAGTCAGCCCTGCCCCAGTCAGCGCGCCGGACTCCTCAGAACAAGATTGTCAGCTATTTTGCAAACGTGATGCTCGGGAAGTCAAGAAACTGTCTGCTGTGCGGCACAAAGCCCTGGATATAATCCCTGCAAGCAAAACTGAAATATACATCGAGCAGCGGGATGTCCAAGCAATTTTCTAAGACGTAATCCTGCAGCTCAGCGTAAATTTCGTACCGCTTCTCGGGATTCATTTCCTGAATTCCCCTGTCGAGCAGAGTGTCGACATGGGGGTCATGCCACTTATATGTAACCTGAGGGGCTGTCGAGCGCAGATGAGCGACCCCTTGCGATATATCCCCTGTGGAGACGGCCATTCCGCCGAACGACATAGGAGCGGTGCCGTTGAGAACCATTGTCTGCCAATTGGAGGCCGTGAATTTCTTCTGTTGGGCTCTGATACCCACTTGCGAAAGCATCGCCGAAACGGCCTCTCCGGCGTCGGCTGCGTTGGTGGCCTCAGATGTGACAAAATCCACGTCAAAGCCATTCGGGTATCCCGCTTCCGCCAAAAGTTTTTTTGAAAGCTCCGGGTTATACTCATACGGCTCCGCTTTCTTATACCCCCAAGTAGCTTCGGGCACGATAGAAGAAAGCCGCGCGCCGTTCGGTCCATAGGACGCGAAGACCACCTGCTCGGTATCGATAGCGTGCGCGATGGCCTGCCGTACCTTTAGGTTTCGGAAGGGCTCGAACTCGTCGCTCATCGCAAGCCAAAAGAAATACACGCTTGGTATGGCGTAATAATCCAACCCGGGAGCCTCTCCGTTTTTAATGCGCCTTGTCAGCGACTGAAGAAGAGTTACGGTTATATCGACATCCCCGGCCTCTACGGCGATCATGCGCGCGCCGACGTCCGCTATGATTCGCATTGTCAAGTTCTTATATTCGGAGGTTTTCCCCCAATATTTATCGTTGCGCTCGTAATAAATGCTGTCGCCCGAATCCCACCGGACGAATTTGAACGGGCCTGTTCCGATAGGATTCCTGGCAAATACATCGTTCCCTACTTTTTCTACGTAGCTCTTGCAAACCACGTTAGACCCCGGAGAGCTCAGCAGGGCCAAAGCCGGCGCGCAAGGCTGTTTGAACGCTATCTCGATGTGCGTGGCGTCAATAACCTTGGAATTTGGGCCGTCGAAGCTGGAATATAGCGAAGACGTGGCAGTGCCGTCTTTCAGGCGCTCAATAGTGTACTTCACGTCCTCCGCGGTCAGCTTTTCGCCGTTATGAAAGTAAACGTCGTCGCGAAGCGTCAAGGCAAGCGTCGTGTCGTTTACCCAATGCCACTCCGTGGCCAGAAGCGGCTCGAATGTCCCCGTAACGTCGTTGCATTTGATCAGCCTTTCAAAGAGCGGGGTTGATATAGTGATTGAACCCTGTGTGGTCTGATTGATCATATCGAGTCCGCTGGGCTCGTTTTCAGCTCCGAAAATCAGTGTATCTCTGTCTTTTTTGGGCAACACTATTTTCTTGGCGTCCGCTCCGTAACCGCACACCGGAAAAAGTATCGCAACACACAAAAGCAAGGACAAACAAACCATTACTCGCTTCATAAACATTTTCCTACCTCCCTCTCTCATATCAACACAGAAAACAACCACCATACTTCACCGACGCTTGCACTTATACGCTTTTGTCCATAACACCCCTCCCTTGCTTGCTAAGCAAATATTTAACCTTCATAAATTCAACCTCCATAAATCCAGCTCATTCCGTTCTTTGCGATAATGTCTTCGACCTTTTGCTTGGTCAATAAAAGATTTTCTTTGTTAAATTGGATTTTCTCGTGGTTTTGGGTATCATCAAACACCGGAAACGCTATGCTCAGCGCGGCTATCACCTTTTGTTGATAACAAACAGGCGCGGCGACACATTGCACGTGTATAGCCGACTCTTCCTTTTCGTAAAAAACCCCCTCCTCTTTTCCCCTCGAAAGCTGAAGATAAAGTTTATCTATGTCCGCAACCGTATTTTTCGTTATAGGCTCTAAGCCGTCCGGGTACAGAAGAGTAAGTTCGTCTTTATTGAACTGCGAGAGCAACGCTTTTCCGATAGAGGCTGCGTAGGCTTTGAGTCGATAGCCGGGCCGCACTATTATCTGTATAGGACTCATCACTATCTGCCTCAGCAAATATAAAACCTCATTGCCGGCGAGAACGCCAAAATAGCAAGTCGCATCCACGTTTTTAGCAAGCTCCGCAAGCATGACGTCTATCATATTCAGAACGTCAATATTATTTCTGTATTCGATGCTGAGAGAAAAAATCTTGTCTCCCAAGAAATATCTGCGCTCGTTTTCTTTGTAGTATAAAAACTGACGCTTGCACAGTGTATGTATCAAGGGATGCAGGCTGCTTCTCGGTATCGAAATGCTCCGCATTACCTCCGAAAAAGTAGCGCCTTCTTTATGCGTCGCCACATACTCCAAAATGTCCGCTATGCGGTCTACCGCGTTATGGTCATCTTTTGCCATTGTTTTTGGCCGCCTATTTTCTGCAAGAGATTTTGTTTGTTCTTATATAAGAACTTTATTCTGTATTAGGGACACCTTTAATTTAGCATAAGTATTTTGGTTTGTAAAGTGAATAAATAAAGAATTAAAAAATTATTAAGGAATTATACCTTGATATGCTCGCCCCAAAAGTTTATATTTATAAAATAGCTGATATACTCATAAATATCATAGTTGAAGTTAAAATTTTCTTCCTTTGCTTCGACTCACAAATATCGGGAGGATAATAATATGGAAAGCGCAAAACTGAAAGACGTAACGGACAAGACGGCCGAGTTAGCTTGGAAGTACGAGCAGCAGTACGGCGGCTGCGGGCAGGTGGTCTTGGCCGCTCTTAAAGAGACGATTGGGCGGGATAAAATCAACGACTCCGTTTTTCAGGCCGCGACGGGCATGGCGGGTGGGGTAGGGAGATGCGGCTACGCTTGCGGAGCTTTGAACGGAAGCGTAGCCGCTTTATCTTGCTTCTGGGGACGCCCCTATGACGACTTCGCCGACCCCGAGAAACGGCGCGCCAAGACCCTCGATATGGCCAAAAGACTCGTAAAAAAGTTCGAGACCGAGTATGGCTCCGCGGACTGCCGCGGGGTGCAGACCAAGATAATGGGGCGCTCTTACGATATAGGCATACCCGAGGAGATGGAGCAGTTTGTAAAGGACGGAGGTCATGACGACAAGTGCCCGTCGGTCTGCGCCAACGCCGTCCGCTGGACGATAGAGATTTTGAACGACGAAGAGCTTATTTAGCTCGCTTTCAATCGGGAAAGGGTGCGATAGACATGAAAGTTCTCATCATAGGAGGCTCCGCCTGTGGGGCCAAAACGGCCGCCCGCCTGTCCCGCGTCGCGCCGAAGGCCAAGATAACGATTCTCGAGCGCGGGGAGGACATAAGCTACGCGAGCTGCGGCTTTCCGTTCTTTATCGGCAAAGAGGTCGAAAATCGTTCAAGCCTGACCAGCGTGGGCTTCGGCCCCAAAAGAGACGCGAGCTATTTCGACAATCTGTTTTTCACGACCGTTTTGACGGGACATGAGGCGCTCTCTGTCGACCGCGAGAAGAAAAAAGTCGGGGCCAAGATTTTGGCCACGGGCAAAACCAAGACCTTTTCATACGACAAGTTGGTGTTGGTGACCGGCGCGACGCCGATAAGGCCGAACATCCCGGGGCTTGAAAAACCCCTGCCGGGCGTATTTGCTCTCTCGAGCCTCAAAGACAATTTTGCCATAGACGAATACATCACCTCACAAAACCCAAAAAAGGCGGTGATTATAGGCTCTGGGCTCATCGGAACCGAAATGGCCGAGGCCCTGAAACACAGGGCTCTCGACGTGACCATGATAGACGCGCTCCCCCTTCCCCTGATGTCCATAGCCGGGGAAGGATTTGGCTTGTTTGTCAAAAAAGAACTCGAAAAAAACGGCGTGAGGTTTTACGGGGGCGAGAAACTTACGGGCGTAAAAAGTGACGGAGAGCGAGTGACGTGCGTCGTGACAGATAAACGGGAAATCGACGCCGACTTTGTTTTGCTTTCTATCGGAGTTACGCCCAATGTCGCTCTTGGCGGGAGCGCGGGGTTATCAGTCGGGAAAAAGGGGCTTTTGGTCAATCAATTTTTGCAGACGGACGACCCGGACATTTACGCGGGCGGAGACTGCGCGGAGAGCCTTGACGTCCTTACCGGCAAACCAAGGTGGCAGGCCATGGGCTCTACGGCCAACAGGCACGGCAGAGTCATAGCCGACCACATAGCCGGAGCGTATCGCGAAGGGGACATTTTGTCGGGCAGGCGGTTCGGCGGAGTTGAGGGTACTGCCGTCGTCCGCGTTTTTGATCTTTGTCTCGGCAAGACCGGCCTGAGTTTACATGAGGCCAAAGATGCCGGCTATGAGGCTATCGATGTTTTGACGTCCAACCCCGATATTTTGAGCTTCATGCCGGGCTCTACGCAGATGTTTATCAACCTTGTCGCGGACGAGGCGACGCGGCGCGTTCTCGGCGCGCGAATCCTCGGCCCCGTGGGGCGGGGGCGGATCGATAAACGCTTGGATGTCGTGGCTACGGCCGCTTTTGGCGCGCTGACGGTCGACGACCTGAGCGACGTCGATTTGGCTTACGCGCCGCCGTTTTCCACGGCCCTCGACCCTCTGACCCACGCCGCGAATACGCTGCGCAACAAGATAGATGGCATTATGACAAGCTGTTCGCCCGAGGAACTCAAAAAGCGTTATGACGGCGGGGATTCAAATTTTGTCATATTGGACGTGCGCAACGCGAAGGAGCTTGAGGCATCCGGCAAACTGCGCGGAGAGCTTGTAAATGTTCCGCTCGTCACACTGAAAGAGCGCATCGCGAAGGAGCCTGATTTGCTGCCCAGAAAAAATAAAGACATCGTCATAGTCTGCCGCGCGGCCGTGCGCGCGTGGAGCGCCTATTCTATATTGGCCCGCGCGGGGTATGACCGTCGCCGGATGTTTGTGCTGGAGGGCGGGATGTCCGCTTGGGGTTATGAGACAGCTTAGACTCAGCTAAAGCGCCCTCCCTTGACCTCCATCGCCACGCTCCTGAACTCCTCTAACTCTTGGGGCGTGGCCTCTTGGCGCTTCATTCGTCCGTCCAAATATTTCAGCCTCAGAGTGGCACGCCTGCGCTTCAGACCGTCTATCACGGCCCCCACCGGGTCCGTGTCGTTTTCGTTGTTGAACGAGAACTCGAGCCCCTCGCAAAATCTATCGCCATGCGCAATAACCGACAACGGAAAGCCGTCCCCCATAGTATGCCAGCGCAGCGCCAGCTCGTCAGGCGACTCGACGCTCAAAGCCATGATTATCTCTTTTAAGCGCGCGTCAGCCACCAACGGTAAAATCTCCTGCATATCACAAACTTCCCTGAACGATTCATCCCGAAAGAGCAAGGCGCAGAGCGCGGCCTCGAGAGGATGCGGAGCGTCTTCTGGTTTGGCGTCCACGCGTTTTTTGTCTTGTTTGCGTTCTTCCATCATATATCTGTCGGGCATCGCCCTGCTCTGACGGCGCGCTTTATCCAATTCTTGCCAAAACTGATTCGGGTAAAGGCCCATCTCGGCGGACAGATTGGGGACGTATGGCGCTATGTGTGCTGGGGAAAGCTGCAAAAGCCCCTCAAAGAGCGAATCAAGCCCCTGTTTACGCGTGGAAGGCTCGTCCAAAAGCGGCTTTACGCTTTGCAGATGCTGCAAAATCATAGGCTTGGCGCCCTGGACGGCTTGTTCAAAAAGCTCTTCTCCGCGCTCGCCGGACAGTAATTCGTCAGGGTCTTTGCCTGTTGGCAGGGATATTACGTATATATCGAGCCCCGCCGTCTGCAAGGTGTACATTCCGCGTATCGTGGCGGCCTGTCCTGCCGCGTCGCTGTCGTAGCATATAAAGCACCTGTTGCTGAAACGCTTTATCAGCCTCGCCTGCTCTTCCGTCAAAGACGTGCCAAGCGAGGCTACGCTCTCCGTGTAGCCTCGCATGTGGAGCCTCAGCGCGTCCATGTAGCCCTCCACCAAAATGACGCGGTTTTTCTCTTTGATCGCGCTCTTGGCCGCGTGTAGCAGATATAGGCTGCGGCGCTTGCTGTACAGCGCGCCTTCGGGGCTGTTCAGATATTTCGCGCCTTCTCCGTCCACGAGACGCCCGCCGAACGCTATCAGCCGCCCCGAGAGATCGCGAATCGGGAACATCACCCGTCCGCGAAAACGGTCGAACTGCCCCTTTGGGCTGCTTATAAGCAGTCCGGCGTCTATGGCGTCCTGAGACGAGACACCCGAAGTTTTAAGCTGACGCCAGAGCGAGTCCCAGGACGCCGCGCTCCAGCCGAGCTCGAAACGGGAGGCGTCGCTTAGTGAAACTCCGCGCCGGGCCAAATAAGCGCGGGCCGCCTCCCCCTCCGGCGCTAAAATAGACGAGCGAAAAATTTTTTGCGCAAGTTCCATGACTTCATAAAGACTGTGTTTGCCCTTTTCTTTGGGCGTCCGCTCAGCGCGCGTCAGCTCGACGCCGGCACGGTCGGCTAAAAGTTCGAGAGCTTCGGTAAAGCTCAGCCCCTCCGTCTCCATGACGAAGCTGAACACGTCGCCGCCCTTGCCGCAGCCGAAGCAGTGATAGTTCTGATACTCGCGCGATACATTGAACGACGGCGTCTTCTCGCTGTGAAACGGACATAAGCCCAAGAAGCCGCGCCCCGAAGGAAAAAGGCGCACGCGATCGCTTATGACATCCACAATATCTATCCGCTCTTTAATAACTCTCGCATCGTTGCCAGCCATTATTCCTCACCTTTTCACACGGCCGTTTCATAAAAAATTTCAGGCTTAACAAGAATGTACAAAAGGGAAGCCTCCCGCGTTCCGCGAGTTTGCGGCTTCCCTTTTTGCTGTTTTGCAATGCTTTAGGCTGTTTAGCCGTCTTATTTACTATCGAGGAACTAATGTTTGGAGCTTATCTATCGGCAATTCAGCAATCTCGGCGACTTCCAGCAACGTCATGCCGCGCGATAGCAACTTTCGCGCCATATCAAAAGCCTTTTCAGCTTTGCCTTCAGCTTTACCTTCAGCTTTGCCTTCAGCTTTGCCTCTCTCAATACCTCTCTCAATGCCTCTCTCAATGCCTTCCTTGATGCCTTTCTCAATGCCTTTCTCAATGCCTTTCTCAATGCCTTTTAGTTCCGCTTTTTTCGCCGCTTTTTTCGCCGCTTCTTCCGAATATGTCAAAATTCTATCCTGCAACATCACATCCGTCGAGTAGACAGTCTCGACACTCCTTTCATCAATACTTACTGAGTGAAGGTATTGTCTACTGCCCCTCACAGAACCGTACGTGCGGTTTTCCCGCATACGGCTCTTCAAACCAGCTTCGGTTCAAAAGTCCAAATGTCCTTCGTCAGGCGCGGTTTCACTATGTAGTAGTTCCATATCCGCTCGAACGCTTCGCTCTTCATCTTACCCTTTTGGTCTCTTCGGTTCAGCATTTTGTAGCTCGCGTATTTTACATATTTCCAGAACTTCTGTAACATTTTGAAGTTCCCGCTCACTCCGTAGTAGTTGCAGTGACCAATAAGCGATACCCTGACTATCTTCATCGTATCTGAGATTGGTTTGGTCAACCTTGACCTGAGCCATTCCTTAACTGCTGCCCTCTTAGCCTTCAATTTCTTCTTGCTTGTGCGCACGCCTACGCAGTAC